>JBNJDB010000076.1:0-9439 GCA_051744465.1 Bacillota bacterium | reverse complement strand
TGGCGGAAAAGTTGTTTACCATTTAGCAAAAAACTTTGCTGCTAAAGGATATCAAATTTTGATTGTGAATCGAGATCAAGAATATTGTGAGACCTTGGCCCGGGATTTAAAAGGGACTATTATTCATGGTGATGGTTCTAATCCCTCTACTCTAAAAGAAGCTGAGGCTAATAAAGCAGATATCATTTTAGCTTTAACCTCTAATGACCCAGATAATTTATTCATCTGTCAGTTGGCCCAAAAAGAATTTGGAATTCCCAAAACTTTTTCAATAGTCAATAATCCTGATAATGAAGAAATTTTCAAAAATTTAGGGGTTGAAACTATCTTTAACACCACTAAATTAATTTCATTATTAATTGAACAGCGAGTTGAAGTAGCGGATGTTAATAATTTATTATCTATTGAAGAAGGTAAAGTAAGTATTTCTCAAGTTCATTTACAGTCTGATTCTCCTGTTTTGGGTAAGACTGTTAAAGATTTAAATTTGCCGCATGATATTGTTTTTGGTTGTGTTATTAGAGATGATAATGTTTTAATTCCTAAGGGTGATACTAAATTGATTGAGGATGATAAAGTATTGATTATTACATTACCAGGAAATCAAGCGGAAGCTTTTGCAGTCTTAACTGGTGATGGTGAATAGGATAGGAGGTTAATAGAAGTGAGATATAAAAATATTCTTAAAGGTAGATATAAATTATTATTAAATTATATTGGCGTTTTAATTATGAGTATGTCTAGTTTTTTATTGTTACCTTTGCTTGTATTGCCGTTTTATCCACAAGAAATTGGTTATTTGAATGTGTTTTTAATCCCCAGTTTGATTTTTTTTAGTATGGGTTTTTTATTATGGAAATTTATAAAGCCTGATACGGATGAAGTAAGTTTGTCGTTGAAAGAAGGAGGAATAATAGTATTAGTTTCTTGGTTAACTGCTATTATTGCTTCTGCTTTTCCGTTTATCTTAGCAGGTAAGTTAAATTTCACGCAAGCTATTTTTGAAGCAACTAGTGGCTGGACTACTACTGGATTATCAGTAGTCGATGAAGCTGTGACAGAACATATTTTTTTGATGTGGCGGAGTATTATGCAGTTCTTTGGTGGTGCAGGTTTGATTGTTGTGATGTTATCTTCAATTATTCATCCTTATGGATTTGGGCTGTATAATGCTGAAGGACGAAGCGATCAATTATTACCACATGTTAAGCGTTCTGCTAAAGCGATTATGTTGATTTATTCTGGTTATACTTTGGCTGGGGTTGCTCTTTATTTTATAGTGGGCATGGGTCTGTTTGATGCAATTAACCATTCAATAGCAGCTTTGTCTACTGGTGGGTTTTCTACTAGACCGGCTAGTATTGGTTATTGGGATAATTTTGGTATTGAATTAGTAACTTGGATTTTGATGTTGTTAGGAACTACTAACTTCGCTACCCATTTTGCTCTATTAAAAGGGAAATTCAAGACATTTATTAAAAATGGTGAAGTGCGATTGATGACTTTTTTAATAGCTTTTTCTGTACCATTAATTAGTTATTTTTCTTTATCTAAGCTATATGAAAGTCTACCGCAATTACTTCGGCGTAGTATTTTTGAAATAATAACTGCTATTTCAACTACTGGTTTCTCTTTAGATACATTTACGAATTGGAATGATTTTGGATTACTAACTATGATTATTTTAATGTTAATTGGTGGTGGAACTGGTTCTACTGCTGGTGGTATTAAATTATATCGAATCTATTTAATGTTTAAGTCTTTAATGTGGGAATTTAAAAGCTATTTTGCTCCTCAAAGTGAGATAACCCAAAATTATATTTGGCGGGGCGAAAAGAAATTATATGTTAAATCAGAATATATTAGAGAGACGGCTAATTATATTTATCTCTATTTGATTACTTATGCTTTGGGAGTCTTGGTTTACTTGGCCCATGGTTATGGTTTAGTAGAATCTATGTTTGAATTTGCTTCTGCATTAGGTACTGTTGGTTTATCTGTTGGTATAACTGCTGCTGATGCTCCAGCTAGTATTTTGTGGGTCGAAACAGTTGGTATGTTACTGGGGAGATTAGAATTTTTAGTTATTTTCTTTGCTATAGTAAAGATCTTTAAAGATATCAAATACTTGGCGACTGAGTAGAAAATTTTTTTGATAGATTAGAATAGCTTATTAGTAATTAAATAATGTAGATATTTATACTGGAGGTAAATCAATGAATAAGAAAGTAGCTAATTATTTAGGTAAATTAATTATATCAGTAGGTCTTTATTTGCTACTCCCATTATTTAGTCTATTGTTTTATCCAACTGAAACTAATCATCTGCTACACTTCATTGTTCCAGCTGTATTGGGGGTAATAGGTGGTAGTATTATACTGAAATTGAGTGATGGAGTTACAGATTTAGATATTGATTTTAAAGAAGCTTCTTTAGTTGTTTTTATAGTCTGGGGCGTTGCTGTGGGTTTGGGTTCAATACCTTTTATTTCTAGTGGCCAATTGAATTTGATAGATGCTATATTTGAATCTATGAGTGGTTGGTCTACTACTGGTTTATCAATGATGGATGTTGAACAGACGCCTAAAATATTTTTGTTATGGCGGAGTGTGATGCAGTATATTGGAGGACTTGGTTTTGTAGTTTTGGTAATGTCCTCGTTGCTTAAAACGCATGATTTTGATCTCTATCAAGCTGAAGGACGAGATGATAGATTTGGGTCTAAATTGATGGATACTGCTAAAATAATTGTTAAGATTTATGTATTTTATACTATTATAGGTATAGTAATGTATTTTTTAGCCGGAATGAATCTGTTTGATGCCATTAATCATGCGATGAGTGCGCTGTCAACTGGAGGTTTTTCTACTAAAGCTGCTAGCATGGGTTACTGGAATAGCTCTATAATTAATTTGATTACTATGGGCTTAATGCTGCTTGGTACAGTTAGTTTTGCAATTCATTATCGGTTGTTGATTAAAAGAGAATTGCAGGTTATTAATGATGCTGAGCTAAAATTAGGAGTGGTTTTGATTCCTAGTTTTGCTATTTTGATAGCTGGACTAGCATTATTTGGGACGCAATTTAGTGCTGGTATGGAGGATATAGTTTTTAGTGTTATTTCGGCTTTGTCTAGTGCTGGATTGGGAACAGTCAGCTTTGGGGCTTGGCCCGCAGCTAGCTTATTGTTATTAACAATTTTGATGATTATTGGTGGTGGAGTTGGTGCTACTGCCGGAGGTTTAAAGCAAGAAAGAGTTATTGCTTTATGGAAGTCGATGGTTTGGGGCATAAAAAAGGAACTATATGACGGAGATCAAGAGATAACTAGTCATTTCTTTTTGCGGGGTAAAAGGATAGAACTATCTCCTGAATATGCTCAGAGGATTCTCAGCTATGTGGCTTTATACATATTTACTTTTCTGCTTGGGGTTTTTGTCTTTGTAGCCTCGGGATATTCTGTAATTGATTCTATGTTTGAATATGCTAGTACTCTATCAACAATTGGATTATCAGTAGGAATAACTAGTCCTGAAATGCCAACATTTTTAAAGTTAGTCCAAATAATTACTATGTGGTTTGGTAGATTGGAGTTCATAGCAATTATTATTGCAATTTTAAAGTTAACTACTCACTTTTATGAGTTAGATGTAAGAGCAGATGACAGTAATTATTCTGTATAGTTGTTTGAGAATAATATTTAAAAATTTAATATTGCAATTAATCTCCCTACTCTAAATTCTTATTTAAGTAGGGATTAACTTTGGATTAATCTTGACATATGTTCATAACTCATTTATACTAAAGTTAACAGTTAGGCGGGTGAGCAGGGGGGGAATAAAATGGCAGAAGAACTAATTAGAAAGCTAACTACTGAGGCTGAATTTAGATTGACTAAGCAGCGTAAATATATTTTAAAAGAGTTAGTAGACCATCAGAAGGAGCATCTTATAGCAGAAGATATTTACAAATCGCTAAAAGACAAAGGATTTAAGGTTGGTTTAGCTACAATCTATCGGACTTTGGATGCCCGTGATAACTTAGAATATTTATTAATTCCTGCCCTGGTAGCAATTAATAAATATGATCTTAATCTAGATTTGAGCCAAGAAATAAAATAATTTTGTAGTGCTAAAGGTGTCGAGTTAGTAGGTGAAATTACGTTTTCTAAAATAGTAGTAGAAGCTATGCGCCAAGGTGAATTATTAATTGATTATTCAGCAGAAAGTGAAGCTGTAACATCAATAGAAGAGATTTGAAGGTAAAGGAGTGAATGTTTATAATGTCTGAGCAGGGTTTATTTTTTAACATTTAACCCCGCCCCTATGGACAGGGTTAAAAGGAGGGATGTAGATTATGAATTTACGTGTGGCTTGTGCTATAGATGATGGGCAAGATTTAATTAACCGTCATTTTGGTGATGCTGAAGCTTATTTGATTTATGATGTTGATGATGAAAATTTTGAGCAAATAAAAGAAATTAGTAATTCTACAGATGATGAGACAGAAGAACATGCTGATCCTGAAAAATTCAGGAGTATTAAGGAATTACTCAAAGAAGAAGGAGTACAAGTATTATTATCGCGGCAGTTTGGTCCTAATATTAAACGTGTTAGAAAGCATTTTGTCCCTGTAGTAGCTAAAAAGTTTCGTTTAGTAGATGCAGTGCGGATGTTAAAAGATAATTTAGATTTAGTAAGACATCAATGGAAAAAGGAAGAAGAAAGAAAACATATAGTATTAGACGGTAAGAATTATCATAGATCTTAACTGAGATATAAATTAATGGAGGGATAGTTAATGACAGATTATGAAGTATTAGTTTTAGGTGGAGGACCAGCAGGAATTACAATTGCTAAAACACTTAATGGAGCAAAAGATTTAGCAGTAATGAGACCAGAGGATCATTCAATGGTGTATTGTGCGATGCCCTATGTAATTGAGGATTTATTGCCGATGGAGAAAACATTAAAAGAAGATAGTCTAGTTACTGATACAGGAGCAGATTTGATTAGAGATTATGCTGTTGATGTAGATTTTGATCAACAAGTCATAACTACTAGGGCAGGAGATGAATACGGCTATGAAGATTTAATTATTGCTACAGGTGCTAGTCCAATCTTACCTCCAATTGAGGGCACTGATTTAGATGGTGTAACTACCTTTAAACATGAAGAAGATTTAGATAGAATTTTAAATCAAGTTGATAGTGAAGTGGAAGAGGCAGTAGTTGTAGGGGCAGGAGCAATCGGGATTGAATTATCTCAAGCTCTGAGTGAGGCAGAATTAGAAACGCACTTAGTCGATCTAGAAGATAGTATTTTGCCTAATTTACTGGATGCAGAAATGGTAGCCGAAGCTGAAGAGCAACTTCAAGAGTTGGGGATTAATCTGCATTTAGGAGCTCGGATAGCTTCGTTATCCGGCGCAGAAAAAGTAGATCAGGTGGAGTTGGCTGATGGTGAAATGATTGACTTTGGATCGCAGGGTGGTTTAGTTGTTTTTGCCATTGGTATGCAGCCAAATGTAGAGTTTGTCGAAGATAGCGATTTAGAAATTGGTCCTTTAGGCATTAAAGTTAACAGCCAGATGGAGACTAATATTGATCATATTTGTGCTGTCGGGGATTGTGTAGAATATAAGAGTGCAATTACGGGAGAACTAGCGGGTGGTGATTTAGCTACTAATGCGGTACCGATGGGTCGGTTGTTGGCCCAAAATTTATTAGGTGCTGATAGAAAGTATCAAGGGTTTTATAATGGCTGTGCGACGAAGGTTAATGAATTGTTTGTCGGCGGAACTGGTTTATTAGAAAAAGAAGCCGCAGAAGATTATGATATAGTAGTAGGTAAAGCAGAGTTTACAACTGCCTTTCCAATTATGCCTGTTGCTAAGCCGGTTAAGGCTAAGTTGATTATTAATCGTGAGAACTTAGAAATTTTAGGCGGACAGATTGTCAGTGGTGAGCCGGCTACGGATAAAATAGATAAAATTACAATGGCTATTCAATATGGTATTGATGCTGAAGAATTATTAGACTTTAGTTATTCTTCTCAGCCGTATCAGTCTTTCTTCCCGGCGCATAATTTATTGGTTAAAGCAGCAGAAAATGCACTCAGTAAAATTGAAGATTAAATTGCTAATTACACTGGGGGGCCTAATAGCTCTCCATTTTTATAGTGTGCTTTCTAAATTATGAGAATAGCAGGTGCAAATTCTGTGCCGTGAGGCTGTTCCTACTTTATTCTGGCCTACAAGGAAAAGTTAAAATATTGAGAGGGGAAAATAGAAATCTGTTATTGACATATGTTCATAATAGAGCTATAATATAATTGTAATGAACAAATAATTAAAACAAAAAGGAGATGATTCATATGCCTCGTAAAGATGGAACTGGTCCTGAAGATCAAGGTCCTGGAACAGGAAGAGGACAGGGCCCTTGTAACACAAACGATCAACCAGGAACTAATGAACGGAGAGGTTTAGGACGTGGAGCTAGTCAAGGTCAAGGTAGAGGTCGCGGCAGAGGTTATGCTCGTAGAGCCAATGCTAGACCTGCAAATAATATACAAAATGGAGAAAGTGAAACTGAATATCTTAAACGAGAAAAAGATGCTCTTAAAGATGAATTAAATGCTGTTAAGAATAGACTAGAGCAATTAGAACAAGGTGAAGAATAAAGAATTTATTATTAATCCTACTGTATTTGCAGTAGGATTAATAATTTTTAGCAATTAGATTGATTTAAAAGGTAAAATGCGCTATGATATCAAAATGTACTAATTGTGAAGGTCGCGTATTTATTGGGATTGTATACAAGTTATGTGTAACCAAAAGTATATGGAGTAGTTCGTAATTATAGTGGTCACGGCATTTGACGCAAAATACACGAAGCGCCATAAGTTCCTAATTACGGTAAGCTAAATCGCGGGTCAAGATTACGCGAAAGAATGGTTTTAGCTATTGAACCGATGATTAATCAATTTTATAATTATGAGAGAGTAATAGACTGATTATTTTTATTGTACCTATGTGATTTTAAATTTAATTTTCAATTATCTATTAAAAAAGTTGAGGGGATAGTTATGAAAATTCAATTAGAATGTTTGCCGTGTATTTTTCGTCAGACTTTAGAATCAAGTCGAATGGTAACAGATGATGAAGACTTAATTAAGGAGATCATGGAGCAATATGCTAAGATAGTGCCTGAAGTTGATGCCGATATGAAAGGACCAACTTTGGTGGGCAAAATCCAAAAGATTGTAAAGGAGAAAAGCGGGGTAGCAGATCCTTACCGCGAATTTAAGCAAAAGCATATGAAATTGGCTCAAGAATTGTATCCGAGGGCTGAAGATATAGTGGATGAGGCTGATGATTCTCTGTTTGGATCGTTAGTTATTTCAGCGACAGGAAATGCTATTGATGCTGGATTAAGTTTGGATGTAGATGTAGCCCATCATATCAAACAAGCCGTAAAAGAAGGATTTGTCAAAAGTGATTTTGCAGCATTAGAGAAAAGATTAAAAACTGAAGAGCAGGTTTTGATTATTGGTGATAATTCTGGCGAAGCTATTTTTGATAAGTTATTGATTAAAGAACTGAAACAGTATGATGTGGAAGTTATCTACGCTTACCGCGATGTACCTATTTTAAATGATGTTAGTATTAAAGAAGTGCAAAAAATTGGGATTGATCAATTAGCAGATAGAATTTTATCAAGCGGATGTAAAACTTCTGGCACTGTATTAGAAGAAACTACTGTTAAATTTAGAGAAATTTACGAACAGGCAGGTGTTATCATTAGTAAAGGACAAGGTAATTTTGAAGGTTTATCAGATGCTGAGCAAAATATTTTCTTCTTATTGAAAGCTAAATGTGAGATAGTAGCTAATATGTTAGAGGTTGACCAAGGAGATTTAGTCTTAGAATTACGGTGATTTATTTTTTAATCAATTAAATTTGAGAATGATTATCAATATGGTATAATAGTAAATAATGAGTTGTAAGCTATGAGTTTAAAGATTCAAATTTAAGTCAAAGTCAAACTTTAGTTTAATGCCACAAAGCTAATGTCTAAAAGATAATTTTAGTAGTAATATAATACAAACTAAGAAATGGAATTGATATATATGGTGCGACCAACTAAAAAAAGAAGAGTAGCTAATATTCCAGATGTCAAGTTTTTTAAGCCGATAGGAGTAAGAAAACGTGATTTAGAAGAGGTTGTTTTGTCATTAGAAGAAGTTGAAGCTATTTGCTTAAAAGATAAAGAAAAATTGAAGCAGCAGAAAGCAGCTGATAAGATGGTGGTTTCTCGTCCGACTTTTCAAAGGATTTTAACTAAAGCGCGGCGAAAAATTTCTGATGCTTTACTAGAAGGGAAAGAGCTTAAATTTGAAGGTGGCGATTATGATTTTAAACCGCGTTGTTCAGAATGTGGCCGAGATGTTAAAGCTCGAGGAAGAAATGGTAAGGGAAGATCAAAGTTCACCAGCTTTATCAAGAGATGCAAAATCTTTTTTTGTTGCAATATCAAAAGGACTAGCGGCAAATAGTTCTTCTAATGAATCAAAATCAGTGTATTTAGCTCTAAAAGTTTGATATTGACAATAATCCTACATTTTAATTGACATATGTTCAAAACTTGGTTATACTAAAGTTAAGAATGAGAATAGTTATCGGAAATTGGAGGTATGAACAAAATGATTAAAGAATTAACAGCTGGTGTTGATTTTAGGATAACTAAACAGCGAGAGAAAATTTTAGATGTTTTAATTTCAGCAGATCAACATCTGTTGGCCCAGGATATCTATGAAAATTTAAAGGATAATGGGGCTAAAGTTGGCTTAGCTACAGTATATCGGACTCTAGATTTATTTGAAGATACAGGTATTGTTGCTAAAAGGAAGTTTAATGGTGATTCTGCTTATTATGAGATTAAAGATAAGCACCAATCAAATCATCATCATCTCATTTGTAAAAACTGCGGTAAGGTGATTGAAGTGGAGGAACTATTGTCTGATAATTTAGAGGATAAATTAAAAGAAGAAGAAGGATTTACAGTGCAAGATTTGTGTCTGCAGATGTATGGTTACTGTGAAGACTGCCGAGATAAAAATTAAAAAGTAAAAATGAAAAAAAGACGCAATGTATTCGCGGATAAAATTGTAGTATCAGGTGTATAAAAATCAATAATAGGGGATAATAATTAATAAGTGAGGGCAAGTTTTACTCTCCTATTGACATATGTTCATAACTTGTTTATACTATTAAATGGGTGTGAAGTTAATTAAGAAAAATAATAAATTTAAGTGGGAGCTGATAATTATGAAAATTGCTATAACAGCAGTCGATGATAAAGGTTTTAAGACAAAATTGGATGCTAGATTTGGTAGAGCAAGCTACTTTGCTGTAGTTGATACTGAAAATGATAATTTAG
>JBNJDB010000075.1:0-9560 GCA_051744465.1 Bacillota bacterium | reverse complement strand
TCCTGCAATCTCGCCTGCTAAATCAGCTATTACATGTTCAGCCGCAGTAGGACTAGGACGTCCTGACAAATTAGCACTAGGAGCAGCTAACGGCACCCCTGCTAAATCAATCAGTTCTACAGCAAGGTTATGGTCTGGCATTCGAACTGCTACTGTCTCTAAGCCTCCTGTAGTGATTTCAGGAACTTGATTGCTCTTATTAACTACCAAAGTTAATGGGCCGGGCCAAAATTCAGCTATTAACTTTTCTGCTGTCTCAGATAACGGATTAGCAATCAATTGCTCTAAGTCATCTTTAGTGGCAATATGAACTATCAAAGGATTATCCGCTGGTCTTCCTTTAGCAGAAAAAATAGACCTAACGGCCTGTCCATCTAAAGCATTGGCCCCTAAACCATAAACAGTTTCTGTAGGAAAAGCTACTAGTTTTCCTTGTCGCAATAATTTAGCTACTCTATTCAATTCATTTTTATTGAAAATTTTACTACCTTTTTCTTGTCTCATCTTAATCCCTCATCCGTCTTATTTTACTATAGTATATCTTATTTGCAAAGCTTTGTTAAGTCCTATTTTACTTTTGTCTATGACGCACTCCAAGAGTACTTGATCAAAAGCTATATAAAGTTTCACAAATTACCACTCTATATAGAAAAAGTGGATTCTAGCCCTCGCTAAAATCCACTACTATATTCTTTAAATCACTATTAAGCCAATTTATTTATCCACTCGATAAACCTCATGAATCCACAAACCAATATCTCGTTCCATAGCATTTAACAGATTAGACTTTTTATATTTAATGTATCTACCATTAGTTGCAGTTCGTTGCTTATAATCACCTTTATATCTTTGGTCCCATTTACCAGCAGGGTCATGAGCATAATAATAAGTATCATCATACCCTACTAATAAAATTATATGCCCCGAACCAGTAAATTTACCATGAGCCACAACAGGCTTACCTGCTTGGATTAAACTTTCTATATAGCGTGGTGTTATATTGACATTATTTTTTATTCTAAAATCTAAATTATGATTATTTGCATAAAAATTAAAAACCTCAGAAAATCCTCCCGCATATTGAGCCCGCTTTTTCCCAAACTTCTTAGTTATTTGATCAGGTGTTCCATCCCAACCATAATACTTTAATAACATTGCTATAACAGTATTTTGGCAGGAACTATCAGGAAAATAATTATTACTATATTGATAAAAATAAGGCATATTAGTAATTAAATGATTTTCCACTTGATGAATATCAACATCTTTAATTAAATCATCTACTACATCTCCGCGATCATTTAAAGCTACAATATTTATTGTTTTAGTCCCCGGTGTACTAAAATTAAGCTGCGCTTGATAATCTCCATCTTTAACATTAGCCCGATAAACATCGCTATTATTAGAAGAAAATATAACTACCTGACTTATACCTTGCTCCACAGATCCTGTAATTTCTATTGTTTTATTTGTTAATAATTTTTGATTAGCTATTATCTTTTTTTTATTCTCAGTTGTCTCTTTGCTTGATTGGTCGCGTTCCCTATCATCATTGAAATCTACTCTAGGTTGAGAAGCATTAATAATTGCCTGTTTATAATTCATACTATCACCAAACAAAATAATAGAACAATTCAAAATTAAAACTAATAATAATAAATTAAGAAAAAACTTCACTATGTTTTTAGTGAATTGACCAACCATTTATTTCACCCCTGATTTGTTTTACAATATTTTCCTGGTAAAATTATACTAATTTTTCTTTATAAAATCAAGTCTTTTTTTATTTGATTCTATAAATATTAAACAATAAAAAAAAGATGGCAATTAAGCCACCTTTTAAATCAGAGGTTTTCAATTAATAATTAGCCAACACTACTCGCTCAATTTCTGAATAATCTTCTCTAACTTTGATATTAGAATACCCAGATTTTTTTAAAAGAGTAGCTACTTCTTGACTCTGTTTAATTCCTACTTCAAATACAAGTAAACCGTCTTGCTTTAATTTGTCTTTAGCACCCTTAGTTATCTTTCTATAATAGTCTAACCCATCACTACCACCATCAAGAGCTAAATCAGGTTCTTGTTGAACTTCTTGTTGTAAATCATCCATCTCATCTGATGGAATATAAGGTGGATTAGAAACTATAATATCCATTTTTTCCTCAATTGGTGTCAATAAATCACCCTGTTTGAATTCTACTTGCTCATTAACTGCCAATCTTTTAGCATTTTCTTGAGCTACTTTTAAGCTAGCTTCAGAAATATCAATTCCTAGACCTTTAATTGATTTCTCAGCTAATTTAGCAATACTAATAATAATTGCTCCACTACCAGTTCCTATATCAGCAATTTCAAGTTGCTCTAAATCAGAATTAGCTATTCTTTCTAAAATTATTTCTACTAAATGTTCAGTTTCAGGCCGCGGGATAAGCACATCATCACTAACTTGAAAGTCTAGCCCCATAAATTCTTTTTTAGCCACTAAATAAGCAACTGGAATTCCTTGCTTGCGTTTTAAAATTAATTCCCGATACTGGTCAACTTCTTCCTTCTTTAAAGGCCGGTCAAAATTAACATACAAATTAATTCGTTCCATACCTAATAAGTCCGCTAACAAGACCTCCGCATCTAATCGCGGTTGAGCAATATCTGCTTTTTTAAAAAAATCAACAGTCTTATCTAAAATTTCTTTAATATTCAAAGCAGCCACTTTACTCCACCTGCTTTAATTTCTCTACTTGATCTGCTGTAACTAGAGCTTCAATTAACTCATCCATTTCCCCATTTAAAATAGCTTCTAATTGATGAGTAGTCAAATTAATTCGATGGTCAGTAATCCGACCTTGAGGGAAATTATAAGTCCTAATTCGTTCACTACGTCCTCCACTACCAATTTGACTCTTTCGCTTTTGCGCTTCCTTTTCTTGCTTTTCTCTTTCAAGTTTTTCTTGAATCCGAGATCGCAAAATTCTCATTGCTTTGTCTTTATTCTTATGTTGAGATTTTTCATCCTGACAAGAAACTTTAACTCCCGTAGGTTCATGAGTAATTCTTACAGCTGAATCAGTAGTATTAACACTCTGACCACCTGGTCCACTAGCCCGATAAGTATCAATTTTTAAATCATTTTTATTAATATCTATATCTACATCTTCAGTTTCAGGTAAGACTGCTACACTAGCAGTGGATGTATGAATTCGGCCACTAGATTCAGTATCAGGAACCCTCTGAACTCGATGAACACCGCTTTCATACTTAAGATGACTATATGCGTTTTTACCTTCAATTATAAAGATAATTTCTTTAAAACCACCCATTTCTGATTCTCTGGAATTCATAATCTCTACATCCCAACCCTTTTTATCAGCATAATGAGTATACATCCGATATAAATTACCTGCAAAGATATTAGCCTCATCTCCACCGGCACTACCTCTAATTTCTACAACAACATTCTTTTTATCATTCGGATCTTTAGGAATTAACATTAAAGGTAAAGTCTCAGATATTTTATCTAATTTAGGCTCCACTTCTTTTAATTGCATCTTAGCTAATTCGCGCATTTCATCATCATCAGCCATTTCTAAAATTTCTTCAGCTTCTTGACGATTAGATCTAAGCTCTTTATATTCCTCATATTTATCAACAACTTCTTTTAATCTTGCATATTCTTTAGATAACTTCTGAAATCTATCCTGATCATTAATTATTTCCGGCTTACTAAGTAACTGTTCCACTTCTTTATATCTATCTACTATATTATCTAGTTTACTAACCCAATTTTCTATATCAAAATCCATACTAATCCTCCTCTAATATAATTGAAAATTGATAATGGACAATTGACAATTATAATTCAAAATCAAAATCTAACAACAAATTTATTATTCAGATTTGATCTCTTAATTGTCAATTCTCAATTCTACATTATCAATTGTATTATTTCTCCTCATCACGCACTAATTCTAACGAATGAAGTGCTACCTCTAATTGACTTTCATCAGGTTCAGAAGTAGTCAAGCGTTGTAAATACATACCTGGTACTGCTGCCCATTTAAATAACTTATGAGCATCTTTATCTCCTGCTTTCTTAATTAATTCATATGATACTCCAGCTACTATTGGTAACAGAGCAACATGAATTAAAACCCGATTTATTAAACTAGGTCGTCCAAAAAAGGAGAATAATAAGATGCTAACAACCATCACTATTAATAAAAAATTAGTCCCACAGCGGGGATGAAATGTTGAAAACTTTTTTGCATTTTCTACATTTAACTCTAAATCAGATTCATAATTATTAATCACTTTATGCTCGGCACCATGATATTCAAAAACTCGTTTAATATCATTTAATCTAGAAATTGATAGTATATAAATTATAAGCACACTAACCTTAGTTACACCTTCTGTTAAATTCAAAATCAAATTAGAATCTATATAAGTCTTAATCAGTTCGATTAATGAAGCAGGAAGGACAACAAATAATAAAATAGCTAAACCAAGTGCAGTTCCAATACTAGTTATTAACTCCCACCAAGTTAATTCTTCTTCTTCATCAGCAAATTGATTAGCAGAAAACGTCAAGGCTTGCATCCCTAAGATTAAAGATTGAAATAAGGAAACTACACCTCGAATAAAAGGAGCTTTTAAAAATTTAAATCTATTAGTCCAGGAGTTAAATAATAGCTCTTTTACTGTTATTTCACCATCTTCTTTTCTAACTGCTACAGCAATATTGTCATCGCCTCGCATCATTACTCCTTCAATTACTGCCTGACCACCATATTGTTTTTGTGGCATATTTATACCCCCTAAAAAAGATATAAAAATAGCAGAGCAAATGCCCTGCTACTCTAATTATTCCATACCATATTTTTCCTTAAATCTTTCGATTCTACCACCTCGAGCACCTTTGTTTTGATTAGCCCCAGTATAAAAAGGATGGCAATTAGAGCAAACTTCTACTCTAAGATCTCCCTTAGTTGATTTAGTTTCATATTCAGCACCACAAGCACAACTTACTTTAGCTTCATCATATTCAGGATGAATATCATTCTTCATATTAAATCACCTCTTTCTTTTTTCTGCATTTATGCTAAGTTACTTAATTATAATTTTCTTGTATCTCAAACCACTCCACTTTACCCGTTCAAGTATAACATAATAATAATAAATTTGCAAATTATAATATTACTTATTTAGATGTTTTTGTAAGGATTTTAATAGCTCCTTATTGCTTGAAGTTGCCTTGATTTGTTTAATAAAGGAATCAATTATTTTGATAGCAGAAGAATCTCCCATATCCTTTCTCAACTGCCACATTGTATCTAATTCTTCCTCAGATAATAATAAATCCTCTTTCCTTGTTCCCGACAAATTAACATCAATAGCAGGAAATAGCCTTCTTTGTGCCAATTTTCGACTTAGATGTAATTCCATATTACCTGTTCCTTTAAATTCTTCATAAATAACATCATCCATTCTACTTCCTGTTTGCACTAAAGAAGTAGCCAAAATAGTTAAACTGCCACCTTCTTCTATATTTCGCGCAGCTCCAAAAAAGCTCTTAGGCTTATGCAAGGCAGTCGGATCTAAACCACCGGATAAAGTCCGCCCACTGGAAGGAATGTTAACATTATAAGCTCGGGCCAACCGCGTAATACTATCTAATAAGATAATGACATCCTGCTTTTGCTCTACTAACCTTTTAGCCTTTTCTAATACTAGCTCGGAAACATTAATATGATTTTGAGGTGGTTCATCAAAAGTTGAACTAACCACTTCTGCATCAACTGACCTTCGCATATCCGTTACTTCTTCTGGCCGCTCATCAATTAATAACATCATCAATTTAGATTCAGAGAAATTAGCACTAATACTGTTGGCAATCTTTTTCAACAGAACGGTTTTCCCTGCTTTAGGTGGAGCAACAATTAAACCTCGTTGTCCTTTACCAATTGGAGCAACTAAATCAATTAAACGACTAGAAACTTCCGAAGCATCATGTTCTAAAGTAATCTTTTCTTGGGGATATAACGGAGTAAGATCTTCAAAATGAGCTCGTTCCTGAGCTAATTCAGGATCTTGATAATTAACAGCTTCAATTCTTAATAGCGCAAAATATTGTTCGTTATCTTTAGGCTGACGAACCTGACCGGAAACAACATCACCATTCCTTAAATCAAATCGTTTAATTTGGGAAGCAGATATATATATATCATCAGCGCTAGGCACATATTTTGAAGGACGTAAAAAACCATAGCCATCAGGCAAAATTTCTAATACTCCTTCACCAAAAATTAATCCCCCTTGTTCGGTTTCTGCTTTTAAAAGTTCAAAAATAAGTTCTTTCTTCTTAAGTCTACTATACCCAGTAATTTCAAAATCCTTTGCCAACTCATGTAATTCTGCTATCGTATTTTTTTCTAGTTCTGCAATATTCATCAAATTTCCTCCTTAAAAATTAATCCCTAACTGAAAGAGTAAATAAACACCAAAAAAATAAATTAAAATAATAGAAATAGAATCCCAACCTACATTAAGGAAAGTTTTTTCTGAGCGATAGAATAATCCTATAGTAGCAATGCTAGCCAAAATCAAACCCAACAGAGCCGTCAAACCATGGGCCAAGGAAATCGAACTTAAAATTGCATCTCCCGAATAAGCTAAATCTGCTGCAAATATAACTGTCATATTAAAGATATTACTACCAAAAACATTACCGACTGCCATATCATAAGCATTAATTCTAATTGCCCCAATCGCAGCGACAACCTCAGGCAATGAAGTTGCTGCAGCAACTAAAATGGTTCCCATAAAAGTTTGATTTAAAGCAGTTAATTGAGCCAACTTATCACCTGAATAAGATAATGCTACTCCAGCGACTACAATAAACAAAGCAGAAATCACAAAACCAAATACTGCTTTTTCCAATGAAATACCAGAATTAATTATTTCTTCTTCCTGCTCAGCAATATCTCTTTTCTTCTCATAATAATAAGTTAATCTAGCACCTGCAATATAGGCAATTAGGATGATTATAGAACCTAATCCGACACCCCAAATATCAAATTTGAAGGCAGTAACATAATTAGCCAACATAAAAAACAGAGCTAAACCTGATAATAAGATTCCTAATAGTGAAGATAAAATATGGCGGGTATGTACCTTCAATAAGAACGGACCGGGGCCATGAAATAAATCAGCAGCAGCTAAAATCATTAAATTAAAAGTATTACTTCCAAATAAATTACCAATCGCAATATTAGGAGCACCTAGAAAGGATGAGCTCGAACTAGTAATTAATTCGGGCAATGAAGTTGCTGCAGCAATTAATATACCACCGACTAAAGCCTCTCCAATTCCAGTTCTAACTGCAATTACATCTCCATACTCGGCTAGTTTAGTACCAGAAATAATAATTGCTAGGGCTGAAACTAAAAAAATCAACCATAAATTAATCAATCTTAATGCCTCCTAATTATTATTTATTATATTAATTTAGTATCAATTATATAAATCATTTTTAGGTTTTTGGTCTAATTGATGCACAGCTTTAACAAATCTTAAAGTTCCCGTCTTTGAACGCATAACCAATGAATCAGTTTTAGCTCTATTAGTTTCAAATCTAACTCCAGCTAACATTTCTCCATCGGTAACACCAGTTGCAGAAAAAATAATATTATCGCCAGCAGCTAAATCTGCCATCCGCAATGGGGCTTCCACATCTTCAATTCCCATTTCTTGAGCCCGCTCAATCTCTTCTTGGCATTGTGGAACTAACTTTGCTTGCACTTCGCCCCCTAAACATTTTAATCCAGCAGCTGCTAAAACACCTTCTGGAGCACCACCAATCCCCATCAATAAATCAACACCAGTATCTTCTAAACCTGTTGCCAAAGCTCCAGCTACATCGCCATCATTAATCAGTTTTATTTTAGCTCCAACTTCTCTAACTTGATCTACTAATCCACCTTCAGTTCTATGCCTTTCTTTATTCAAAATAAAAACAGTTATATCCTTTACAGATTTTCCTTTAGCCTCTGCTACATTCTCTATGTTTTCAGCTACAGATTTCTCAATATCAATACTTCCTTTAGCAGCTGGACCCACTGCAATCTTATCCATATACATATCAGGAGCATGTAAAAAACCGCCTCGTTCGGCAACTGCTAAAACAGATAAAGCATTATTACGACCTTCAGCAATAATGGTTGTCCCTTCTAACGGATCTACTGCTATATCAACTTCAGGAACTTCGCTATCTCTAGTTCCAATTTTCTCTCCAATATATAACATAGGTGCTTGATCAATCTCGCCTTCACCAATTACAACTTCACCATCAATATCAACTGTATCCAACATACCGCGCATAGAATCAACAGCAGCCTGATCAGCCGCCTCCTTATCGCCCCGGCCCATCCATCTAGCAGAAGCAATAGCTGCTGCCTCAGTTACTCTAACAAATTCAATTGCTAATTCTCGTTCCATTATTGACTCTCCTTTCTCTAAATTACAAAGAAAAAAGGAACAGAAATAATTTCTGCCCCCTTTTGTCTAAATTAAAATTAAGCTTTATTAGCACTTCCAAAGATATCTATTTTTCTTTTAGCTGCTGCAATAATACCTTCTTTACCTGGTCCAATAATCTTTCGTGGATCATAAACGTCTTTATCATTATCAAGCAATTCCCGTACAACCTTTGTCCAAGCTTGCTGGAAATCTGTATTAACATTGATTTTAGAAGTTCCTAAATTAATTGCTTTTTTAATATCTTCTTCAGGAATACCTGTCCCACCATGTAAAACTAATGGTAAATCAGCAGTATCTTTAATATTTTCCATCTCTTCAAATCCTAAATCTGGTTCACCCTGATAAGGACCATGTACAGATCCTAGTGCAGGAGCTAAAGCATCAATTCCTGTTCGATCAACTAATTCTTTACACTCTTGGGGATCAGCATACTTAATACCACCAATCACACCATCTTCTTCTCCACCTACAGTTCCTAGCTCTGCTTCAACTGATACACCATGCTTTTTAGCATACTCTACAACTTCTTTTGTAGTTTCAATATTCTCTTCAAACGGATCATGAGATGCATCAATCATTACTGAAGTATATCCAGCATCAATTGCTTCTTTGCAGCTTTCTACACTTCCACCATGATCTAAATGAATAGCTACTGGGATAGTAATATCCATATCATCTAACAATCCTTTAACGATATTAACTACTGTTTTAAAACCACCCATATAACTAGTCGCACCCTCAGATACACCTAAAATCACTGGAGAGTTTTCTTCTTCACACGCTTGTAAAATAGCTTGAGTCCACTCTAAATTATTAATATTAAACTGCCCTACTGCATAATCCTCTTCTAACGCTTTGTTTAACATGTCTGTCATAGAAACTAATGGCATATTAACATAACCTCCTTATGTATTTACATAAATATATATATTTATGTCTTAATTAACTTTGGCTACTAGATCCTTTTAAAGCAGTGACTACTCCCTCTAATATTTTTACCTTTTGTACTTGTTTCAAAACTT
>JBNJDB010000074.1:0-9637 GCA_051744465.1 Bacillota bacterium | reverse complement strand
GCCTTCTCTTGTCCATCAAAATAAAGTTTGAAATCTCCTTGATCTACAGTAAACACTATATGACTCCACTCTCCAGTTGGAATCGACTCTCCAGGATCAACCCAAAAATCACTTACTCCAGGATCAGTCCAAAAAGCAGTACCTCCAAAATTGATATGATTAGTTGTTAAACTAATCCATTCATTTCCTTTTCCATAAAAGATTGATGCAAAATCCGGTAATTGCTCTGGCTTAACCCATAAAGACACAGTATAGCTATAACTATCGATTAAACCATCCGGCAATCGAATCCCAGAATTACCATCAAATATAGCAGCCTGACCGGCAATCCCCGCATCAAATGTAATATTACCTGAATCTGTCTTATCAGGTGTATCACCAGTACTGCTACCATCAGCAAAATTACCTGTTGAATCTGTTAAATCTTCCTCAAATTTGAATTTTGCTTTTGGAGATACTATTTCATATTCACGCGTAGCAATTTCACTCGTATCCCCCCCAGCATCAATCGCAATTGCCTTAAGTGTTGTATCAGACTCAATCGTGATTGGCTCTGTATATTCTGTACTATCTGCTGTTGGTTCACTACCATCAAGAGTATAATAAATTGTATACTCATTATAATAATTCAAACTAATTTCTTGCACCCCTAAATAACTTCCCGAATCCAAGCTAACAGTAGGTTGGGCAACCCGACCTTGCCGCACAAAATCAAGATCATCTTGTGCTGAACTAACTTCTCTAGAAGTCGGCTCAAAACTGTTTCCTTCTTTAACTGGAGTTACTGTCACAACACCTTCAACTCCTGTAGCAGACCAATTACCTGCCTCATCTGTTACTACTGTTTCATCCTCTATACCTGGTCCAGATATTTTGACATTTATATCTTGGGTCTGATTACCCTCTAAATCTTCAGCATTAATATTCCCCGCTATGTTATATGGCTCATTAGAAACCATATCATCTGTACTACAAGCTCCTACTACCAGAGACATTGCAACAATTAATACAAATAATGTTAACTTTTTAAAGAACATATGTCTTCCCCCTTTAATATTTGATTATTCTGTTAGTCTAATTAAATTACTAAAATGGAACTGCCATAATCATTCTTAGCCCACCAAATTTGTCATCTTCATCATTAGTCTGGTCATCATCATCATTATCAGTATACCAGCGATAATCTTCATAACGATCATTACCTCGACCATCTTCTGGTGGAGTAAAGTAATCTTGTGAACTAAAATACTGTACTCGGAATTGAATATCATTTGGAGCTGTATAACTAGCCATCAATCCATATTTAAATAAGTCAGTAGAATAGTCATCAATCGCAGATGGATTCCACATTAAATCATCCGGCATATCTAACATTGCTATTGAATCAAAAGTCACATCTTTAAATCCACCAATATCTTGAGTTGTATTCATAACTGTTCCTGCCTGATTATAAGTTCTAAATTTATCCGCTTCATAATAATTCTGATCATAATCAAAATCATATCTGAAGTTGATATTAATATTATTCAAATTACCTGGCTGCAAGCTATACTCAGGAGTAACAGCACTTAAATTGTAATAAAAATATCCTTCCTGACCTCCATCAGCTCTAGCCATAAATGGATTCTGTTCTACAGTAAACCCTGCTAATTCAGTCGTTAAATCAGCATCAATAGTTGAGCGAATATCATCTGCTTCATCTGGATTTGTACTATGAACTTCAACATCAAGTTCATTTTCAATTCCAGCTAAATCCAACCACATAGTTCCCCCAAATCCATATCCATTATCTCGATCATATACTCCTTCAATAGCAGATTCTTTATTAATTGGATTCGTATCAGAAATATGGTTATTATTTGGTCCACGAATGGCTTCAGAATTAACATCTTCAATATCATTACCATAAGTGCTAGCACGTACTTCTAACAAGCTTGGTAACAGATCATAACTAGCATCTACCTTATATAAATGTTCATCATCTTGACTATAGCTAGCAGCATTAGTCTCTAAGCTAAGTTTATCTGTCAGATCACTCGTAGTGCTAAGCCCAATATTATTATAGCCTTTCACATCACCATCATCTTGTTCTTCACCATAATGTAATAAAGTAGCATCTACATCTAAATACTTAGTAATATCTCCCGTAGCATTTATAGCTAATGGCTGCACTGCTGCTTTTGTTTGCTCTAACTCCCATTCCTCATCCCAAATATCATCCATATAACCTACTCCATAAGCAGCATCAAACTCAAAATTAAAAGCATCCATACCCGCAAGTCTAACTCCCATAACTTCCTCACGAAATCTAGCTACATAAGGAGAATAATCAACTCCTAATTTAGACCCAATTATTGTTTCAACCGGATCTCCACCTTCATAGTACTCACCATCTACAGTTCTATTCCAGCGACGAGAAAATAAATCTTCTGCTTTAATATTAAAATAGCTATTAATTGTCCCTTCATGAGAATCATCTAAATAATTTCGATAAATAATTCCCCAATGTCCGCCCCAGGGATTCTCACCAAAATCAATATCACCAATTTCAGTAGTGTTAGCTAATGAAATACTACTACCAACAAGCATAATTGCAATTAAAAACATTAAAATTAATTTCTTTTTCACACATAACCCCTCCTTAGATAATCTAAATATTTTCAGCTAAATCTATTACTATTATCACTAAAGTCATAAAATCAACTTCACGATCTAAAACCCATAATTTTATCTTATAAAACTAAAAGTAATCTAATCTTTTGTATATTTAGGTATCGGGCCTTTATGATACATATTAGGAGCATATACACTCCAGATTTCTTGTAAATCTAAAGCTCGATTATAAATTCTAAAATCATCAATTCGACCATTATAAAATGGATCTGGGAATCGCGATTTACCAATGTAATTTTTAGTAGTTTTAGAAAAATCACCAGGGTCAATAGTAACACTTTCACGAATCAACTCTTGTCCATCGATATAAATAATTGCCTCATCACCTTTTATTACTAATGCAACATGCCGCCAATTTTCTCTCGACTGCAATGATGGGCCAACCAAAAGTTTCGAATCACCTCGATTATTAAATGAAAAATGCATATCATTCCAAGCACTAGTTGCTGTTAAAAAGAGATGATTATCTGGTGAACTACCAAAGTCAAATATCTTCTGCCATGGTTTAGTTTTATCTTGTTTATACCAAGTAGTTATTGTCGCATCCTCTAGCCCTTGAAAGATACCAGCCGGCAGCTTCACATATCCATCATTACCATCTAATCTTACAGCACCATCAAACCAACCTTGGTCCCAACTAGCCCCTCCTTTCAGAACAGCATCGTTTTCATTACCCGATGAATCAACTGCTACTCTACCGTCTGTTTGATCAAATTTATACCACAATACTAAATCATCATTCAGTTCTTTGGCTTCTACACTATTAGAGGAAACACCAATAATCAAAACAAAGACTAAACTACTCAAAACTATAAATTTTCCCCACTTAGATAGCATATATTTCCTCCTTCCCTTAAATTAAAATCATTGCTCTTTTTTATCCTTTAAAATTAATACCTAGTTAATAAATTTCAACTATTAATTCTTAATTTATTTTAGTACTACTATATCAACTCCCTTCGAAACACTTTTTTACTCTTAGCAATTATTTCTAAGCGATTAGAAAACTTGCTTAAAAAAATATAATACCCAAATCCGATGGCAAAATGCTATCAGTTATGGGTATTATAAACTTATAAACTTATATTCTTTTATTTTCTGATTCTACAATTAGCAACTATCAAACACAGTATTTCAGATTATATTTTGTAGCTTCTTATATTACTTATTATTTTTTCTAACCGATTAGAAAGTTCTTAAAAATAATAAAGGCTTGTATGAATTATTTTTTCTAATCGGTTAGAAACTTATATTAATTAAATTATATATTATTAAGAAGATTATGTCAAGAGAAATTAACTTAATAATATATAATTTTTCTTTTTATTTTGTCTTAATCCGTAAAATAGTAACTGAATTAGCAGAAAAATCATATTCGAAACTTTTATTTAAATCTTTTAGCTCTGTTTTTTCTGGTATTACCTGTTGCGGATTATCAAAACTATTTTCCGCTGTTTTATTAGCAGCAGACAAAGTCGTAGCACTACCTGTACCAATAATATCTGCAGTTCCATCCACTACTATTTCTGTATTCAATAAACTATCCGAACTATTTACTGCTTTGATAATAATATCACCACTATCCTGTTCTTTACTACTCACATAATATAAAGGTCCCGGATTAACATCATCTTTAACATCATGCATCAACTCTCCATCTAAATAAGTCCGAATTCTATTACCAGACAGCTCAATTTTAATATCATACCATTTATTTGTTTCAATACTTTTAATTGCACTTTTCCCGATAATTTGGTCACTACCATCATTAATCTTTTGTAACGCTGTTTGACTATTACCCCAACCACCAAGATTAAGTTGATAGTAGTTGTTCTCATCTTTTCTACCAAAATGAATAATCATACCTTCAGAACCACTTTTCTTACGAGCTCTAACGTTTAGAGTATAATTATTCCAATTAGAATTACCGGCATAAGTACTAGTATCAGAAGCATTACTAGTCTGTTTATAAAATCCATTTTCTACCTTCCAATCTCCACTAACAGCTTTCCAATTAGAATCTTTGCTATTAAAATCACTACTCAATAAAGTTTTATCATCCTGCACAACTTCCACCTTGTCATATTCTACCTCAGTCTCCCAGGAACCAAGACCAATTGCTCCTCTAATCGACTCATCTTGCTTATGATAATATTCTAAACTACTTTCTAAAGTAATATCACCAACATTGTTGCTAAAGAGTTGTTGCACATAATAACTAGGAGTACCAAAAACTTCTGATTTGTTAAACCAAATTAAATCAGGTGCCCACTGTGTACCATTAACATTATTAAATAATGGTGCATAAGCAGCCATTTCTACAACATCTGAATTTCGTTCTAAACCAGTCATAAAAGCAGCTTCTGCTAGTGCAGCCTCTAAATTATTTTTCCTATCAGCTGTATGAGCAGCATATTCTCCTAAAAATACTTGTGGCCCTTTTCGGTTATAATTATCATATCTATCAGCATTATCTAAAAACCAGTCGGGACTCATATACATATGCTCATCCACAATATCGGCGGGCTGATCTTCTAACCACTCCCAAGCTTTAGCATAATTATAATCAGATGCTGCAGGTCCACTAGAAGTTATTAATTTTATTTCTGGATACTCTGCTTTAATTTGCTTATGAAACTCCTCATAACGTTCATAATATTCAGCTCCCCAATTCTCATTTCCTACTCCTAAATATTTTAAATTAAAAGGTTCGGGATGACCATTTTCAGCTCGTTTCCGTCCCCATTCACTAGTTACTGGACCATTAGCATATTCAATCAGATCTAAAGCATCTTGAATCCACTGATCTAATTGATTCATAGTCTCTAATTCAGCTCCACGAGCCTGACAAGATAAACCTGCTGGTAAAATAGGTACCGGTTCTGCACCCAAATCTTCACTTAATTGAAAGTATTCGTGATAGCCCAATCCATTCGACTGGTAATACCCCCATAAATTATACTTTACTCTTCGTTCTGCTAAATCACCGATAGTTTCTTTCCATTGATAAGCATTGTCCAAATCATTTCCTTCTACTATACAACCGCCAGGAAAGCGAAAGAAACTAGGATTCATTTGATCAATCATTTCTACTAAATCGGGACGTAATCCATTTTCTCTATTCTGCCAGGTATCTTCGGGAAACAGAGATATCATATCCATTAAAACAGTTCCGCTATCCGAAGCAGTAACTACTAATTTAGCATTCTCACCACTCTTATCAGCTTCTATTGTTGTACTATACTTTTTCCAATTGTCATTAGAAATATTATCTAACTCAGCCTCTCCATAAATAGTGCCATCTTCACCTTGCAAACTAATCTTGATTGGCCCGGCAAAGTCATCTCTAGCTTGGGCATAGAATGAAAAATCATATTCTGCACCTTCTTCTACTAAAATACCCCAATAACCTGAGTTACTAATACCTACCTTTTGACTGGAAGATGGAATATTTAAGCTAAGGTAATGGTTATTAGTTTTATTTAATGGTTGCTCAGTTTTTACTTCCATTACTTCATTCTGAGCATCATTAGTAACCACAGACCAACCTTGCAAGCTTTTTTCATACTCAAAAGATCGATTCTTAATTTGTTCAGCATACATTCCACCATCAGCAGCATAATTTATATCCTCCCAAAATGCTCCATAGAGAGTAGGACTGATTTCAACTCCTTGCTGGTCAGTATTAACTTCAAGAGTATAAGCCGTCTGATCTAGTGGTAAAATTGTAGCTTTGAATTCTTTAGTAACACTAGCATCCCCTTTGCTAATGGTTGCTTCTAATACTACATCTTTACTAGAATTCCCTTCCGAGGGACGAGTAACTTCGCCTTTAGGTGTAACTAATTGAGGATTGCTTGACTCCCAACTAATTTTCGTTCTATTCTCACCTGCCACTGGTAATTCTAAATCATGAGTCACAGTATCTATCTTACCTAAATCAAGCTTCTTTTTATCTTTTATCACAGCATCCTGAGCACTAAATGCTTCTTCTCGCAAAGCTATAATTTCTTCTGCACTTAAAGCACGACTATAAATTCGAAAATCATCAATCTGACCGGCAAAATAGGGATCAGGCTCATATTGTGATTTTCCTATATAATTTGCTGTAGTTTTAGCTAAATCTGCTGGATTACTTGTCATTTCGGAAGTTGCTACTCTTTTGCCATCTTCATAAATTATTCCCTGATTATCATCTAAAACAACAGCAATATGTTTCCACTCGCCAGTTTCAGTTAGTGCAGTATCTTTAATTACTAACTCTTCATCACTACCTTCGCTTGCTTTTAAAACAAAACGAAAGTCCGGTAAAGAAGAATTAGGAGCGACAAACATATAACTATCTGTACCTGAACCAAAATCAAAAATCCTCTGCCAATTTTGTACTTTATTCTGCTTAACCCAAGTAGAAATAGTAATATCTTCAACTCCAGCTAAAATATTATCAGGTAATTGTACATATCCATTTTCCCCATTCAGATTAAGAGCACCATCAATATTACCTTCTGTCCAACTACTGCCTCCTTTTATGTGCGCCTCATTATCTCGGCCTGATGAATCCTTAACAACTTTTCCTGCTGATTGATCAAATTTATACCAGACTACTAAATCGCCCGCATCTTCTTCTCCACCACCAAAAATATCATCAAAAAACCAAAATGCTGATGCATTGATACTCATGACAGAAATTAAAATAGAAATCATTAACATTACCAATATTTTCTTATTCATCAAAACCCCTCCTAATAAATTTTTATTTCTATTAATTTTTACAAGTCACCCTTATATATCTCTATCTGATCAATCTTAGGCAAATAATTATTATCATTAACAAACGCAATAGTATTAACCCCTGCTTTTAATTCTAGATCAATCACTATTGTACTATAATTATTCCAACTGAAAGTATTGCGGAAATAAAACTCTTGGTCTGTAGTTCCATTGACACTAATTTGGGCTGACCGATCTACTAGATCAACATTATACATATGACCAGATTCTCGCTCAGCATTAGCATAATATACAACCATTTTATAATCTCCAGCTTCAACTAAATTAATTTTTTCAAAAGAATAACTTTTTTCTTGTTTACCACTAGCTTCATTTCTTTCTAGTCTCCAACTAAAGAGTGGAGCTCTATTTTCTGCTAGCTCAACAGAATTAATACTAATATCACTAGCAACAGAAACTAAATTAATTCCTGCTTGCAGATAAACAATTGCCTGCTTATCATCTCTAGTTAATTGCTGTTGTAGTTCTAAATCATTAACTCGCAACTTAATAGATTCCTCTGCATCTAAATGATTGCTACAGTTTAAATTAACAACATAATAACCATTGTCCGGAACACTAATAACAGCATCATTACTAGTAGTCTCCGAATTATATTCTTCGCGATAAATCATTATCTCTGATTCTTGCTCATCAATTCCAGCTAAATAAGTTAAATCTATCTTATCTAACTCCACAGACAAACTTGCTCCCTCTAGCGAATTATCATCTTTGGCAAAACTAATAATATGAGTTCCCGCTTGCAAATCAAGTTTAAGAGTTTTTATAGCTTGATAATTCCAATCTATTGTGGGCGGATACTCTATTTTCTTTCCTGGTCCATCATCAACTTGCAATAATTGCTCTGCTAAGTCTTGATGCCCATTACTATAAAAGATATCTAGACGATAAGTTCCTGTCTGAGGTACTTCAACACTGAATTCAACCTGACTATTATCTCTATTAATATCTCCTACCCGCTGACCACCAGAATTATAATTTTGATTTGGATTATATAATTTTTTTCCATCAAAATAGCCACCAGAAAAAATACTAGCATTAGTTATTTTAGCTCTCTCTGCTCCATAGCTGGACTTCCAGCTCGTTTCCTGAGCAGAATTAATACTATTTTGCTCAGAACTTATGCGCAGCTGATAAGCTGTTGCCATATCTAAATCAGATAACTCAACTTCCACTTGGCCATCAACTATTTTATAATTTCTTTTCAACTCAAGACTTGCTCCAGTTGCTGCTCCTTTTTGACCAGTCCACGCAGTTGAAATGACTTCAACCTGCACCTGATTATTAAAACAATCTAAATCAGCAAAACCATTGATAGTAATCTTTGTTTCTCCACTAGCACCGCCAAACAACAATCGTACTTCCTCTTTATTGTTATCAAGACTTGCTATCCCCTGTAAACCTGCTTTATTTTTAGCAGGTGGAATTACTTTTACAGTTTGACCAGTCAGATCACTATACCATTTATATAGCCACCAAGCCCCGGTAACTTTATTATTCTCAACCACCAAATCATCTAAAGAGCCAGCATCATGCCAATAAGCCAAACAAGCATCAACTTTAGTAGCTTCAAAGCGTGCTAACCACTGAATTAATTGTCCTGGCACTGATAAATCCATAAAAGTCCCATATTCATTGATTGTAATTTCGCGGGGTTCAATCCCTAAATTAGCTTCAATTTCTCTATATGAATTATAGTGTTGATACCAGTCTACATAAAAATGATTATCTAATTCATGCCACGTAACAACATCAGGCAAACAATCATTTTCTTGACAAAATTCCATAAAGTCAGCATAGAATTGTTGATCATAATAAGAATTATTGGGCCCTGCAATTGAAGCTTGGGGATCAATTTCCAAGATCTTTTCATATACAACTTGCCAATCCTGAAAAAATTCTTCTTTCTTATCATCTATATTGTACCAAATTGCATCTGGCTCATTAAATGGAATATAAACAAATAATTCCTGATTAGAAGCAGATGCTATTTGTTTAATAGCCGGTTCTATTTTGGCAATATAATCTTCAATATCATCTTCATTTTTGACATCATAGGGCCAATCAGGATAGACCCCCTGCAGATATATTTGAATTTCTCGCCCCCCAGATTTACTATACATATCTGCTACTTTAAGACTATCCCCATTAGGATGTTGTAAACCACCGGGAG
>JBNJDB010000073.1:0-9695 GCA_051744465.1 Bacillota bacterium | reverse complement strand
GAATAATTTAGAGAATATAGTAATTCCTGATGTAGAACAATTACCAGCAGAAGCTGTAAGTTTAAAAGAAACATTACAGGCCCAAGAAATCAAATCAGCTATTTTAGTACCGATTACAGGTAGAGAAGAGTTAATTGGATTTTGGGGCATAGATGCTGTAGCGGAAAAAAAGGTGTGGCATAATAATATAAGTAATTTATTAAAAATAATTGGAGAAATATTTGGTAATGCTTTACAGCAAAATAAATATGAAGCTAAATTAAAACGGAATCAAGAACGCTTAGAACTTTCCCTTTGGGGGGCTAATATTGGTTTGTGGGATTGGGATGTTAATGTAGATCAAGTCCAATTTAATAGCCAGTGGGCTAGGATGTTTGGCTATTCTAATGATAATCTTGAAAGAGATTTAAGTGCTTGGAAAGATATGATTCATCCGGAAGATAAAGAAGAAACAATCAATAAATTTGAAGAACATTTAGCAGGCGAGACTGATTATTTTGAAAGTGAACATCGGATGGAGACCAAAGAAGGAAATTGGAAGTGGGTTTTAGGTCGCGGGCGAGTAGTCAGCCGTGACAAAAACAATGATCCCTTACGAGTTGTTGGTGTTCATGTTGATATTACAAATAAAAAAGAGCTTGATAATATCAAATCAGATTTAATTAGTACCGTTAGTCATGAAATTCGAACTCCTTTATCGAGTGTGTTAGGATTTACTGAATTATTATTGGAACGTGATTTGTCAGCTGAGAAACAGAGAAAATACTTAGAAATGATTCATCGGGAATCTAATCGCTTGAAAAATTTAATTAATGATTTTTTAGATATTCAGAGAATAGAATCAGGAAATCATCAATTGAATTTAGAAGAGATAGATTTAGAACAGTTAATTACAGAAGTTATAAGTCTCTATGAGGTTCATGATAGCCATCAATTTATAATTTCTTTACCTGATGAGGAACTGAATATCAGAGCAGATTATAATAAATTAAAACAAGTAGTTACCAATTTAGTTTCTAATGCAGTCAAATATTCCCCTGGAGGAAGTAAAATTAAAGTGATAGTTGAAGAGAAAGGCGATAGTGTTCGGGTGACAGTTGAAGATGACGGAATTGGAATTGCTAAAGCTGATCAGAAAAATCTATTCACAAAATTCTATCGAACTAAGAGTTCTACGGTTAATCAAATAGAAGGTACAGGTTTGGGTTTAGCTATTTGCAAAAAAATTATTGAAGCTCATCAAGGTGAAATCGGTGTAGAGTCAGAATTAGAAAGAGGAAGTAGCTTTTATTTTACTATACCTAATAATTAAAGTGGTGATATTAATGGAGCAAGCAGATAAAATTGCAGCAGTTATGAATAAAAGTAAACAGAATTTTCTGGAGCGGTTTAGTACTAGATTAAAAGATGCTTTTCTGATTTTACTAGATTATAATTTGCGTAATAGTGATCAAAAGTTAAAGAAGGAACTAATTAATTTCTTCCATAGCTTAAAAGGTATTAGTGCTACTTTAGGATTTGAAGAATTAGCTACTATTGCTAGCAAGTATGAGGATTATTTAGCTACTACTGCAGATAATAAAGAGGAAATAATTCTTCAAGTAATTGATGGATTATCTCTGTTACAGGAAGAATATAAGAGTATAAAAGAAGAGGAAAGAGAAAATACAGAGGATAAAGAAGGGACTATCGCAATCAGCGAAAAATTAAATGAAGATAAAACATTATTTAATACTCAATATACTAATTTAACTACTAGTGGAACTATTTTAATTATTGATGACGATGTGGAATTGCTAGAACTTTTAGAACGAGTTTTGCGTGAATATGGTTATCAAATTTTGATTACTTCTGACTCTCAAGAAGGGATTAAGATATTAGAAGAAGAAGAAATTGATTTGATTTTGTTGGATTTAGTTTTGCCCCAAACTGATGGTTTTTCTGTGTTGAAGAGTATTAGAAAACTTGATTTTCAGCAGCCTACTATCTTTTTATCTGCTAAAGATGAAGTGGAAACTAAAGTTAAAGGGTTAGAATTAGGAGCCGATGATTATATTACTAAGCCTTTTGATGTTAAAGAATTAAAAGCACGGATAGAAAGGATTTTAAAAAAGGAAAGTAACTTTAAGAATAAAATAATTAAAGATGAGTTGACTGGTGCTTATACTAAAAGTTATTTTCATGAGCGAGCTAAAGAAGAAAAAGAAAGGTTTAATCGTGGTAATGAAAGGTTTGCTATTGCTTTTTTAGATTTAGATAATTTTAAAGAAATTAATGATAGTAATGGGCATTTAGTTGGTGATCAGGTATTACAAGGATTTACTGATTTTTTAAAGAAAAATTTACGTACAATTGATCAGGTTTATAGATTTGGTGGTGATGAATTTTTAGTCTTATTTCCCCAAACTACTGCTGATGATGCTTATCAAGTTGTAAACCGGCTTAAAGATGAACTTCAGGTAGAGCAGCTAAAGGGGCTTGATTTAGAAAATAAAGTTACTTTTAGTAGTGGTATATCTCAGTTAGAAAGTTTAGATGAGAGTATTGAAGAACTATTGGAAAGAGCTGATCAATCACTTTATAAAGTTAAGCAAAATGGTAAAAATGGAGTAGCTATCAATTCTAACTTGGGTATTACTAGAGAAAATAAAAAGATATTAATTGTAGATGATGAAGATATTATTGTAGATTTGGTACGGACAAGATTGAGTTCATTAGGCTATAGTATTGAATATAGCTCTAATGGCCAGTCGGGAATTGAATTAGTGGAGGAGTACCAACCTGATTTAATGATTATTGATTTGATGATGCCTAAGATAAATGGTTTTGAAGTAATTAGACAGTTGAAAAATAATAGAGCTAATCAACAGTTGAAAATTATTGTTTTATCTTCTAAAACAAGTGATAAAGATATTAACCGTTCCTTTGAATTAGGAGCTGATGATTATTTGGCTAAACCTTTTTCTTTAGCAGAATTAGAGAATAGGGTTAAAAGAATTATTTAAGGGGTCAAGAAAATGATAAAATTAGTAATCGGTGGAATTTATATTTTAGGAGTGATTAGTGGGGGATTAGTCTTCTTATTATTAATTAAGCTTATTCGACAGCAAATTTATTCTAATAATAAGCAAGCACTAAAAGAAGAAGTTAAAGAAGAAATTAATCGCTATTTGGCCGGAGAAGAAGTTGTTCTGACAGCTGATTTTTCTGAGCAGAAGAGAGTTATTTTGGAAGAGATAATTATCAATTATCTCCAACAGGTCAAGGGCACAACCGAAGCTAAATTAAAAAGTTTAGCTCAGGAGTCGGGAGTGATAGATGCTAAGTTAGAACAACTCGTTAATAGTACACAATGGTGGGAAAAATCTGAAGCTGCTTATGTATTAGGTAAGTTAGAAGCTACTGCTGCTAGCTCGGATTTGCTTGATTTATTGGATGCAACTAATAGTGATGTGCGTTATCAATCTGCTCGGGCTTTAGTTAAAATAACTGGGAGTGAATATTTAGAGTTAGTGATTAAAAAGTTATTATCCTTAGCTGTCTATCCCCAAGATGAAATTTTAAGAGTTATAGAAGAAGTGAATGGCGATATTTATGAGGAATTGAAGCCATTAATGGATACTGGTGAAATCAATAAACAAATAATTGCTATCAGAGGTTTAGGTTTAAAGAATGATTATCGGGTTTTAGCTTGGATAAAAAAGTATCTACATTCGATTAATAGTCAATTGGTAGTAGCTTGTTTGCAAGCTGCTTATCAAATTGGAGATGTTGGAGATCAGGAATATTTCAAATTATTATTAACTACTAAAGATAGTTATCGAGCAGAAGTTAGGGCCAATTTGGCTTTGGTGTTAGAAAAGTTTCGTAATTCAACTAGTCGCAATCAATTGAAGAAATTAATGACTGATCAACAATGGCAAGTTAGGTATAATGCAGCCCAGAGTCTGTTGGCCCATGGTGAAAGAGGAATAGTGACTTTATCTGAACAGTTGCAAAGTGATGATCAATTTGCTCGTGATATGGCTTGGCAGGTATTACAACCGGAGATAGTTTTTAATGGATTACTTAATCATGAAGAACGGACTGGTTACTTAGAAGTATTAGAAAATGTTAAAAAGTATTTGATAGAGACTAATAAAGAAGGTGTTAAGTGTGAGTTGGAAAGCAATTTTACTTGATTTAATTAGTGGTTATAATTATTTCATAATATTTTATTTTTTGGCCCTTAATCTAATCTATATAGTAATCTTGTTATTATCAATTAGAGGGATCTATTTTTATCTAAAGCGTAGTCAATATGAGGGTTATTCGGATTTATTAGCTTCTAGTTTTTTACCAAGTATTTCTATTTTAGTTCCGTGTTATAATGAAGCTAATACTATTGTAGACAATGTGGAATCGTTACTTAGCTTAGAATATAATGATACAGAAATTGTAGTTATTAATGATGGTTCTACAGATCAAACATTAGCCAGTTTAAAAGAAGAATTTAACTTACGTCAGATAGATCGAGTCTATAAAAAAGAGATTGATACTGCCGAGATAAATGACATCTATGTATCAGCAACTGTTCCTAATTTAATAGTAGTTGATAAAGAAAATGGAGGCAAGGCTGATGCTCTAAATGCGGGTGTTAATATAGCTGAATATGATCTAGTAACTGCAATTGATGCTGATTCTATATTAGAAAATGATTCATTGTTAAAGGTAGTAAGACCGTTTATTGAAGAGCCTAATAGAGTAGTAGCAACTGGAGGATTAGTTCGAATTTCTAATAATTCAAAAATAGATAAAGGCTTTATGGAGCAGCCGCGGTTGCCTAAAAATAGTTTAGCTCGGTTTCAAGTTGTAGAATATTTGCGAGCTTTTTTCACAAGTAGAATTGGTTGGGGCCAAATTAATAGTCTATTAATTGTATCAGGTGCCTTTGGAGTTTTTAAGAGAAAAATATTAGCTGAAGTAGGAGGCTATACTTCTGAAACTGTGGGTGAAGATATGGAGCTAATAGTTAGATTGCATCGGTATCTGCAAGAAAAGGGCCAAAACTATAAAATACCTTTTGTGCCCGATGCTACCTGTTGGACCCAGGGCCCTTCTGATTTGAAATCATTTATAGGTCAACGTAAGAGGTGGCAGATGGGTTTAATGGATTCAGTGATTAATCATCACAAATTGTTTTTTAATTCTAACTATGGAGTTATTGGTCTATTTGCTTTTCCTTATTATGTAATATTTGAAATGTTGGGACCTTTTTTAGAGATATTAGGTTATTGTAGTGTACTTGTATCTTTCTTTTTAGGATTAGTGAACTTTGATTTTTTAATTATATTCTTTTTATTGGCTGTTTTATATGGGGTTTTCATTTCTAATAGTGCTATTGTTATTGAAGCCTATGCAGAACAGAAGTATAGTAGTATATCTGATTATATTAAATTATTTATCTATGCTGTTTTAGAAAACTTTGGTTATCGTCAATTTAATACAATTATTAGAGCTTTATCAATAATAGGTTATAGTCCTGGTAAAAATGAATGGGGGGAAATAAATAAAGAGAGTTTTACTGATAAACGAAATTTATAATAAGGGGTGAAAAACACTAAAATTTATGAAAAAGATAAAAATGAGTTTGTTATTAATTATATTTATATTGGTAGTGGTCTCTTATCTAGGAGCTAGTAATGCTTATTCTAAAACTATGATTTTAGCAGATAATCAGCAATTGATAAATATTTTTAGAAGAGATAACCAGCAGTTAGTTGATCAGCTAGTGGAAGATTTATCTGGCTATGATCAAGTTGTCTTACATTTAGGGGCTAAACAGGTCTTTAGACGGGGTAATGCCTTCTTTTATAAAACTAGTAAAACAAATTTGATTAATTTTGCTGAACAGCTAGAGCAACGAGATCAGGATTTATATTTGTGGTTTTTGGATAGTTTTGGAGCAGAAGGTTTTTCAGAAATCTATCAGAACCATCAGGAAATAATTGATGACAATTTTGCTGAATTAGAGCGTCTTGATTTAAATTATAAAGGAATTGTGATTGATTTAGAATGGATTAATTTTAATGATGCTGATAATTCAGAAAAATATATTGAAATAGTAGATTATTTGAAAAATAAGTTTTCTGATAAAGAAATTTATGCGTTTGTTTCTTTAGTAGATAATCAAGTAGAAAATAAAAAGAGAGGTTATTACGAAGAGAAGTTGCTTAAACGAGTTAATAATTTAATCCCTATGCTTTATATTGGGGATGGGGGATATTATTTAGAAGATGGAGAATTACAGTTATATTTAAATGCCAATCGAGTAGAAGAATTGCGAAACTATTATCAAAAGCAAGATTATGAAGTGGCTGTAGCTGTAGTAGGAAGAATTATTTTAGAAAGAAATAGCAACCTATATTTTATTAAGAGTGCAAAACAGTTTAATTATAATCAAAGAGTGCAGTTAGATTATCAACGAGAAGATAAATATGTTACAGTTAGTGGTTATAGTCCTAAAGAAGAGTTTGCAATAGAACGAAATGATGGTGAAGTAGAGGAAATAAAGGAAGATGATCGCTTGCATTTTATTCAAATTAAAGAAGATAAATTAGTTCAAACTGATGATTATATCTGGGAGTATTTTTTGTTACAAGAATAGATTTTTTTAGATCTATGTGGGTAATAGTTTTTATCACTCTTTTTTTACAATGGCATATAATGTAAAAAAAGGAGTGATAAAATGAATCGCCAAGATATGATGGAAATGCAAAAAAGAATGTCTGAAATGCGTAAAGAAAGATCCAAACGTCTTGAAGTAGATGGTGAAGAATTAGAATTTTTACTAGAAAAAATCTATTTGGCAATTGAATCTGAACTGAGAGATTCAGCTTATTACCGTGCTTTAGCAGATATAGCTCCTAATCAATTTGCAGCCGAGATTATTACTGAGTTTGCTAATGATGAGCGAGAACATGCTTATCAATTAGAACAGGCTTATCAGCGGATAACAGGTAATAATTTTTCTTCACAGTATGAATATGAATTTGAGTTAGAAGCGGGAGATTATGAATCAGAATTGGAAAAAAGTATTGTCGAAGAAACAGGGGATTATAAGAAGTATAAAAGTTATTATTTGATGACTAAGAACCCTTATTTAAGGGATGTATTCTTTAATGCGATGCATGATGAAGCACAACATGCCCAGCGAGAATTATATTTATTGCATGTTTATGGCATGCCAATGACTTAGATAGTACTTGTCATTACCAACTAATTACTGGAGGGATTAAGATAATGAATAGAATAAACTTGACAGATGATTTTAGTATGTCGCGCTTGGCCCAGGGTTTTTGGCGCTTGGCTGATTGGGATTTGAATTCGGAAGAAAGATTGGAATTTATAGAGGAACTGTTAGAGATAGGAATCACTACTTTTGATCATGCAGATATTTATGGTGATTATAGGTGTGAAGAATTATTTGGTGAAGCACTAGCATTAAAACCAAAATTACGAGCAGAGATGGAGTTAGTAAGTAAATGTGGGATTAAATTAATTTCTGAAAATCGTCCCCAACATGAAATCAAATCTTACGATACTAGCAAAGAGCATATTATAGGCTCAGTTAATAATTCTTTAGACAAGTTGCAGACGGATTATTTAGACCTATTATTAATTCATCGTCCTGACCCTTTAATGGATCCTGATGAAGTAGCTACAGCCTTTAAACAGTTAAAGCAATCAGGGAAGGTTAATCATTTTGGTGTTTCTAATTTTACTCCTGCTCAGTTTGAAATGCTAAATTCTAAGTTAAATTTTCCGTTGGTGACTAATCAAATTGAAATCTCCGTTATGAGTTTAGATAATTTTGCTAATGGTACCCTTGAGAAGTGTCAAGAAAGAGATGTTGCTCCGATGGCGTGGTCACCATTAGCTGGTGGACGAATCTTTACTGAGGAAACTGAACAGGCGCAACGAATTAGGGCTACATTAAATGAGATTAAAGAGGAAGTTAAGGCTGATTCTATTGCTCAAGTTAGTTATGCGTGGTTGCTAAATCATCCGGCAAATATAGTTCCCATTGTTGGTAGTGGCAAGTTAAAGCGGGTTGAAGAGGCAGTAGAGGCTACTTCTATTGAATTGACTAGAGAACAGTGGTTTAAGATTTGGCAGAGTTCTACAGGACATGAGGTTGCTTAAAAAGGAAGCCGCTTTTAAAGTGCTAAATGATTTATGAATAAAAAAGGTGTTGCTGATGAGTAAATTTACTCATCAGCAACACCTTTTTAGTTTATTTCTGTGGATTATTTTTAGCTAAATTTTCTCTATTAATAGTGGCAACTGCACTTTTAATAGTTGTTAGTAGCCAAATTGATAACAGACTAAAAGATACTACCTCAGCAATCGGAAAAGCATACCATAAAGTTGCTAAGCCATAGAATTCCCCTAGTAGATACATAACTGGTAGTAGAACAAAAATTTGTCGTAATGATGAAATAAATAGGCTAGGGAAACCTTTTCCTAGAGCTTGAAAAGTGGTAGCACCAATAATATTTAGGCCCATGATTAAATAAGCGAAACTAATTCTTTTCAAGGCAGTAGAGCCAATTTTAATTAGTTCAGGATCTTGATTAAATAATGTAATTAATTGGCGAGGAAAAATTTGAAATATAGCAAATCCAATTAGCGAACCACTTAAAGCAAGCACTCCTCCAAAGGCAATAGTCTTTTTCATTCGTTGCGGATTGCCATGACCATAGTTGTAACCAACTAAGGGCATGAAACCTTGGCTCAACCCGAAAATAGGTAGAATAATAATTGATTGCATTCGGAAATAAATTCCCACTACAGCTATTGCTGTAGTATCATAATAGCCTACAATCCGATTCATCCCAGCAATCATAACACTTGCTAATCCTCTCATTAACATTGCAGGGAAGCCTACTTGATAAATGTCTTTAAGTATTTGCCAATCAAATTTAAAATCAGCCAATGTTAATTCAACTTCGTTATCCCCTCTTAAAATAATGTATATAATAAAAACACCTGCTATGCCGCGACCAAAAATTGTGGCATAAGCAGCTCCTCTGACACCTAGCTCAGGGAAAAAACCAATTCCAAAGATTAAAAATGGATCAAGGACTATATTAGTAATAGCACCAATCATCATTGTTAGCATGGGAGTAAAAGTATTACCCTCGCCACGTAAAATGTTATTAAAGATAATCGGAACATAGATAGCTACGGAACCCATCATAATAATTTTCAGATATTGACTAGTTAAATCAATTAATACTTGATTATCAGTAAAGAGACCAATTAGATCTTGGCCCCAGAAGAAGCCGATAACCATTGTAATTACAGCATAAATTAAGGCAATAAAAAAGACATGTTCTGCTGTATTATTAGCACGTTCTTCTTTTCCTTCTCCTAATAAACGAGAAATTAGTGAATTAGTTCCAATACCTGTTCCTGCTGCTACGGAAATGATAATCATTTGAATTGGAAATGATAGTGATAAGGCTGATAATGCTTCTGTACTTAGTCTGCCAATATAAATACTATCTACTATATTATAGAGAGCATTAATCATCATTCCTATAACACCTGGGGCAGATAGTTTAAGTAATAAAGGAATAATTGCTTCTTCTCCTAATCGATCTGATTCTTTAGTTAATTCCATTGTTATGCCTCCTGATTATTCAACATTA
>JBNJDB010000072.1:0-9809 GCA_051744465.1 Bacillota bacterium | reverse complement strand
AAATTTAATATAAGTTATGGAACAGATGATAGTATAGAGATAGAACCAAATGATAAATTTAGTGCAGCTGAAGTGATTAAAGAAGGAGAAGAGAAGAAAGGTGCAGTATATGGTTATGATTATAATGATAAAGATTATTATAAATTCACAGCAGATGGAAGTAATATAAAAATAGATTTTAATCATATAGCTAAAGATTCGTCAGGAAGTGATTTCAACATTTTTTTATATAATTCCAACGAGGTAGAAATGATAAAATATAGTAGTGAAGATGGAGTAGATTCAGAAATTCCAACAGAAGTAAAAGCAGGAGAAACGTATTATTTAATGATTGAAGGGAAACAGAAACAGGAATATAAATTCATTCTAAAATAAGATATAATTTTATTTAAAAGGATGTGAGTTAGAAAACTTGCATCCTTTATTTTTGGATTTTGTGAAAGTAAGATAATAATTATTATTAAAGATTTTAAATTTGGAGAGATTAATTTTGAACTAAGATATTATAAATCAAAGTTTAATGGTGAATATCAATATCTAGCAGATAAGAAATCAGGTATAGGTAAATACCAAACAAAGGGTAGATAGAGGATTGAAAGCCTATATGGTAGATTTGGCAACGGATAAATATTATGAAAAAGTAGTAAATAAAAGATTAAAGAAAAGATATACAGGGTTATACATAAGGGGCTAAAAACAGATTCATTCAAGGTTGTTAAGTCACTAGTTTGATTTATTAAAAGAGGAATTAAAAAGATTTACATACAAAAACTTGATAGAATCCTTAATTATAAATACTTTAACTTCGAATTATAATATGATATTATAACTAGTAATATTGACTTTCCACGGAGCAAGCTCGCGTGGATTCTTCATTCCTAGAAAATTGCCTATCTCTGCTTAATATCAAGTATTAAGTAAGAAACTAGGTCTTACGGTTTCTCCAGAAGCTTGAAATCCCGCATGCCCTGCGGTAGATATGTTTTATATGTTTTTCACGAAGAGTCTTGGATTTTAAGACTCGTAGGCTAAACGATTAAGGAGGTCAGATACCTTGAATATTTTATGTCCTACGAGTTTTATAAAAACTCTTCGTGATAAATCTGCAAAGGAGCTTGGTTATCGCTTTTAATTCTTGCTACAACCTCATATATTCAGTTGTTAGATTCACCTTAATTAGTATTAGTCTACCACAAAGTGATAGCAAGATGTATGGTAGTTATTAACAATAAGCTAATATCGAATTAGCTTATTGTTGGTGCTGTGTGCTCTGTAAATTATGAGAATAGCAGATGTAAATTCTGCCTATGCTGTTTTAGTTGTGTCGGTATATGAAACTAACAATAACAGGGTGTCTATCGTGAGATAGAATCTGAAGAGTTTGCGGTGAATAATTAGCCCGAAACAATATGTGAACCGTGGGTGGCATCTAGTAATGACGATTCGCCAGCAGAATGAAGAAGTACAATGTCGGCTTAGGGAGTCTAGGTTTACGCTAGTAAAAACGTGAGAAAACGGGTTTGTCTATGTCGAATTACTAGGTGTGATTATGGTCGGGATGATTAGAATTGTTTTCATAATTGACCAGAGGAGTCTCTAATATGGTCTTTATAGAAATCTATAAAGATAAGTGATGATATAACCTAATTGGGAAAATCAGAATGATGAAGTATTAGAATTCAGAAGCTATCATAGTAGTGAAAAAAATCAATGAAAGTTGATTATAGCGAAGGGTAGCCAGGTTGTTGAAGTTCAGAATTGATTGTTGATGATATTTAAATTGTAATAGTTTAGACGCCGTTAAAGACGGTGAGTTCTAAACAAAAGTGGACAGAAAATCATAACTGGAAGCATAATAAATTTAGAAAACACTATTACCTAAGTAGTAGTAAACTAAGAGGTGCGATTGGCGAGAGCTTAGAAGACGTGCTTAGGAATGCTATGAATATAGGGGTTTAGATATTAAAACAGGATAAGAAGAACTGGTAAGTCGTGAGGTAAGATAGGTGAAAAAAATTAGTTCTCTTTATAGTATAAAAGACTTAGTAATTAAGAAAAGACATTTAAATTGTGCAGCACAAAAAGTTTTAAACAATGGAGGTTGTGGCGGAATTGATGGTGTAGAAGTTGAAGAATTCAGAGATAATTATGTTAAGAAAATGAGTGCATTATATCGCCAATTAAAAGAGGATAGATATGAGCCACAGCCAGTTTTAAGAACGTATATTTCCAAAGGAAATGGGGAACAAAGACCACTAGGAATTCCAGTAATCAAAGACCGAATTGCCCAACAAGCAGTAAAACAGATTTTGGAGAAACACTTTGAGAAGATATTTTGCGATTGTTCCTATGGTTTTAGACCTAACAGGTCAACCGAAGATGCAATTAAGAAAGTGGAAGAATATAAAGACCAAGGTTATAACTGGGTACTAGACGCAGATGTCAAATCTTACTTTGATACAATAGACCATGAAATTTTAATGGAGCTGATAGCAGAGGAAGTAAGCGATGGTTGGATATTAGATATTATTAGGTCGTGGTTAACCGCGGGTGTCATGACTGAACAAGGAAGAAAAGAAACGACAGAGGGTGCCCCTCAAGGGGGCGTAATTTCCCCACTTCTGGCTAATATCTACCTTAACTATTTTGACAAGAAAATGACTCGTCGAGGATATAAATTAGTTAGGTACGCTGATGATTTTATAATTTTGGCTAAGAGTGAAGAGAAAGCAGAACGTGCTTTAGAAGTAACTCGCCAGATTATAGAGAATAAATTAAATTTAAGATTACATCCTCGTAAAACAGTAATTACAAATTTTTATGATGGATTTAAATTTTTAGAATTCAGATTTCATCATTATCAATTTAAGACACCAAAAGAAAGCTCTATTAATAGTTTCAAAGACAAAGTAAGAGATGTAACAAAACGGAACAGACCTCTAGGAGTAACCGCAATAATTGAAGAACTAAATCCAAAGATAAGAGGTTGGGGAAATAGTTTTAAAATAGGAGATGTGAAAAAGTTATACGAAAAATTAGACAACTGGATAAGAATGAGAATACGTTCTTTTATAGAAAAGAAGAAGGCGAAAGGACAAAACTATCGCCTTCCAAATAAGATGTTAAGAGACTTAGGACTAAAGTCACTGCTTACTGATGTGCTTTAAGCGAGAGTAAAATACACATTTGTGGTAACACAAAGGAGATAACTTACTCTCTGCTAAGGAGCAACAATGACCGAAAGCTGTATACGGGAAACCCGTACGTACAGTTTGACAAGAGGTCCCAGCCGTGAGGCTGGTCCTACTTTATTACATCCACAGGGCAGAGCCACAGTGGTTTTACGCACAAATCTATAACTAATAATTGAGGGGTGAAATGGATGAGCAATGTATTGATAGCATTTTTATTAACTTTATTTGCTGGATTATCAACAGGGATAGGTAGTGCCTTAGCTTTTTATACAAAGAAAACGAATCTTTCCTTTTTAGCCACTTCGTTAGGATTTTCAGCAGGAGTTATGATTTATGTTTCCTTTGTTGAGATTATAGTTAAAGCTCAAGAATCATTAACGGAAGCTTTGGGAACAAGTTTAGGAGAATGGATTACAGTAGCTTCGTTTTTTGGTGGGATATTATTAATTGCAATTATTGATAAATTTGTACCTGAGTTTGAGAATCCCCATGAAGCTCGAGATAGGTCTGAATTAGAAGAATTAAAAGATGAAGAAGTGATTGAAGATAAATCAGAGTTATTGCGGATGGGTATGTTCTCTGCTTTAGCAATTGGGATTCATAATTTCCCTGAAGGTTTGGCTACTTTTGCTGCAGCATTAAAAGATCCTACAGTAGGGGTTTCTATTGCTATTGCGATAGCGATTCATAATATTCCCGAAGGAATTTCAGTTTCAGTACCAATTTACCATGCTACAGGAAGTAGAAAAAAAGCATTTTTATTTTCTTTGTTATCTGGATTAGCAGAACCTCTAGGTGCTCTAATTGGTTATTTTGTCTTTAGATCTGTATTTAATGATTTAACTTTTGGTATTTTATTTGCTAGTGTAGCAGGAATTATGGTCTTTATTTCTATTGATGAGTTGTTGCCTACTTCACGGAAATATGGCAAAGGACATCAAGTTATTTATGGTTTTATAGCTGGGATGGGTGTGATGTCTCTTAGTCTATTATTATTCTAGATACTTGTTGGATAATTATTAGTCTGATTTATATTCTTGTGGATATTTTTGGCAGTTTGCTAAAAGTATAAATTTGACAATTGAATCATGTTATGTTATTTTTAACTAAAAGTTATTACTAAGATTAAAACAAGAGTCATCTCAGTTAAAAGAAATTATTACAAATTATTTTTATTATGTTTGGAATTGCTTTTAGTATTTTGATTTTATTTTTTTGAACTTAATTGTCAATTCTCAATTGCAAATTGTCAATTATATAAAAAAGGGGGTCTTAATATGGGAGAAGAGGGAACTTCTCTAGGTCTTGATGAAAATATCGCTGGGGCATTGTGTTATCTTTTAGGTTGGTTAACTGGAGTTTTCTTTTTGTTTGCAGAACAGGATAGCGAATTTGTTAGGTTTCATGCTATTCAATCAATTGTTGTTTTTCTATCCTTGAATGTGGTGGCAATTCTGATAGGAATTGTACCAATCATCGGTCTCTTTTTGTCACCTTTATTATCTCTTTTTGGCTTGGTTTTGGGAGCGTTGTTAATTTATAAAGCTTATCAAGGAGATAAATTTGAACTACCAGTATTTTCTGAAATTTCAGCTGTTAAAGATGCTAAAGAAAAATTAGCTGAGTTAGCCGAACAGCAGCAGTAGGTTTGATTAGTTAAATATTATTTAACCACCTGCTTAATGAGGGTGGTTTTTTATTTTGGAATTTGATATACTAAGTTTAAGTCTAAGTAAAAGTAAAAGTAAAAGTAAAAGTAAAAGTTTAGTCTGGCTTATAAATTTAGGATATAAATTTGATTTTAGGGGGAAAAATATGGCTAATAGAAAAATACTAATTATAGATGATGATCAGAATATCTGTAAGATTTTAGAGGAATATTTGCTGTATGAAGATTTTGAAGTTGTAATAGCTAATAATGGTCAAGTTGGGTTGGAAAAAATTAAAGAAGAGAATCCGAATTTGATTATTCTTGATATTATGTTGCCAGAAATGGATGGTTGGGAAATCTGTCAACAGTTAAGGCCTGAAGAAGATATTCCAATTATTATGTTAAGTGCTAAGACTAAAGATACAGATAAGATTATGGGTTTAGAGTTAGGAGCAGATGATTATGTGACTAAACCTTTTAGTCCCAAAGAGGTTGTTTCCCGAGTTAAGGCAGTTTTACGCAGAAGTAATGCCGAGGAAGCAGCTGATAATCAGCAAAAGGTATTGGAATTTCCTAATTTAGAAATTGCTCAAGATTATAGAGCTGCAAAAGTTAATGGAGATGAGATTTCTTTAACTCCTAAAGAATTTGATCTATTATTAACTTTAGCTTCTTCGCCTCGCCAAGTTTTTTCTCGTGAACAGTTATTAAATAAAGTTTGGGGTTATGATTACTATGGTGATGATCGAACTGTAGATACTCACATCAAGTCATTGCGGCAAAAGCTAGGTGAATCCGCCCGAGACTATATCAAGACAGTTTGGGGGGTAGGCTATAAATTTGAAGTTTAATTTAAGTGATAATGTTTTATTTAATCGATTATTGTTTAGGTTTTTAGCTATTATTTTAATTATTGTGATTATTTCGGGGTTAGCTATAACTTATTTTGTTAAGAATTTTTATTTTCAAGAAAAAACAGAAGAGATTATTAATGAGAGTCAAGTCTTGGCCCAGTCATTATCACAGACCTTGGATCAGGGGGATTTAAAGAATACACAAAAATGGATTAAATTAATTGCAGAATTAAATTCTGGACATGCTTGGTTAGTCACAAAAAAGGGTCAGGTTATATTATCGGATCCGGCTAGTTCAATTTCCAAAAAAGAACAGATAAATTCTTTTCAAGTTGAAAAAGTATTAAATGGTTATATAATTTCTAAGCGGATTGAAAGTCCTCGTTTTGAAGAATCAATGATGTTAGTTGGTTTGCCAATGAACTATACAGGTTCAGATCAGGTAGAAGCAGGATTGTTAATTTTTAGTTCTGTATCTGGAATTAATTCAACTATTACTCAAATTCAAAAGATAATGGGCTATTCTTTGTTATTAGCAATTATATTAGCATTGTTAGTTTCTTATAGTTGGTCGAAAGATTTGTCGGGGAAATTAAAAAAGATGAGTGATATTGCTCTAAAAATGAGTGAGGGTAATTTTGATAAAAGAATTGATATAGCAGATGATAGTGAAATAGGAAGTCTGTCTAATAGTATGAATCATTTGGCAGAAAAACTAAAAGTGACAATTGATGATTTAACTCAGGAGCGCAACAAATTAAAGCATGTTTTGACTGGAATGGAAGAGGGAGTATTAGTTATTAATGAAGAAAAAAATATAATATTATCAAATCAATCTTTTATTAATTTATTTGGTAAAAAAAATGATTTGCTAGATAGAGATTTAAGTGAAGTAATTGAAAATCAAGAACTTAAGACAGGATTTAATCAAGTCTTAAGCTCTGGTAAAGCTCAGCAAGATGAATTTTCTTTGCAAGTGAGTGGGATTGAGCGTAGAATTTTAGTTAATTATGCTCCTATTTATTTGCAGGAAGATCAGTTATGGGCAGTAGTAGCTTTATTTAATGATATTAGTGAGCGTTGGAGATTTGAGAAACTACAGCAAGATTTTGTAGCTAATGTTTCTCATGAATTGAAATCTCCTTTATCTTCTATTAAAGGATCAACTGAAGTGCTTTTAGATGGAGTAGTGCAAGATGAAGAGCGACAAAGAGAGTATTTGAATATTGTATTAGAAGAGACTAATAGGTTATCTAGAATGGTAGAAGAAATTCTTGATTTGGCTGAAATGAATACTAAACAATCAAGTTTGAATTTGGAAGAAGTAGAGATCAATCAATTTTTAGTAGCTATTAAAAATTTGTTTAATAAGCAATTTGCAGATATTGAGGGTGAATTGAAGTTAGTATTATTAGAGGGTGATTACAATTATAAATTAGATAAAGAAAAAATAAAACAGGTTTTATTAAATCTATTAGATAATGCTTATAAATATTCCCCTGATAATAAATCAATTGTTATGGGAGTAGAAGAAAAAAGTAATCAACTAAAATTGTGGGTGACTGATAGAGGACCAGGGATTCCTGAAGAAGAATTAAAAGATATCTGGAAGAGGTTTTATAAAGTAGATAAAGCTCGAACCCCGGGCAAGAAAAAAGGCAGTGGACTAGGATTATCAATTGTTAAACAGATAGTTGAACAACATAGCGGAGAAGTTTATGTTGATAGTGAAGTGGGAGTTGGTTCTACTTTTGGATTTTATTTACCCAAAAATTAAATAAATCTATTAATGGAGCGTGGCCTAATTAGGTCACGCTTTTTTTATGTCATTATTTGAGCAATTGATTAATATTATTTAAATAAGCTTTAATTGAACTTTAGGTTTGAGAAGTAGATTTTTAATTGTCCATTGTCCATTCTCCATTGTTCAATTGCCTTTATAGGAGGGGGTTAATCTGAAGTCACTATCATTAGTCTTACTGGCGATTTTGCTGAGTATAATTGTTGACTTTCTTATATTAGCTATTAGAGTTAAGGTTCATCTCCCCATTTCTATTTTAGCAGGATTAATTTTTTTTGGTGTTACAGGTTTGATTATTGGTTATAGATTTGTAACTAAATTACCGTGGCAACTAATTATTTTAATAGGAATAATCCGTTTTATATGTGTTATTATAATTCATGGTAGTGGTATTTATGGAGTTTTGATTAATATATCTATTTTTACTGTGTTTATTGATTTAGGAATCTGTTTTAGAAGCCCCTCTAGATATAAATGAAATTTTATTTTTCTATCAAATTTTTATCACAACTAAGCAATATAATTTTAACTAAGAAAAAGATAAAGGGGGGCGAAAAATGCAAATTGAATATTTTCAATCTGGAATGTGTTTGGGTGGACAAGTTGATTTTAGTATTTCAAAGTCAAAATTACAAGAAGATTTGCAAGAATTAATTGCTAAGGGTGTTGATATTGAGATTCGTCCTTTCAATTGGCAATTAAGTGATTTAATAAATAAGAAAATTCTAAAAGTTGAGTATTGGCAATCGGCTTATAATAATCACAAAATAGTTTTAGTTAGTAGAGATGGAGGACGCCTAATAGTAGGTGGTTGAAAAAAAACTTATTATAGTTTATAGTTAATATAAGAGGTGAAAAATAGTTTAAAGTTTCAGCAAAATTATATTAAGTATAAACTTTTGGCTAATTCTAATTTGTAGAAAAATATTGATTCTTTTCAGCTAAAAGAAACTATTTTAATTATATTTTTGAGTAGTTGTGGTTTCAGTTTTTTGAACTTAACTGTCAATTCTCAATTATATAAAGGGGGGATAAGAATGAGGAACAAGAGTAAATTAGTATTATTTAGTTTTCTGGTGTTGGTAACTGTTTTGGTATTTCAAAGTTTAGTTGTTAATCCACCGGCTAGTGCATTATGGAGTCAAACTAAACAAGAAATGGATGAAGAGGAAACAGAAGATGATCAACAGCAGGTAGTTATTCCTCAAGAGGAAGCTGTTACTGATGTAGTTGAAGAAGTTGGCCCAGCAGTAGTAAGTGTAGTTACTAAAAGAATCATGGATTCTGAGCAGATGTTTTTTAGTCCAGTACCACAAAAACGTGAGGGTATCGGTTCAGGGATTATTATTGATCAGCAAGGATATATATTAACTAATCATCACGTTGCTAGTAATGTTGATAAAATTAAAGTCTTATTATCTGATGGTAGAGAATTGGAAGCAGATGTAGTAGGAAAAGATTGGCGAAATGATTTAGCAGTGCTCAAAGTAGAGGAAGATGATTTGCCTGTAGCTTCGTTAGGTGATTCAGATGAATTAAAACCTGGTCAGTTAACAATAGCTATTGGTAGCCCCTATGATGTAGAATTTAGAAATACAGTTACAACTGGGGTAGTAAGTGCTTTAGATAGGAGTATTGATATTGGTGAACAGCCAAGCAAAAAAAGAGTTTTAGAAGGATTAATTCAAACTGATGCTTCAATTAATCCTGGTAATAGTGGAGGACCTTTATTGAATAGTCAAGGCGAAGTAATTGGAATTAATACTGCAATAATGGGTAATGCTCAAGGAATTGGTTTTTCTATTCCCATTAATACAGCTAAGAGGGTAATAGATGATTTGATTGAACATGGCAAAGTTAAGCGGCCTTGGTTGGGTGTTTATGGAGCTGAGTTAACAGATGAATTAGCTAATTATTATAACTTGCCACAATCTGAGGGAGTAATAATCGTTAGGACGCTTGCAGATAGTCCGGCTAATAAAGCTGGATTAGAAAAAGGAGATATTATTGTAGAAGCTGCTCATCAAGAAGTTACTAATATGCAAGAATTAAAACGGGTTATTAAGGATAAAGAGATTGGTCAAGAAGTTGAATTGTTAGTCTTGAAAAATGAAAATAGTAGTCTGAATCCTGTAAAAATAGAATTAGGAGAAATGCCTACTAAAGATTAAGTTGAACTAACCTCTTGCTTTTGCAAGAGGTTTTTTTAGTTAGTAGTCGATTAATAATTGCTTAAAATAGTTGACTTTAGTGTATAATTCTGATAATATATTGACTACAGAGTCAAACTGACTAGTCAGACAACTCAG
>JBNJDB010000071.1:0-9837 GCA_051744465.1 Bacillota bacterium | reverse complement strand
ATAAACAACTTATAATTAGCTTTTATAGTTAAAATTATAGTTAAATCTAATTATTTCGTTCCAAAAACGCAAAACCCCTATTTAACTTTACAGCCATAGAAATACCATAAAATAGGAATCCTATTTTCTGTAAAAGTTAAATAGGGGTTCTCTTTTTTTCTACCCTCTTAACTTCGAATTATTCTATTATAAATTTATTATAACAACTATTTTTATACTTCGCAAGCTTTATTCGACATTTTTTGATTTTTTTCTAGTCCATAACTCTTTTTTACTAGTAGAAACCCCTGCTACATTGCCTTGCATAATTTTTTCAACTTGATCCTGATTACAAATTAATCCACCAGCAATAATTGGTATATTAATTTCATCTTTTAATCTATCAGTCATCTCGGAAACAACTAATCCTGGTAACACTTCTATCATATCTGGTTTAGTATTTTTTATAATATTGACTCCAGTTCGTAATGATTCTGAATCAAGTAAAAATAACCGCTGAATTGTAATCAAATCTTCTTTTTTAGCCGCTTTTATTAAATAACTTTTAGTCGTCATTATCCCATCAATACCTATCTCTTGGGCCAAATACCTAATTGCTTCTTTATCCTTTCCAATCCCTTTTACCATATCAATATGCAAAAATACTAATACATCTAATTCCATTGCCTTTTCTACTATTTTATTTAACTTAGACAATTTGCCTCGCAAAATGAATATAATATCAACCTCATCTTTAGGAACCTCTTCTAAATCAGAAAAATCTTTAATTGCAGCTATAATCGGATGCTTATCTAAAATCTGTTCAATATACATTAATAATCACCTCAACCTTTCTTTAGGTATAAATTAACTTTTAAATATAATAAAAAAAGAACCCCTATTCAATAACAACAGACATAGCTAGACCATGACTGTTGCATAATTAAATAGGGATTCTCTAAATTTTTCCCACTACAGTATATTTAATTATATATTTTATAGCAAACTACCTAATTTAATTGTACCAACACTTTTATCAAGTTACAAGTAGTTCTTAAAAATCTTTACCCGCCCATAGTTCTTTTTGACTAGTTGAAATAGCTATTACATCTTTTTTTAATATTTCCTTTACTTGCTCTCTTTCCCGTACTAATCCACCAGCAATAACTGGTATATCAATCTTATCTTTTAATCGATCAATCATTTCTGGAACAACTAATCCTGGTAGTACTTCTATCATATCCGGTTTAGTACCCTTTACAATATTAACTCCAGTTCTTAATGATTCTGAATCAAGCAAAAATAACCGCTGAATCGTAATCAAACCTTCTTTTTTAGCCGCTTTTATCAAGTAACTTTTAGTCGTCATTATTCCATCAATACCTATCTCTTGGGCCAAATACCTAATTGCTTCTTTATCCTTCCCAATCCCTTTAACCATATCAATATGCACAAATACCAATACATCTAATTCCATTGCCTTTTCTACTATTTTCTCTAATTTAGACAATTTACTGCGCAAAATAAAAATAACATCAACCTTATCCTCTGGTACTTCTTCTAGATCATCAAACGTCTTAATTGCAGCTATAATTGGATGATTATCAAAAACTTGTTCAATATACATTTTACTACCTACCCTCTTTTATTTATTAATTATTACTTTTCCATCTAGTATAATAGTTGGTTCTTCAATTATTCCATCTAAATGACTGGCTACTTCTATATTACCACCCATAGTTGAATTATCTCCAATAGCAACATGAGCCGTACCCCAAACCTTTTCATCTTCTAAAATATTCCCACTTAATTGAGCTTGATCATTAGTACCAATTCCTAATTCAGCAATATTTTTAGCAGCTTGACCATAGGGAGCAATCAGATCTTGCAAATCTGAGGCAGCTTGTTCGCCATTTATCTCTACTACAAAACCCTCTTCTATAATTAGCTCTATTTCTTCACTACCAACTTTAGCTCCACTCATAGAACCATCAACTACCAACTTACCATTAGCTGTTCCCTCAACTGGAGCTATGTATGCTTCCCCCGCTGGCAAATTTCCAAATTCACCAGGTTGATGATAAATCCCAGTATCGGCATGACCAGACCTAGATTCTAAAACTAATTCTAAATCTGTTCCATTAGGAGCAGTAATCTGAGCTGTTTTAGCTTCAGTTAATTTTTGCGCTAATTCAATACTACGCTCCTTGATCATCTCATAATCTGCATTTAAAGTTCGTTTCATAATATCTGTAGTAATTGTCGGCAAAGTAACAGCTCTTGCTCCTGCTCTAGTAGCTTCAATCCTAGCTGTAGTATGAGATAAAGATTTACTAGTAGGCATAATTACTACATCAGCTTGCTTCATAGCTTCAGCTATAACTTGTGGTGGCTCGGCACCATGATTATCGCGAACTAATATTTCAGATAAAATTACTTCAGCATCATTTCTTTCTGCTAACTTAAATATTTCATTTCCAATTTCTCTTAGTGGTTCGTCAACCACAATCAAGACTTCTTCTCGGGCTGAAATAGCTAAACAATCTTCAACTATTATTTGTGCTGCTTGACTTAATTCACTCATTTACAATCACTCCTATCTGCTCTATCAATCAGATTCTTCATTCCTAAATCCCACATAATATCTTGCTGCTCCACCTACAAATGCTATACCAAAAGAAATAGCTCCAGCAATTATTAACGTATTAACTCCTGCTTCTACACCTTGCAAATAGTCCCCCTTGATCATGTGATACATCATATAATAAGCTGGTACTCCAGGCACGAGAGGCAAAATACCAGAAACAATAAAAATAGTAGCTGGTAGTTTTTTAATCCGGGCAAAAAATTCCCCTGACAAGGCAACTAATACAGCAGAAATAAAAGTGGCAAATATTATACTATCAGTTAAATTTTCAGCAATTAAAAGTCCACCCCAACTAATAGTTCCTGTCAATCCAACTGCAACTAAACTTTGTTTAGGAGCTTGCAACAAAATACCAAAACCGACAACCAAAATAAAGTTAGCTAAAAGTTCAAGTACAATTCTCATAAAGTAACCCCTCCTAAAGAAAGGGCTACACCTGCTGCTAAACTAATAGAAATCAAAATAACTTCTGTACCCCGACTAGTTGCTGAAATCAAATCATTATTAATTGCATCCCGAATAGCATTAGTAGCACTGACTCCGGGAACAAAAGCTAAAATACCACTAACTGTAATCACACTCAAATTATAATCTGCACCTCCAAGCTCATAAAATAATAACGCTACTAATCCTGCTATAAATCCAGCAATCATTTCAGGCACATAATTTATTTCTTTCAAAAAGCCACTCTGTTTAATCATCAATTGACTGGCAAAGCTAGCTAATAGAGCTGGAAAAAAATTGATGTAATTTGCTCGCACTAAAATTACATACATCGCACAAGCAATTGAAGTTAGAGTAGTAACAGCCAAAAAACTATATACTCCAGTTTCATTACTTATTTTCTCCAACTGGGCCAAGGCTTTGCGATAACTTAACGGTTCCTCTTGTAAATGACGAGAAAAGCTATTGACCTTATTGATTTTATCCAGATTAATAGTTCGGCTATGAACTCGTTTTAATTTGGTATGAATATATTCTCCATCATCAATAGATAAAAATATCCCAGTTGGAGTTACAAAACTTTCAACTTCATCAATTCCATAAGCCTCACATATTTTCATCACAGTATGCTCAGTACGATAAATTTCGGCCCCATTAGTTAAGATAATCTTACCTGCTCGCCCAGCGACCTTTAAAACTTGACGTGCTGTAAGCACTAATCCCACTCCTTCATTTAACTATATTAATTCTTGGTTTTTCAAAAACAATTCAGCCTTATACCAAATGGTATAAGGCTTTAGCTTAATCTTTTATTTTGGGTTATTTCTTACTAAAATCTATTTACTCGCTAATCTATAGATTTTTACTACATCATCTCTATCCAATGACTTAAAATTACCAATTGCTCCTCCAGCAGTACATTTCTCAGCCATCTCTTCTATCCTATCTGTTGGCACATCTAATTCTTCTAGAGTAACTGGCAATCCAATTGAGCTAAAGAATTCTCTAGTCGCTGCAATACCTCCTTTAGCTGTTTCTTCTAAATTAGAAAGATTCGGATCAACATTCCAAACATCTATAGCAAATTGAGCAAAACGCTCCACATTTTCCTGATAAACATATTCCATCCAAGCAGGGAAAATTACGGCTAACCCAGCTCCATGAGCTACATCATATAAAGCACTGATTTCATGTTCAATACCATGGGAAGCCCAGTCTTCTTCCCGACCAGTTCCTAACAGATCATTATGAGCAATAGTTCCCGCCCACATCACTTCAGCTCGGGCATCATAATCTTCTCCATTTTCTAAAACTCGCGGTATATTATTAATGATTGTCTTTAAAGTTCCTGCAGACAGCCGATCAGTCAATTCAACATTTTCCGTCTGAGTAAAGTAACGTTCCATAATATGAGCCATAATATCAGCAGCCCCACATGCTGTCTGATAATCTGGTAAAGTAAATGTTAATTCAGGGTTCAAAATAGAAAACTGAGGACGAAGTTCAGCACTCCCAATATCCCATTTTAAATCTTTAGCCTCATTTGTAATTACAGCCGCTGGGCTAGTTTCACTTCCCGCAGCAGGAATAGTTAACACAGTTCCCACCGGCAATGGATCTTCAATCTCTGCTTTTCCAGCAAAAAAGTCCCATACATCTCCCTCATATGGTACGCCAGCAGCAATTGCTTTAGCAGAATCAATTACGCTGCCACCACCAACTGCTAAAATAAAATCTATATTTTCTTCTCGACAAAGTTCAATACCCTCTTTTACTAAACTCAAACGAGGATTAGGTTGCACTCCTCCTAGTTCAGTCACATTAACTCCTGCGCTTTCTAAAGATTCTATAACTTGATCATATACACCATACTTTTTAATACTTCCCCCACCATAATGAAGCAAAATATTAGTACTATACTTTTTAACCTCAGCACCTACTTTTTTCTCTGTATCGTGCCCAAAAATAATTTCTGTTTCATTCTGGAAATTAAAATTTTGCATACTATAAAAAACCTCCCGTTATTTTAAATCTTCTGAGTTTTGAATTATAAATTATTTGATCGAAAATATCAAATCTATAACTTTCAATTTATTCTTTATCGTGAAATTTAACCTCTAACAATTTATCATCACAATCAACTTTGCCTTCAGCTAAACTATTAATCTCCGCAAATTCATCTGTATTAGTAATTACAATTGGAGTTGAAATCGACTCTGCTTCTTCTGCTACTAAATCTAAATCAAACTCTAATAATTTAGCTCCAACTTCAACCAAATCACCTTCTTCTACAAAAGATGCAAAACCTTTTCCTTTCATCTTAACTGTATCTATACCCACATGAATCAAAACTTCAACCCCCGATTCAGTTTTCAATCCTACAGCATGGTCTGTTTCTAATAGATGGGTTATCTTACCTTGGAATGGTGCAACAACTTGAGAACCTGACGGCTCTATTGCTATTCCATCCCCCATTATCTGTTGAGCAAATATTTGATCAGGGACTTCTTCTAATTTCACTACCTGCCCTTCAATTGGTACCAGCAGTTCTTCTTTGGCTATATCTAATTCCTCTTTTCCTTTTTCTTTAATTTCTTTAGTAGCAATTGATTCAATAATTTTCTTAGCAGCTTTTTTATAATTCATTCTACTCCTCCTAAATTTATTATTAACACATTTAAATATTATAGTCAACAACGATATCATCTATACTTATAATTACTTAATCTAATTTCTGAATCTGATGTGGCTGACTAATAACCAATTCGGGCACTCCTTGATATTCTTCAATTGTACCTTTGATTTTTACTTCTTGATGGAGAAAATAGCTACTTGGATTAATAGCAAATTTATTCTGGTCCTTAGCAAAAATTACTGCAGTAAAAGTTTCTTGATAATTCTGAGCAAAATTTAGGAAAATAACCTCTCCTGAATTATATGTATTATCTACCTCACCTTTAACAACCACTTCTTCACCACTATAATCTGCAGCCTTTTGCCACGAGATTACTGGTAAATTAGTACTATATTGTGGTTGCCATAAACCTCGCTTATTCTGTCGTGCTTCGATTACTACTTCCTTAAATTCTTCTCTATATTTAATATTAGGTTCTATAGTTAATAAATAAGCATGACCTGTAGCTAACAACTTTTTATTAAACATAGTTCCATCATCTAAATATAAATAAGCTAAACTACGCTGGTATTGATCATACCTCTCTACACCATATTCTAAATAAACAGTAGCTCCCAATAATTTATTTTTGCTATATTTTTTAGCCTGCAGACCATAATATTCAATTGGACCGTGGGGTGGATTAAGTTCTGGGGTGTCCAAACCAATTAATCGTACTTGCTGTCCATCACTTAATTCAATTGTATCTCCATCAATCACTTTCTGTACCACAGCTTTATCTAACTCTATAGCAAAGCCAGTATTGACTATAGCTAATAAAACTATCACTATAACTACTGAACTAATCTTTTTATTCATCTAACTCCCTCCAACAATTTTGCTATCTATATTATTATTTAAGCTTAACTACAAAATTACCTTTTTTAATTTACTTTTTACTATTATTAAAATTATATAATCAAAAAAGTCGCCCCTCGGCGACTAAGATACTAAGCTATTTAATTAAATCTTCTTTAATATTTCCATCAACCATTTTAATTATCCGATCAGTTCTATCAGCAATATCTTGATTATGAGTTACTACTACAAAAGTCGTATTTGACTCCCGATTAATCTTGCGCAATAAATTATAAATTTTATCTGTAGTTTCTGTATCAAGATTACCAGTTGGTTCATCGGCATATAAAATAGCCGGTTGATTCATCAAAGCCCGCGCAATGGCAACTCGTTGCTTTTGACCACCTGATAACTTTGTGATTAATTTATCTTCAAATTCAGCAAGACCTACTAAATCTAATAAATTTTTGGCTCGGTCTATTTGCTCAGAACTAGGCAAACCAGTGCCAATCCAGTTAGGAATCATAATGTTTTCCAAAGCGCTAAATTCAGGTAATAAATGATGAAATTGAAAGACAAACCCCATATTTTGATTCCGAAAAGTAGCTAACTCATCATCGGTCAGTTGCGCTATATTCTTATCATCAATCCAAATTTCTCCGGTAGTAGCATCATCCAAAGCACCTAACATATTTAATAAAGTACTCTTACCTGAACCTGAGGGACCAGTAATAGCAATAAACTCTCCTTGCGAAATAGTTAAAGAAATACCATGAATTACTTCATTCTCTATCTCGGTACCATAGACCTTAGTTACCTCTTTTAAATCAATTAATGATTTATCCATTACGAATCACCTCAATCGGACTTAATTTAGCTGAATTTATAGCTGGTATTACGGCAGCAATCATACCTGCTAAAGTAGCTACTGTAATCGAAATCATAATAAAAAACAGATCAACTTGAATTGGAAACAAGGGATTCCCACTTTCATCTCTTACTAAAGTTACAAAAGTTTTAGTCAATCCAATTCCAGTCACACTACCAATTATTGAGCCAATTAACCCCAGAATAAAACCTTGAATTAAAAAGATTAATGCTACTCTTTTTTTAGCAGTACCCATTGCCTTTAAAATCCCAATCTGTTTTGACTTTTGCACAACTGAAACTGCAAGAACGCTAGAAATACCCAAAGTAACTGCTATAATAACAAAAACTTGAATTACTAAACTAGAACTACCCTGACTGCGCAAAGCAGATAATAGTTGTTGGTTATTCTGCTGCCAACTTTCTGCTTCAATCATCGAATATTGGTTCATAATTTGGGTAGAAATCTTTTCTGCTTCAAATACCTCAGCAATCTGTACTTCTATCCGTGATGCTTTACCGGCTAAATCAAATAAAGAACCAGCTCTTCGCCGTCCGATAATAATCCAATTCTGATTTAATTCTTTAGAACCCAAATCGAAAATACCATTGACTGTAAAACGATCACTTATTCCCTCAGCAGTAGTAATCTTTAGTGTGTCGCCCGGACTAAGCTCAAACTCTTTTGCTAAGTCTGTTCCTATTAATATACTATTGCCCCCTAACTTAGCCATTCCCGACTGAATATTATCCGTGATTTTATAAATCTTATCAGCTGCCTCTAACTCTACTCCCCGAATAACAACTGATGATCTCTTTTGACCCCTAATTGCAAAACCAGAACCTTCAGTTGTAGGAGAAACAGCAGTGATTTCTTCTTTTTCCCGTAAAGATTGACTAATCACCGACCATTGGCTTAAACTACTTTCAGCACCTGAAAAAGTAATATCCCGCGAATTTTTAGGCTCATCAACAATAGAATAAGGCAATTGATTATCAGCAAAAATATTGATATGAGGGGCAGTTCCTACAGTTTGATCAATTAAATCTATTTGCAAACCTTGAATTAAGGATCCCAAAAAAACTTGTACAGTCACACCAATTATAATCCCTAATAATATCAATAATGTTTGTGTCCTTCCTGACTTTAAAAAACGCCAGGCCATCTTAATTTCAAACCACATCTAAAATCACCCCTCTAGTTTAATCTGCTCTCCATTACTAACTTCTGTTGGATCAATCACTTTATCTCCAGTAGATAAACCTTTTGTAACTTTCAAACGTCCGTTATAAGAACGATCTAGCTCAATCTCTCTTTTAACAGCTTGGCCTTGGCGATAGAGATAGACATAGTTCTGACCATTTTCCTCAACTATATATTCCTCAGAGAGAAAAATCGTCTCTTGATTTTGTTTATTTATCAATTCTACAGAAACAGACATATTAGGACGCAACTGCACTCCAGAAGTCACAACATCTAAATAAACATCTATTGTTCCGCGGTTAGAATCAACTTGAGGAGCTATTTTAGTTACTTCTACCTCAAATTGCTGATCTGGATTAGCCTCTGTAACCGCAACACCTTTTTGGCCTAGTTCAAGTAAAGCAAGTTCCGTTTCATCTGGGCTAATTCTAACTAATAACTTATCAGATGCAATTTTGAATAATGTTTGGCCCACTTGTACATATTCTCCTGCTTCTACTTGTTGCTCAATTATTGTCCCTTGCAGAGGAGATTGGATAGAATAATTATCTCTGATTAATTGTTGTCTCTTAGCTGCTACTTTAGCTCCAACAACAGTTTCTTTAGCTAATAAATGATTCTTCTCTGCTACTTGATAAGACTTTTGGGCTCTTTTTAACTCAACTTTTGCTTCAGCAACTCTGTTATCTCTAGTCTCTTGTAATTCCTTTAATTCTTTCTCTAATAATTTCTGTTTTGATTTATAAATATCTACTTTATATTCTTGTTTTGTTACTTTTACTTGTCCGATTGCTCCTTTTTTCTCCAAACGTTGCAACCGCGATAATTCTTGTTTTGCTTCTGCTAATTCTATTTTGGATTGGCTAATTCTCTCTTGTAATGATTTATCTTTGCTAAATTGAGCACTATGCATTCTCTGCTCTGCTAATTCAACAGCAGATTCTGATTCTTTAACCTGCGCCTTAGCTTTTTCTAATGAAACTTGAGACTGGCTTAGATTACTTTCAGATTCTTTTAAATCAGCTTCTGCTAACTCTGAATCATAACTTAGTAATTGACTCCCATCTGACACTTCTGTTCCTTCTTCTTTATTTATTTCAGAAACAGTTTCTGACATCTCTGCCGTGATTGTTACTGTTTTTTCTGGTACTACAATACCAGTAGCTTGCACAGAATTAAGTAATTCACTCGGCTTAATTGTAGTATAACTAACTTCTTGTTCTG
>JBNJDB010000070.1:0-9860 GCA_051744465.1 Bacillota bacterium | reverse complement strand
TTTGCTTTTGATTTCAGTTTTTGCTTTTGACTTTGACTGGCCCACAGCTAATAGCTAATAGCTAATAGCTCGTGGCACACAGTGCCACTTTATATAGATTCTTTTTAAAACAATCTAGGATCATCAGTAACAATACCATCAATCCCCCATCTTTTAAGCTCAGCAAGTTTATCTGCATCATTAACTGTCCACGTATTAACAAAGTAACCGGCTTGCTGAACTTGTTCTAGCAAATTTAGAGTTAATAGTTTATAGTTAGGATGTATACCATCAGCATTTGCACTCTCAATCATAGCCACTGGATCTACTGGATGAGAATTAATTAAAATAGCTGTCTTAAATTCCGGGCCAAGCTTTTTGATATAGTAGTGATTAAATGAAGATATAATAGCTCGATCGACAAAATTTTCTTGTCTCAATATCTCTTTTACTTCCTCAATCAACATCTGCTCTCTTTCAACAATCATCTTTAATTCTATATTTAACATTAACTCATCGCCAGCTAACTCAATAACTTCTCTTAAAGTCATAACTCGTTGCCCTGCATATTTTGGAGAGAAATAACTGCCAACATCAATCTGTTGCAATTCAGCTAAAGTTAAATCTTCTACTTTAGCTTCAACTCCTGCTACTCGCTGCAAATCATAATCATGGATTACTACAATTTGATTATCTTTAGTCAACTGAATATCCAATTCAACCATATCTAAACCCAATTCTATAGCTTTCTCAAATCCAACTCTAGTATTTTCCGGTCTGAGACCTGCTGTCCCACGATGCCCAATTTTCAACATTGTTAATTCTACCTATGAAATTTAAAACTACAACTTTCATAGGTAGTTTTCACCACCTAATTAATTGGTTTTGGATAATAATATTTTTTAAGCTTTAAATTGATCGACTAATTCTTTTAGATTTTGAGCCATTTCTGCTAACTCCTGTGAAGAATCTGTAATCTCATTAGACATAGCCTTCATATCATCTGTACTCGTCATTACTTGCTCACTATTTTCAGCTAAATCTTGAGTAGTACTTGCTGTTTCTTCAATTTGTCGAGCAGTCTGGTCACTAGTCTTTTCAATTTCTTGAAAGACTTCATTTGTTTCTTGGGCTATTTCTTTTCCTTTAGTTGCTTTGGTATCAACTTTATCAATACCACTAAGACCACTATTAATTTTGGTTTGTATCTTTTCAATTAAACTTACAATTTCTTGGGTCACATCATTAGTCTCTGTCGCTAAGTCTCTAATTTCTTCTGCTACTACAGCAAATCCTTGGCCCGCTTCCCCCGCTCTAGCTGCCTCTATAGCAGCATTTAAAGCCAACAAGTTAGTCTGTTCCGCAATATCATCGATCCTACCAACCATATTCCCTATTTCCTGAGAAGTATCACTCATCTGATTAATTATAGCAGCAGTTTCAGTAGTTGACTGACTAATTTGTTTGATACTACTTAACGTTTCTTCTATATTTTCACTGCCAATTTCAGTCTTAGCACTTGCTTCTTGGGCAAAACCCGTTACCTCTTGAGTACTAGCTGATATTTTTTCTATACTAGATAATATATTTTCTATTAAATGATTAGTTGATTCAGTAGTAGCAGTTCCTTCTTCTGCAGAAGCAGATAAATTTTCACTATGAGATAATAAAATTTCACTATCTTCTTTTATATCCGTAATGACCGTTTTTAGCTGTTCCATCATAGTGTTAATAGCAGTAGTCAACTCTCCAATCTCATCATCTCCATCATATTCTAACTTTTCGACAGTAAGATTACCAGTAGCAATTTGATTACTAACATAAATGACTTTATCTAAGTTTTTCTTAACTTGTTTACTGATTAAATAAATTACTAATGTTCCAGAAAATATAGAAACAATTATCGCTGCAATCAATACTAACTGAGTAAAATTTATTCGTGAATTAGAATTTTGAATAGCTACAGTTCTTTTAGAATTGAGATCTTTGCGAATTCCACTTAATAACATAATAGCTTCATCTCTAATTTTCATTGCTCTTTTGCGCTCTCGTTGATACTTCCAATCCTTATCTTCTTGTACCGCAGGAACAAAACCATCAAAGAATATTTGATTAATTTCTTCTTCCTTCTGAAGTATTTGAGAAAACTCCTCTTCAAATTCATTATCTTCTAACCTAGATTCTATATTTTCCTTCATCTTCTCAAAGGCAGCCTCTTCTTCTTTAAATCTATCCAATATCCAATCTTCTTTGTGAATCATATAATCAGAAAAAATACTATCTCTAGTTTTTAATAAAGATACCATTTCTGTAATAGCAATTGCATTATCACCTTTGTTCTCTAAAGAATGAATATCAGTTTTTAAATTTGATAGCAGAGAAAATATAATCAATGTAGAAATAAGAAATAAGAAGGCCACTACAACAACAGCAATTGTATATTTAGAGCCAATATTTAGATTTTTAAACCGCAAAGACTTTAATCTAGCTTTAAATTCCATTGAGCTCCCCCCTTTAGTAGTTTATTTAACTATCGCAAATCCAATTCTAAACAAAAAAAGCCGGAGGTTTTTTAATTCCCTCCAGCTTAGAAGACTATATATTACTATTTCACGCTACCATCAGTAACTCCTTTAATAATATGCTTTTGAGCAAAGAAATAAAAGATTATCACTGGAATAATAGCTAAAGTAAGCCCAGCCATAGCTAAATCCCACTGTTTAGTATATTCACCAAAGAAAAAGAAGATTCGCAGTGGAATAGTGTGACTAGCCTGATTATTAATTACAAGTGATGGTAATAGGTAATCATTCCAAATCCAAACAGCATTTAAAACAGCAACTGTAACTGTAATTGGTTTTAACAAGGGAAAAATAACATACCAAAATGTCTGAAAAGTATTGCATCCATCTATAATCGAAGCTTCATCTAAAGCCCGCGGGATTCCCTTAACAAACCCATGGTATAAAAAGATGGACAGACACGATTGAAAACCTAAGTACATGAAAATAAGCCCAGGCATATTTAATAAGTTTAAGTTCCCCATGATTCTCACCAACGGTAACATTACCGCCTGAAAAGGAACTAACATCGCTGAGACAAAGAGATAAAATATAAAAGTACTAACTTTTGAGTCAGTTCGTTGCAACATCCAAGCTGCCATTGAAGAAAATATGATTACAATTACTAAACTTCCCACAGTAACAGTTAAAGAATTAAGAAACACTTGTAAAAAATCTAGTTTACTCCAAGCCTCTAAATAATTGCTAAGTTGAAAAGTGCTCGGGAGACTTAAAGTATCCTTAAAAATTTCTCTTTTAGTCTTAAATGAATTAACAAGCATAATATAAAATGGAACTAAAAATAAAGCAGTTGTTACTCCACTAATCAGCCATAAACTCCACTTATCTTTTTTATTCATTACATCTCCACCTCGCCTTTTTTAGTGAAATAAACCTGGCTAAGGGTCACAAAACCTACAACTATCAAAAAGATAACTGCTTTAGCTTGTGCTACACCCATTTCCCTAAATGTAAATGCCGTTTTATAAATATTCAAAGCTAACATCTCAGTAGAGCGAGCTGGTCCACCACTAGTTAAAGACAAGTTTTGATCAAATAGTTTAAATGAATTAGATAGAGTCAGAAACAGACTAGCAGTAAAAGCAGGTCTAATCAGCGGAAATACTATATGCTTAACTTGCTCCCAAGCATTAGCTCCATCAATCTTAGCTGCTTCAATTAATTCTTCAGGAATATTTTGAATGCCCGCTACATAAATCACCATTACATATCCTGACAACTGCCAGGACATCAAAATTACCATACCCCAAAAACCTGTCTCTTGGTTAGATAGCCAACCTAACAACCAGCTTTGATCTGTTAGAGCTCCTAAATGAGCAAATCCTTTAACAAATATAAATTGCCAGATAAAACCAAGGATTAATCCTCCAATTAAATTAGGCATGAAAAAGATTGTTCGTAATAAATTACTTATTTTCATCCCTCTAGTAACTAATAAGGCTAATGAAAAGCCAATTAAATTAATCGATATAACAGATGCTATAGTGAATTTAGTAGTAAATATAAATGATTCTAAAAAATTACTATCATTAAACATTTTCACATAATTATCCAATCCAGTAAAACTAACACTGGCTGAAATTCCATTCCAATCAGTAAATGAATAATAAATACCAATTAATAAGGGAATTAAAAGCACTAAACTAAACGCCAATAAAGACGGACCTACAAAAGCCCAAAAAGTAGCCTTGTTTTTTTCCATTCATTTCACTCCCATTTAATTTAAGAATACTCTCAGCTAAATTTATCACTATTATCACAGTACTGAACTAAATTTCAAATTACCATCCACCACCAACATATGAATTGACAATTTACAATTGAGAATTGAAAGTTAAGTTCAAAAAATAAAATCAAAACACTAAAACCACAACTACTCAAAAGCATAATAAAAATATCTTTTTAGCTGAGAAAAATCTTTGAGTATAAGTTTTAATTACAAATTTATTGTGCCTTAATTAAGATTAATCTCTGTGAATAAAATAGAAAAGAGCATATAAATATGCTCTTTTCTGTTGTTATATAATTTATTCTTCTCGTGAATCTTCCCATTCAGCTTGGGCATCTTCTTCAAGCTCATCCCAAGTCATATCTTCAGATAAATAACTTTGGATATTCGTACCTAAAACATTCTGTCCCCAACCTGATGGATAACCCATAAAGACCCATGGCATTGTTCGTTCTTGATTAGAATATTCTAAAATATCTCTAGCTAATGGATCACTTGGCTCTAATTCTGGGCCATCATACCCTTTAAGGGCTGGAATAAATTTGAAATCATTGATTACAATCTTCTTACCTTCTTCTGAAGTATATAACCAACTTAAAAAGTCTTTCGCAGCATCTTGAACCTCTGAATCTTTATCCTTATTTACTCCCCAATACATTGGAATTCCTACAGGAATAGAATCCTCTTTAGCCCCTTCTACTGGCATTGGTAAGAAACCAATATCTTGCGCTACTTCCTCATCTATCCCAGCGATACTTCCATAAGCCCAATTACCCTGCTGAATAATAGCTACTTGTTCTAGAGAAAATAATTCTTCTACCTGAGTAGCATAATCAACAGAATTTAAAGAAGGCTTTGTTCCATCTGGTTTATAAGCATAATCAGCTTGTAAATCTACTAATTTCTTCAATGCATCACCATGTTCAAACTCAACAGTATCAGAATCATAAGCATCTAATACACTATCAAATTCATTACCTAAAGCTGTATTAGATAAGTGTAATCCTGTTACCCAAGTTTCTTTAGCAGGAAGAGCAAATACTGATTCTAATCCTAGGTCTTCTTTTTTATTATCTAATTTCTCTACTGCAGCTTCTAAATCATCATAACTCTTAATCGCATCAGCATCTATACCAGCTGATTCTAAAATTGATTTATTATAAATAAAGCCATAACCTTCTTGATTAAATGGCAATCCATAAATATTACCATCCATTGATACTCCATCTAAAACTCCTTCATATGCTAAATCAACCCATGACTGGTCTGATAGATCTGCTAATTTATTCTCCCAATCAGCAACATCTTGTGGCCCACCTACATTAAATACTGCAGGTTCATCACCAGAAGCAAATTTTGATCTTAAAGCAGCACCATATTCTTCTCCGCCACCAACAGTCTGAATCTTAAGATTTACATTAGGGTTTTCTGCCATATACTTCTCAGCAGCAGCTTCAAAAGCATCTTTGAATTCAACTTTAAACTGAAAAATATCAACTGTTACTTCTTCTTCAGCTGTTTCTTGGTTAGCAGATTCTTCTTGAGCAGGTTCTCCCTCGCTAGATTGATCTCCACCATCAGCACCACAACCTGTTATTACTAATCCTAAAACCAACATAAGTGATACAATTGTAAGTAATTTAGCTCTAAATTTCATATAAACACCTCTTCTTAAGTTTTTTGATTTAAAACAACCGATTGCATTAAAAATAATTTAATTTTTTATTTTTCATTAATCATTGTTGAATCTCGGTTTATAATCTTATAATCTACTATTTCTTTGCCACTAGATCTTTTGTTAGAATCATTTAGAATATTAATCAATTTTTCACTAGCAGATTGACCTAATTTAACAGAGTTAATATCAACTGAAGTTATAGCTGGATTAGAGTATTTGGCCAATATAGTATTATTAAAACTAGTAAGCATTATATCTTCTGGAACACTATATTGCTCTTCCTCTTTGATTCGCTTCAAAACTCCAGCACAAATCAAATCATCAGCACAAACTATCGCATCGGGTTTATCCTCCAATTGCAACAATTTAGACATCAATTGATAGCCACTTTCTTCTAAAAATTCATCCCAAATAAAATAATCATCATTAACAATAATATTATGCTCTTCTAAAGCAGCTATATATCCTTGATATCTTTTCAAAGTCACAACTGAATTTATCGTACCGCTTATAAACGCTATTTTTTCTCTACCCTTGTTTATCAGGAGCGATGTCAAATCATAAGCGGCTTGCTTATTGTCATTATCTACTGCGGGGATATTATTATACTCCATACAACTACCAATTAAAACAAAGGGAATATTATGTTCTATTAAATATTTGATGCCTCGATCATGTTCTTTAGATCGAGTTAATATTACTCCATCTACTCGCTGACCTTGAATAATCCTTTTTAAGACATCAACATCATTTTCCCCTTCATGATTAGTAGCCATTAGAATATCAAAAGAATTTTGTGAAGCAATTGCACTTACTCCCCTTAATACTTCTTGAAAAAATGGATTAATAAAAATATCCTCCTCAGACGAAGGCATTACTAATCCTATTATCTCAGTTTCATCATTAGCTAAACTTCTAGCTGCTGAATTGGGATAATAATTTAGATTTTCCATTACTTCCAGAACTCTATCCTTAGTGGCCTGACTTATTCTGTCATCATCAGATACAACTCTAGAAACAGTAGATATTGAAACTTCAGCTAACTTTGCTATGTCTTTCATTGTAACCTTTTTCACTACACCACCCCTAAAATAAAGACTTATATCTCTTATATAACTCAATAAGATAATGCAATCGCTTGCATAAATACTATATTTATATTTTACCATAAAAAAAAGACTCACGCAATATTATTAATCAAATAATTGCTATGAGTCCTTTAAAAAAGAACTATTCAGTTATTAAATTATTTGTTTTTTCTACAACATCATCAAACTCAGCTAATAATTCCTCATTCTGAGCTGGATAAAAAAGATTCATAATCATCATTGTCATTACATTAGCAAAGAAGCCCGGCACAATCTCATACATCATTGAGCTTAATCCAATCTGCTTCCAAATCACTAAAACTATTGTTCCAACTATCATTCCAGCTAGTGCAGAGCGCCAACTTGTTTTCCGAGAAAAAAGAGCAAATAATACTATTGGCCCAAATGCTGCTCCAAATCCGCCCCACGCATACGAGACTAGTCCTAAAACACTACTTTCTGGATTCATAGCTAAGAATAAAGCTACTATTGATATTAATAATACACAAATTCTACCTACATGCATTAATTCTTTTTCTGAAGCATCACGATTAATAATTTTATCATAAAAATCTTCTGTTAATGTTGACGATGAAACAAGCAATTGCGAATCTATCGTAGACATAATTGCAGATAAAATTGCTGCTAACAATATACCCCCAACCCATGGATTGAATATTTTACGAATCATCTCAATAAAGACCCATTCTGGATCAGCTATAGATGAAAACATGGGAATAGAAATCAACCCTACCAAAATTGCCCCGATTAACGAAATAAAAACCCAGACAATAGCTATTGTCTTTGCTTTAGTAATCTTTTTGATTGAAGAAATACTCATAAAACGAGCCAAAATATGAGGTTGCCCAAAATAACCAAGCCCCCAAGCCATTGTAGAAATAATAGCTAACAGAGGTAAACTTACTTCCGGAATTAAATTAATTGGAATCTCTTTGGCTAACATCGCTTCTTTAATACCTGGTAATCCTCCCACAGTATCATAAGCCAAAATAGGAACAATAGTAATTGCAAAAAACATCAACATCCCCTGAAATAAGTCAGTCCAGCAGACTGCTAAAAAACCACCTAAGAAAGTATATAAAATTATAACAAAACCACCAATTAAAACAGCTAAGCTATAATCAATACTAAACATCGCTTTAAATAATTTACCGGCCGCTACTAAACCAGAAGAAGCATAAATAGTAAAGAAAATCAAAGTTATAATAGCGCCAATTATTCTAATCAATCCCGTTGGATCTTTGAAGCGGTCCTCAAAAAAAGAAGCAAGAGTCATCGAATTCAATTTCCCAGTATAAACTCTCAATCTAGGTGCAACAAACTGCCAATTTAAAACAGTACCAATAAATAATCCAATAGCAATCCAGGCTTCTTTAGTCCCTCCTGCATAAACAGCTCCAGGTAAACCCATTAACAGCCACCCGCTCATATCACTTGCTTGAGCAGACAATGCTGTTACCCAACTACCCATACCACGTCCCCCAAGCAAATAATCCTCCACCGTATTAGTATTTTTATAAAAATAATAACCCACAAACATCAAAAAAATAAAATAAACAATAAATGTTATCAAAGCTTGAAAATCAATCATTTTTATTAAACCCCTCCACTATTTTTTAGTTCCCATATCTATTTATTCAACAATAAAATTTAATTTTATATCAATAGCTAACATATGAAATTAATTATCTTTAAACTTATAACCTACTCCTCTAACTGTAATAATATGTTGTTGTGAACTATATTGACTAATCTTTTTTCTTAATCTTCGGATATGAACATCAACAGTCCGTGTATCACCATGATAATTATAATCCCAAACTTTTTCTAATAAATTATCACGAGAAAAAACTTGGCCTGGATGTTTAATTAGAATAGATAATAGATCAAATTCTTTTGGTGTTAAATTAATTTCATTTCCTTCAATTTTCACTTGATACTTCTTTAAATTCAATTCAATACCCTCAGTTTTTAAGATTTTATCTGTTTGACCATCCACACTATAATCTGTTCTGCGCAAAACCGCTTTAACTCTAGCAATTAATTCTCGCGGGCTAAATGGCTTGGTAACATAATCATCAGCACCTAATTCTAAACCTAAAATTTTATCAATTTCTTCTTCTTTAGCTGATAAAATAATTATTGGTAACTCGCTAGTATTACTATTTTTTCGTAGTTCACGACAAATATCAAGCCCATCAACTTTAGGTAACATTAAATCCAAAATCATTAAATCAGGCTTTTCTTGCTTTGCTTTTGTTAAAGCATCTTGGCCATCATTAGCAATTATAACTTCATAACCTTCTTGGGTCAGATTATAACTTACTAATTTAACTATATTTTCTTCATCATCTACTACTAAAATTTTAGTTGCCATAATTATCTAGCCTCCGCTACTTTATTTTAATCAAACTAGCCATTCTACCTGTTTGCCCCTTATCTCTCCGATAAGAATAAAAAAGATTACTGTGACAGGAAGTACATAGATTACTGTTAATTATATTAGTTGCCTCAACTCCAATTTCTTCTAGCTGAATTCGATTAGCTTTAGCTAAATCTAATCTCCATTTGTTCTCTCCATCATTTTCCACCATTTCTTCCCAATTGTCAAATCCATCAGCTAAAGGATTTACTACTTTTTGATCAACCTGATAACAACAAGGGCCAATATGAGGGCCAATACCCACTAATAAATTTTCTAACTTAACTCCATAAGTTTCTTTCATCATCAGAGCAGTTTTTTGAGCTATTTTATTGACTGTTCCCTGCCACCCAGCATGAGC
>JBNJDB010000069.1:0-10121 GCA_051744465.1 Bacillota bacterium | reverse complement strand
CAAGTATTTTTAGTTGGCCCAGCTGATAAGATTACTAAGGCTGCTAACTTTTTGACAGAATAATAATGTTTTTAATAGAGGATTAATAATAATTAACTAGAAGTAAATTATTAGTGAAATATTTCGCAATATATTAGTAGCAATAATTCAGAAAATGTTGCTTTAGATTTAGCTTTTGCTTAAAGCAGGAACTAAATCTAAACTTTATTCTTAATTGTCAGAATATTAAAACATTAATCGTTGAATCTGATTTTTGGATAATTGAATGAAGGAAGGCAATAATTTATTTGGAGGTGGATGATAATTTGCAATTTAGTTTAGTACTATAATTATAGTACTAAATTTAGCTGAAACTATTCTTAAGGATAAAGGGGGTGTAATTGTGGCTGATTTTAATTTATTAGAACGTTTACATGAAATCCAAGATACTTATGGTTATATTGCAGAATCTGAAATTGATAAATTGGCCCAGCAACTTGATCTTCCTCGTTCTAAAATTTATGGAACAATTAGATTTTATTCAATGTTTTATACTGAACCAACTGGGAAATATATGATTAGAATTTGTGATAGTCTATCTTGTCATCTCAATCAATCAGCTGATATTGTTAAGGCGGTAGAAAATTATTTGGGGATTACAGCAGGAGAAACTACTGCAGATCAAAAGTTCACTTTAGAAGTGGTTGAATGTTTAGGTCATTGTGGCGCAGGACCGGTAATGATGGTCAATGATCAGGTTTATAATTATCTCAACAAGAATAGAGCAATTCAAATTTTAAAGGATTGCTTGTAAACAAGGGGGTGGTTGCTATGTTTTTAAAAAAAGAAACTACTAAAAAAATAGAAGATTATAAATTCACTGCTTTACAGCAAGTATTAAATAGTTCAATTCAAGATGTGATTAGTGATATCAAAAAAGCAGATTTGAAAGGACGTGGGGGAGCTGGTTTTCCAGCGGGTGTTAAATGGGAACTGGCTGCTAAAGAAACGGGACCAGAAAAATATGTTGTTTGTAATGCTGATGAAGGAGAACCAGGGACCTTTAAAGATAGATATTTATTAGAAAATTCACCGGGCCAAGTTTTAGAAGGTATTTTGATCAGTGCTTATGTAATTGGTGCTCAGCAGGGATATATTTATATTAGAGGCGAGTATGCTAAACCAATTAAGATTTTTCAAAGAGTAATTAAATTTGCGAGAGATAATAATTTGCTAGGAGAAAATATATTAGATAGTGATTTTGATTTTGAATTAACATTAATCAAAGGAGCAGGTGCTTATATCTGTGGTGATGAGACTTCATTATTGAATTCAATTGAAGGTAAGCGTCCTCGCTCTAGGATCAAACCGCCTTATCCAATTCAAAGTGGATTGTATGGTCAACCGACTTTAGTTAATAATGTTGAAACTTTGGCTGCTGCTGTAGAAGTAATTAATAGAGGGGTTAATGAATATACTGCTTTAGGTACCGATGAAAGTAATGGAACCAAACTAATTAGTTTAAGTGGTCAGGTCAATGAACCGGGAGTTTATGAACTTGAATTTGCTTCTTTAACCATTCGTGAGATAGTAGAGAAACTAGGAAAAGGAATTAGAAATAATAGGGAATTAAAATTTGTTGTGCCCGGTGGTGTTTCGACATCTATTTTACCAGCTGAAAAATTAGATATACCTTATAGCTATGAAGATATTTCTGCTGCGGGAAGTAGTACAGGTTCAGGAGCAATAATTGCTGTAGCAGAAGGAAATGATTTAATTGATTTGATGTTGAATGTTTCCGAATTTTTCATGAGTGAGACTTGTGGGACCTGCTTTCCTTGTCGTGAAGGAATTAGACAGGTCTGTCATCTGCTAACAAATGCTAAAAAAAGAGGTCATTTAATTAATCGAGATATAGAATTAATTACTGACCTTAGTCAAACAACTTATTTGGCAGCTCGATGCGGTCTAGGACAGACATCGTTAAATTTTGTTACTTCTATTTTAGATAATTACGGTTCTGAATTATTACAAGGAGGTGGGCAGTAGTGGCTACAGCAAATATAGATGGGCAAGAAGTTGATTTTGAGGCTGGTGAAACGATTTTAGAAGCAGCTCAAAAGATTCAAGTTAAAATTCCTACTTTGTGTCATTCTAAAGAACTGTCAGTCTATGGGGGATGTCGTTTGTGTGTGGTAGAAGTTGAAGGAGAAAGATTATTACAACCTGCTTGTGCTACTGAAATTAAGGCAGGAATGAAGATACAGACTCATTCGCCGCAAGTGAGAGAAGTTAGAAGAACCTTATTTGAATTAATTGTGGCTTCTCATGATATAAGTTGTCGGCTGAATTGTTTAACTTGTAGTCGCAATCAAAGTTGTGAACTGCGAGAAATTGCAGCAGATATAGGAGCAAATGAAATGAGATTTGACCCACTAGATAAAGGCTATGAGAATGATGTTTCTAGTCCTTCAATTGAAAGAGAGCCAAATAAATGTATTACTTGTGGGCGTTGTATTCGGAAGTGTGAAGAAATTCAAGGGGTTGGAGTCTTTACTATGGCTAATCGGGGCCCAGCAACTAGGTTGACTACTTTTGGAGATAGAGGTATGGGTAATGTTGAATGCACTAATTGTGGTCAGTGTATCCATGCTTGCCCAACAGGAGCATTACATGAAGTTTATCATTATGATCGTGTCTGGGATATGTTACATGATGAGGACAAATTTGTTGTAGTGCAGACTGCTCCAGCAGTTAGAGTGGCTCTGTCAGAATTGTTTGACCAACCTCCAGGGACAATTATTACCGGGCAGATGGTAGCAGGTTTGAAAAGATTAGATTTTGATCGAGTTTTTGATACTAATTTTGCAGCTGATTTAACAATTATGGAAGAAGGAACAGAATTGATTAATAGAATAAATGAGGGGGGAGAATTCCCGATGTTCACCTCCTGTAGTCCTGGTTGGATTAAATATATTGAACATTTTTATCCGCAATATCTAGATAATTTATCAAGTTGTAAATCGCCCCAACAGATGTTTGGTGCTATAGCTAAATCTTATTATGCCCAGCAACATGGAATTGATCCTGAAGATATGGTTGTAGTTTCAATTATGCCTTGTACTGCTAAAAAGTTTGAGGCAGGCCGCAAGGAAATGGATCAAGATGTAGATTTTGTCTTAACAACACGAGAGTTAGCTAGGATGGTTAAGGAAGCTGGAATTGATTTAGTTGATTTGCCAACCGAAAATTATGATTTAATGATGGGGGAATCTACAGGAGCAGCAGATATATTTGGCGCTAGTGGTGGAGTAATGGAAGCTGCTTTGCGTACAGCTTATGAATTAATTACTGGTGAAGAATTAGAAAAGTTAGATTTTACTGCGTTGCGAGGAACAACAGGAATTAAAGAGGCAGAAGTAGAAATTGCGGGGATGACTGTCAAAACAGCAGTAGTAAGTGGCTTAAGTAATGCAGCAGAGTTAATGGATAAAATTGAAGCTGGAGCAGACTATCATTTTGTAGAGTTTATGGCTTGTCCAGGAGGTTGCATTGGTGGTGGAGGCCAACCAATTCCAACTAATCAAGAAATTGTAGAAAAAAGAAAGTCTGCTATCTATGAAATTGATGCCGCCAAAAAAATCCGTAAATCACATCAAAATGAAGAGGTGCAGCAGTTATATGATGATTATTTAGGAGAAGCTAACAGTCATCTAGCTCATCAGCTATTGCATACTGATTATACAAACCGAGATATTTAAGGTGTATATCATTAAAAAGCTACCATTTGTGGTAGCTTTTTATATTAAGTTAGGAGATTTTTGATCTGATTTAAAAGTGGAGTTAAAAGTAATTTTTTAAAGGAAACTCTTTAGTTGTCTAGAAACATTTAGGATAAGGAGCAAAGTATTGGGGGTGGCTTATTTTTTATGGAGCAAGTTATTTTGTTTGATTTAGGTGGGGTTGTAACGGAAACAAAATTTGAACGTGTTTTAGATAAATATACCCAAAAGTATGATTGGGATTTAAAGAAAATGAAGGAGAATATATTTAGTGAGGAATATATGGCTTTGTTAGCTGGTAAGATAGATTTGGATCAATTTACTAACTGGTTAACAAATGAAATCAATAATTTATCAATAGATGAGTTACAGGAATTTGTGAAGGAATATTATTATTCGGAAGAAATAAAAGAAGAAGTGGTTGATTTATTAGGACGAATTAGCCCAAATTATCAATTAGGGTTAGTAACAAATGATATTGGTAGATTAGATAATAAGTTGGATTATTTGAATTTGGTTGGAGTCTTTGATAAAATTATTAATTCGTCACAAGTTGGATATTGTAAACCCCAAGTAGAAATTTATCAAGCGGCTTTGAATCAATTTGAAGTAGTTGCAGAGCAAGTTGTTTATATTGATAATGATCCAGTCTGTTTAGAAAATGCAGCTAGTTTAGGGATTACAACAATTCAATTTTCGAATCCGCAGCAATTAGAACAAGATTTCAATAAGTTAGGGATTATAGAACAAGTTAGCTAAAGAATATTTGACTTAGCAAGGAGAAAGCTTTATTATTAAGCCTAAGGTTAAGTCTAAGGTTAAGTCTAAGATTAAGTAAAAGACTAAGTAAAAAATATAATATATAGAGTACTATTTTTTAGTTTAGCTTAAATTCAAACATAGTAGTTGGGAGTGACAATAATGAATGATACAGACCAAGTGATTGGGATTATGGGTGGTACTTTTGATCCTATTCATAATGGTCATTTAGTGACTGCGGAATGTGCTAGTTATCAATATGATTTAGATAAAGTTGTATTTGTTCCTTCAGGGAATCCACCACATAAAACAGATAAAAAAATCACTGATGCTGAAGATAGATATTCGATGGCTCTATTAGCAACGATGAGTAATCCTAAGTTTCGAGTATCCCGAATGGAAATTGATAGAACAGGCTTATCTTATACTGTAGATACGGTTCGTGCATTTAAAGAGAAATATCCGGGAGCTCACTTTTATTTTATTACGGGCTCAGATGCTATTTTAGAGATTTTTACGTGGAAAGCACCAGAAGAATTGCTAAAAGAAGTAGAATTTATTGCTGCTAGTAGACCTGGCTATTGTCTATCACAGTTAGGTCAAGAAATTTATGATGAATATCGAGATAATATTCATCTATTAGAAATACCAGGTTTGGCTATATCTTCAACTGATATTAGAGGCCGAGTTAAAGAAGGGCGACCAATTAAATATCAGTTACCGGAAGAAGTACAGGCATATATTGATAAACATAATTTATATTAGGATCAATTAGAAACAATAATCTAAATCTGTATTATAGCAGAGATTAATTTTATAGAGGAGGTTCAGAAGTGACTGAAGAAGAAGCAATAGAGAAATTAAAGGAGCGAATTAGTGAAGATAGATTAGAACATGTTTTAGCAGTTAAAAATGAGGCGGTTAAATTGGCACAACGTTTTGGAGTAGATGAAACACAAGCTAGTTGGGCGGCTTTATTACATGACTGTGCTAAGGGTTTATCCAAAAATATCCTATTGAAAAAAGCTAAAGAGTTTGGTATAGTAATATCTGGTGTTTATAAGGATGAACCTGCTTTATTACATGCACCAGTAGGAGCAGAATTAGCTCGAGAAGAATTTGGTGTTGAAGATGAAGCTATATTAGAAGCCATTAGAGTTCACACTTTAGGAAGTAGTACGATGTCAACTTTGGATAAAGTTGTTTTTCTGGCTGATCATATTGAGCCTAATCGTGAGTGTGAAACAATTGATAGATTACGAGAGCATATCAGACGAGATACTAGAGGAAGATCTTTAGATGATGCAGTTAGAACTGCTTGTGAAGATTCTATTAGATACCATCTGGATTTAGGAGAGTCTATACATCCCCAGACGATTGAGACGCGGAATTCATTGCTTTAAGTTTTGAGTTTGAAATTAATTATAAACTTAACTTGAAGTTAATTAGAAAGGAAGATAATTATGACTTGGGGGCATGTAAGAAAATTAATCAAATATTCAGTAATTATTGGCCTAGTTATTGTTTTAAGTGGATTATTAGCTTTTAATTTACTCTTGAATAGTGCTGATAGTGATTTTAAGTTAGATACTACTGACAGACTATCTACTAGTGAACAAGAGGGAATTCAAAGTGAAACTTCACAGACTACTAATGGACAATTTAATTTATTGTTAGTTGGTGGTGACCAAGAACAAAATGGAAGCAAACGTTCGGACACCGTAATGGTAGCTAATATAGATTTAGATAGTGAAAAAGTTTCTATTTTATCTATTCCTAGAGATACTAGGGTTAAATTTCCTGATGGGAAGTATCATAAAATAAATGCAGCGTATGCTTATGGTGGGTTGCAATTATTACAACGAACTGTATCAGATTTTTTAGGTGTAGAAATTGATAATCACCTAGAAGTTGATTATAATGGGTTTATAGATGTGGTTAATTTATTTGATGGTGTTGAGGTGAATATAGAGAAGAAATTAGCATATAGAGACCAAGCGGCAGGGTTAGATATTGATTTAGCTGCGGGAGAACAGGTCCTTAATGGCACAGATGCGTTAGATTATGTTCGATTTAGAAATGATAACTTAGGAGATATTGGTCGTATAGATAGACAACAGAAGTTTTTACAGGCGGTTACTAAAGAATTGTTATCTTACAAAACAATTTTAAAAGTCCCTGTATTGCTTAATGAAGTTAGAAATACTGTTAAAACTAATATTTCAACGACCAATTTCATATCCTTAATTTCTTTGCTTAAAGATTTTAGCTTAGAAAAAATGGCGATGGATACTTTGCCTGGACATGGTGATTATATTAATGGAGTTAGTTATTGGTTAGTGGAAGAACCAGAATTGAATTCAGTGTTGAATTCATTAAATTTCAATTCAAAAAATCGAGGAGGTAATTCAGTTAATGGAGCTTAGTTCTCAAGAATTAGCAAAGACAGCAGCATTAGCAGCGGATGATAAGGGTGCAGAAGATATTAAGGTTTTAGAGTTAGAAGGGATTTCTATCTTGGCCGACTATTTTGTTATTTGTAGTGGAACGTCAACTACTCAAGTTAATGCAATAATCAAATCAATTCAGAGTGCTTTAGAAGATGATATTGAACTACAAAGTAAGGAAGGAACTGATAAGGCTCGTTGGGCTGTATTAGATTATGCGGATGTAATTGTGCATGTTTTTCATGATCAACAACGAGAATATTATCAATTAGATGAGTTATGGGGAGATGCAACTAGAATTGATTGGACTGAATAAAAAATTTGACAATCTTAGCTGATTAGTTTATAATTATGGATGATAATTTAATCAACGCCCTAATAGCTAAAAAGAGGAGTAGTAGGCTATGGCTGAACTCGCCTTGTAGCTAGGTAGATGAACTAGTAGTAGTCTACTCGGTTAACAGTCGTTATTCTGTTGTTAGAGTGGATATGATTAGGGAGGAGGATACCTAGTCATATCAAGTAGGGTGGTATCGCGAGAGAAAAAACTCTCGTCCCTATTAAGGAGTTATCTTTACTAGGGGCGAGGGTTTTTTTGTATTAAATATAATTCGGGGAGGAATAAAAAAAGTGAAAGAAAAGTATGATTTTGATACGATTGAAAGCAAATGGCAGACTGAGTGGGAAGAAGAAGGGTTATATCAGAGTGAAATGGATCCAGAACAGGATAAATACTATGTGCTAGAAATGTTTCCTTATCCATCTGGTAATTTACATATGGGTCATGTGAGAAATTATTCAATCGGAGATGTTTTTGCGCGGTTTAAAAATATGACGGGCCATAATGTTTTACATCCAATGGGCTGGGATGCTTTTGGATTGCCAGCGGAAAATGCTGCAATCAAACGTGATATTCATCCAGCTGAATGGACTAAAGATAATACTGATAATATGCGCAAACAGTTTAAAATGCTAGGTTTTGGATTTGATTGGGAACGAGAAATAGCAACTTGTGACCCTGATTATTATAAATGGACACAGTGGTTGTTTTTAGAATTGTATAAAGAAGGACTAGCTTATAAAGATGAATCCGAAGTCAATTGGTGTCCAAGTTGTCAGACTGTTTTAGCGAATGAACAAGTAGTTGAGGATGAATGTGAACGCTGTGATAGCGAAGTTATAGATAAAGAATTAGAACAGTGGTTCTTTAAGATTACTGATTATGCACAAGATTTATTGGATGATCACCATTTATTAGATGGTTGGCCTGATAAAGTTAAGACAATGCAGAAAAATTGGATTGGTCGTAGTCAAGGAGCTAATATAGAGTTTGAAATTGCTGATAGTGATGAGAGTCTAGAAGTCTTTACTACTCGACCGGATACAATTTATGGAGCTACTTATATGGTCTTGGCTCCAGAACATCCATTAGTAGAAGAATTAGTAGTTGGTACTGACAAAGAAGAAGAAGTATTAGACTTTGTCGAAGAGATGAGCGAACAAGATGAAGAAGAAAGAACTGGCGATGATGCTGAAAAATTAGGATTGGATACGGGTATTGAAGCTGTTAATCCACTAACGGGAGAAAAAATCCCGGTAATGATTGCGAATTATGTGTTGATGGATTATGGAACGGGAGCAATTATGGCTGTTCCGGCTCATGATGAACGTGATTTTGAGTTTGCTAAAAAATATGAGTTACCAATAAAAGTAGTAATTCAACCTGAAGATGAGGATTTTTCTGCTAGCGATTTAGAGGAAGCGTATACGGATGATGGAGTAGTAGTTAATTCTGATATCTTGAATGGTTTAAGTGTTGATGATGCTTTTGATAAGATTATTGATTACTTAGAAGAAGATAATAGTGGGACTAAAGAAGTTAATTATCGGTTGCGTGATTGGTTAATTTCGCGGCAGAGATATTGGGGAACTCCGATTCCGATTATATATTGTGATGATTGTGGTAGTGTTCCTGTACCAGAAGAAGATCTACCAGTAGAATTGCCAACTGATGTTGAGTTTACTGGCGAAGGTGAATCACCCTTGGCCCAAGTTGATGATTTTGTAACTACTAGTTGTCCAAAATGTGGACAAGAAGCAACTAGAGAAGCGGATACGATGGATACTTTTGTTGATTCTTCTTGGTATTATTTGCGTTATGCTAGTCCAGAAATTGCAACAGAAGTATTTGATCAAGAACAGGCTAATTATTGGATGAATGTTGATCAATATATTGGTGGAGTAGAGCATGCAGTTATGCATTTATTATATGCTAGATTCTTTATGAAGTTCTTACATGATCAGGGCTATGTAAAGGATAAAGAACCATTTTCTAGTTTGTTAACGCAAGGTATGGTCTTATTAGATGGTTCCAAAATGTCTAAATCTAAAGGTAACGTTGTAGATCCGATGGAGATTTTAGATGATTATGGTGCAGATGTAGCAAGATTGTTTATCTTATTTGCTGCTCCTCCAGCTCGAGATTTAGATTGGAATACTGAAGGTGTAGAAGGTGCCGAACGGTTCTTGAATAGAGTCTGGCGTCTGGTTGCTAATAATCTTGAAGATATCAAAGATGTATCTACTGAATTTGCAGTAAATGGCGATGGAGAAGAAAAATTATATCGTCAGTTGCATGTAGCAATTAAAGATGTAACAGTAGATATTAATGAAAGACAGCAGTTGAATACAGCTATTAGTTCAATTATGGAATTAGTTAATGCTGCTTATAAATATTTAGCTAATACAGATGATTTGAATGATGCTTTATTGCGCGAAGTAGTAGAAACTATGATTGCTCTATTAGCTCCTTTTGCGCCTCATATGACTGAGGAATTATGGGCTGAGTTAGGCTATGAAAGAAGTGTTCATCAGCAAGATTGGCCTGAGTATAGTGAGGAAGCTATTAAGAAAGATGAGATTGAAATTGTTATTCAGGTTAATGGTAAAGTAAGAGATAAAGTTAATGTAGCTGCTGATATAGAAGATGAAGAATTGAAAAAAGTTGCCCAAGCTCAAGAAAATATTCAGCGCTATACTGATGGAAAAGAAGTAGTTAAAGTGATTGTAGTTCCGAAAAAATTAGTTAATATTGTAGCACAATAAACTTTTCAAGCCTGCACTATTGTGGTGCAGGCTTTTCTAATCATAAAAA
>JBNJDB010000068.1:0-10342 GCA_051744465.1 Bacillota bacterium | reverse complement strand
AGTACATGCACATTTAGTCCTGAAGAAAATAAAGAAGTAATAGATGAGTTCTTGAGTCAACATTCTAATTTTGCTATAATTAATTTAGAGTCACAGGCTAAAGATTTTACTTTGAGTAATTATTTGCAAGATGGAATGTTACAAATCATACCCGACGATGATCTATTAGAGGGCTTTTTTATAGCTAAATTAATTAAAAAAGCCGAGGAAGAGGTTAGATAAGATGGAAAAAACCAATTTGATTGGACTTACTGAAAGAGAATTAGCAGAATTAATGAAAGAATTAGGACAGCCTAGTTTTCGGGCGGAACAAATTTTAAATTGGGGTTATGATAAGAAAATTTTCGAATTTGAGCAGATGACTAATTTAGGAGCTGAATTGCAGCAGGAATTAGCTGATAATTTTAAGCTGGCTCCCTTAGTGAAATTAAAGGAACAAAAATCAGCTGATGGAACAATTAAATATTTGTTTGAATTAGATGATGGGGAAAGAATTGAAGTTGTTTATATGCCAAGTGATAATGGACGCAAGACTCTTTGTATATCAACGCAAGTAGGTTGTGCAATGGGCTGTAGTTTTTGTGCTACAGGCTTAGAAGGTTTATCCCGTGATTTAACTGCTGGTGAAATAATAAATCAAGTTTTAACAGTAGAAAAAATCGCTGATATAGATATAACTAATGTAGTAATTATGGGGATGGGGGAACCATTAGATAATTATGAAGCATCTCTGAGAGCTATTAGATTAATTAATGGTCCGTTAAATATAGGAATGCGTAAAATAACTATCTCAACTTGTGGGCTAGTACCTCAAATTAATGAATTAGCTAGTGAAGAATTACAATTAACTTTAGCTGTTTCGTTGCATGCCCCTACTAATGAACTTAGAGATAAATTAATCCCAGCTAATGGGAAGTATCCTCTAGAAGATTTGATTGCTGCTTGTCAATCTTATACTGAGCAGACTAGTCGCCGAGTTACTTTTGAATATGCTTTAATGGATGGTGTTAATGATAGTGAGGAAGATGCTCATCAATTAGCAAAGTTATTAGCAGGTAATTTATTTCATGTTAATTTAATTCCAATTAATCAAGTTGAAAAATTGGATTATTCTCAACCACAACAAGAGCAGATTGATCTATTTAAATCTAAACTAGAGTACTTTAATATCCCAGTGACAGTAAGAAAGGAACGAGGGGCAGACATAGATGCTGCTTGTGGACAATTGCAGGGGAAGGAGGAGTAGTTTTGTTTAACTTGGCCCGGAAGTTAAAGCGATTTATTTTTGCTGATAATAATGATTTTGACACTCAGCAAACTATTGATAATGAAACAAAAGTTTTTAATAAGCAAGATATTAATGATGATGATTCTGGTATAGATGATGCAACGATAATTAGAGAACCAATAGGGCGCAAACAGGTTAGTTTAAGAATTAGTAGTTCTAAAAAAACGGAAAGAAAATTTATTTTAGATTCAGTTGAAACTAATATTGGTCGACAACAAGGTAATGAAGTTGTTTTGAAAGATAAAAGTGTCTCTCGAGTTCATGCTCAGTTGATTAATAAGAAATATTACTATAAAATTAGAGACTTAAGTAGTACTAATGGTTTATATGTTAATGGAGAAGCTATTGAAGAACAGAAGTTAGAGGATGGGGATGAAATTAGATTAGGTGAAACAATTTTAGAATTTTCTTTAGATGGTTAAGAGAGGTGAGAAAATGAATTGTGGTACAGTTTCTGTCACAGGTCAGCTTAGAGATAAAAATGAGGATAATTATTTAGTTTTAGAGCAAGATGAGCTCCATATAATTGCTGTAGCAGATGGTATGGGGGGTCACAAAGCTGGTGATGTAGCAAGTTCGATAGCGATTGAGATGATTGAAGAATATAATTTTACTGCTGGTAACTTAATTGCTGATATAAAAGAATGTATTAATAATATAAATAATGAAATTTTAGAGCAGGGCAGTAATAGTCCGCAGTATAATGGGATGGGGACTACTTTGACTTTAGGAATTATTGAGAATAATCATTTGATAATTGGTCATATAGGTGATAGTAGAGCTTATTTGTATCATAATGATTCTTTAGAACAGATTACTAGTGATCATTCTTATGTAGCTGATTTATTAAGAAAAGGTGCAATTACAAAGGAAGAAGCTAGAAATCATCCTAAAAAGAATTTATTATTGCGTGCTTTAGGTTTGGAAGAAGAAATTAATTTTGATATAATTGAACTTGAATTGGGGACGGATGACCTTCTTTTATTTTGTTCGGATGGATTAACGAATATGAGAACTAATAGACAAATTAAATCTGTCTTAAATAGAAATTTGATTTTGCAAAAGCAAGCAGAAATTTTATCTGATAAAGCTAATTCAGCAGGAGGTTATGATAATATAACTGCTGTTTTATATCAGAATACTTAAGTTTGATTTTGAGGTGACATTGATGATTGGAAAAATATTAAATAACAGGTATGAGTTGGTGGAGAAGATTGGTACAGGAGGTATGGCGATTGTCTATCGTGCTAAAGATGATTTGCTATCAAGAGAAGTAGCTGTCAAAATACTACAACCGCAGTTTGCAGATAATAAAAAAGCGGTTAAAAGATTTCGGCATGAAGCTAAATCAGTTGCAAGTTTAAATCATCCTAATATAATTAATATTTTTGACATAGGCCAGGATGATGAATTAGAATATATAATTATGGAATACATTACTGGATCGGATTTAAAAGAAAAAGTTAGAAGCGAAGGTAGATTCAATACTGCTAAGGCAATTAAAATCATTAAAGAAGTTTGTCAGGCATTAATTAAAGCTCATCGTAATAATATTATTCATTGTGATATTAAGCCCCATAATATTTTGTTAACATCTGATGAGCGAGTTAAAGTTACTGATTTTGGAATTGCCCAGGCTGTTAATGATGCAACTTTAGCTCAGACAGAGTCGATTATAGGTTCGGCTCATTATTTGTCTCCTGAGCAGGCACGTGGTAGCAGGGTTACTACTAAAAGTGATTTATATTCTTTGGGGATTGTATTATATGAACTAGTAACAGGAGAAGTACCTTTTGATGGTGATAATTCTGTTTCAGTAGCTTTGAAACATGTCAAAGAGGAACCTGTTTCTCCTGTGGAGTATAATAATGACTTATCACCAGATTTAGTTAATATTATAATTAAATCTATAGCTAAGAAGCCAGCTGATAGATATAATTCTGCTAATGAATTTTTGCGTGATATAAAGGAATTAGATGAGGGAGCAGAACAACAAGAAATTTCTAACCAGCAGACGATGGTTATTTCTAAAGATGAACTAGCTACTCGAAATTCTCAATCTGAATCTAATAATAAAAAGAAAGAGCAAGCTGAAAAAAGTAATGATAAAGATATGGTTAAAGATAATACCAAAGAGCAATCCAAAGATGAAATCAAAGACGAATCTAAGAGTATTGCTAATCATAATCAAAAATCTGGATTTAATTTCAAGTCTGTAATTGCTGTTTTAGCAGTTATATCTATTGCAATATTATCTGTGATGTATTATTTTTATTTAGATTATGTAGATGTTCCTAATGTAAAAGTTCCTAAAGTTATAAATGAAGAGCTTGATACAGCAAAGGATATTCTAGGGGATGAAGGTTTGCAACTGCAAGTTTATTATAAAACTTATAGCAGTGAAATGCCAAAAGACCATGTGATCTCTCAAAGTCCTAAGCCAGGTGAAATTGTTAAGGCTAATAGAGTTATTAGTGTTGTATTAAGTAAAGGGGCTGAATTAAGTGTTGTACCTGATTTCAAAGGAATGGCTGTGAGAAAAGTTAAAGTAGAGTTAGATAAAAAAGATTTGGTATTAGGTACGGTAAAAGAGGAATATAGTTCCGAGGTTGCTGAAGGGAAAGTTATTTCTCAAACTCCAGAACCTGAAAAGAGCGTTAAGTCTAAAACTAAAGTCGATTTAGTTGTTAGTAAAGGTTCTGAACCCCAAAAGATGAAAGTACCTGATTTAGTGGGCTTGAAAAAAGAGGAGGCAGTAGAAGATTTAAGATCTTCTAATTTAATTGTAGGTCAAGTAACAGAGCGAAAGAGTTTAAATTATTTTGCCGGTCGGGTGATTGCTCAACAACCTGCATCTGGTTCTGAGGTTAGTGAAGGAAGTACTATGAAACTGATTGTCAGTAGTGGAATTAGGAACCCTTATGATTCTGAAGTTAGAAGTTCTACAGTTAATATTGAAGTTACTCCTGGTCAAGAAAAGAAAGTTAAAATAGTACTCAAAGATGATAATGGGCAACGAATAGTTTATCAAGATCAACATCAGCCTGGAGATGAAATTTATGAAGAAATTATTACTGTAGGAGCGGCTGTTATTAGAGTATATTTTGATGATAAATTAGTTAGTGAAAAAACAATTACGTAAATAATAGTTAGAAGATCTAATTAAGTGGATAGCTTCTAGCTGAATTTATCAAAGGGGAGAAGATATGGAGCAAGGTAGAGTAGTTAAAACTTATGGGGGATACTTTTTTGTTGATGATTTTAGTAGTCAACAAGTATATAATTGTAAGATTCGTGGTAGGTTAAAACAAGAAGAGACTGAGGTAATTGTTGGTGATAAAGTTGAATTTAAAAAGTTAAATTCAGAAGAAGGCATTATTGAAGGAAGATTGGAACGGGGAAATCGTTTATTTAGACCTTTGATAGCAAATGTTGATCAAGTTATAATTACTAATGCTATTAAAGAACCAGATTTGCATTTTAAATTACTTGATAAATTATTAGTTTTAGCTCAAGCTGCAGATTTAGAAGTGAAAATTTGTATTAATAAAATTGATATACCAGGTCTGGCTCAAACTAAAGAATTAGTTGGCTTTTATGAAGATTTAGGCTATCAAGTTATTTATACAAGTGCAACAGAAGGAATTGGGATTACAGAGTTAGAGCAGGTTTTGACGGATAAGGTATCTGTTTTTGCTGGTCCTTCTGGTGTGGGGAAGTCTAGTTTATTAAATTCTATTCAACCGGATTTAGAGTTGCAAACAGATGATTTGAGTGATAAAATCAAGCGTGGGAAGCATACTACACGGTATGTAAAGTTGTTAAATTTGCAGCAAGGGGGCTGGGTAGCAGATACTCCTGGGTTCAGTAAATTAGATATTAGTTTTATTAAACCCCGCACACTACCTCATTACTTTGTTGAATTTAAGGATTATGTTAATCAGTGTAAATTTAATTCTTGTAGTCATAGCCATGAACCGGAATGTGGAGTTAAAAAGGCTGTAGAAGACGGAGCAATTAATGAGCAAAGATACCAAAGTTATTTAAAATTATTAGATGAAATAGAAGAGAAAGCTACAGAAACTTGGAGGAGATAAAATGATTAAAGTTGCCCCATCTATTTTAGGAGCAGATTTTAGTAAATTAGCAGCAGAAATTGATACAGTAAAAGATGCTGAGTATCTTCATATTGATGTGATGGATGGTCATTTTGTACCTAATATCACCCTTGGCCCGGGAGTAGTTGCTGATATTGCTAAGGAGACAGAACAAATTTTAGATGTACATTTAATGATTGAAAATCCTGATCAATATATAGAAGAGTTTGCCACAGCAGGAGCAGATATTATTAGCGTTCATGTTGAAACTTGTCCTCATTTACATCGAACAATTCAAAATATTCAAGAACAGTCTGTTAAGCCGGCTGTAGTTTTAAATCCTGCTACTTCATTAGAAAGGATTAAACATGTTCTACCTGAGGTAGATATGGTTCTTTTAATGACTGTTAATCCTGGTTTTGGAGGGCAGAGTTTTATTCCCGAAATGAAAGAAAAAATTCAAGATTTGCAAGAAATGATTGTAAGTCGTGACTTAGAAGTAGATATCCAAGTTGATGGTGGTATCAAACCAGAAACCACAGCAGTTGATGCAGTTGAAGCAGGAGCAGATATTTTAGTAGCAGGTTCAGCTATATTTGGAGCTGATAATCGAGCTAAAGTAATCAAGAAATTCCAAAAGTTAAAGATTTAATTCACATATTAGTTGAATTTGTGAGAAAAAATTAGTATAATTAAGAAAACTAAATATTTCTTCGGGAACGGGTGCAATTCCTAACCGACGGTTATAGTCCGTGAGCCTTAATGGCTGAACTGGTGAAATTCCAGTACCGACAGTAGAGTCTGGATGGGAGAAGAAAACTATGTTATTGACTTAAAGTTCCTGATAGATTAATCGAGGGAACTTTTTTAATTTTTGGGGAGAGTGATTTGAATGACAGATAAAGAATATATGAAGCAAGCATTAAAATTAGCAAATAAAGCTAAAGGTGATACTAGCCCTAACCCTTTAGTTGGGGCAGTAATAGTAAAAGATGAGCAAGTGATTGGGACAGGGTATCATCATTATGCTGGAGCTAATCATGCTGAAGTTAATGCTTTAGAGCAGGCAGGTGATGATGCTAGAGGAGCAACTTTGTATGTTAATTTAGAGCCGTGTACCCATTTTGGCAAGACTCCTCCTTGTTCTAATGCAATTATCAAGTCGGGGTTGCAAAGAGTTGTGATTGCGATGAAAGACCCTAACCCTAAGATTGCTGGAGCTGGAGTTGAGCGCTTGCGTGAAGCTGGAATTGAGGTTGATGTAGGATTATTAGAAAGAGAAGCTAAACAATTAAATGAAGTATTTATTAAGTATATTACTACTGATCGACCATTTGTGATTTTAAAAAATGCTTTTACTCTAGATGGTAAGATTGCAACTAAAACAGGTGACTCTAAGTGGATTAGTGGTTCTGAATCACGAGAGCTGGTACATCAATTAAGAGATAGAGTAGATGCTATATTAGTAGGGGCAGGAACTGTTTTAGCTGATAATCCTCGATTGACAACTAGATTACCAGAAGGTGGGTCGAATCCCATCAGAGTAGTTTTGGATAGTAAGTTAAAGACTCCTTTATCTGCTAATGTAGTTAATAACCAAGCAGAAGCTCAGACAATACTTGTTACTAATCGTGATTCTGAGCAAGCTAAAAAAGAAGAGTTAATTCGTAGAGGAGTTGAAATTTTAGAATTAGGTGGAACAGAAAAAGTAGATTTAGATAAGTTATTAGTAGAGTTAGCCCACGAAGAAATAACCAGTCTGTTAGTAGAAGGAGGAAGTAAGATTAACTCATCTTTTTGGGAAGCTAAGCTAGTTGATAAAATCTATTATTTTATTGCTCCACGAATAATTGGAGGTAGAGAAGCTATTCCTGTTGTGGGTGGAACTGGAGTTGCTGAAATTAAAGATGGGATCAAGATTATAAATAAAGAGATACAAGAAATTGGTGATGATATATTAGTTACAGGATATCCTGAGTATAATAAGGTATAATGTGTCAGTTTTGTCTTGACACAAAACTGACGAAAAAGTCAAGAGGAAATTAAAACCTCACTCAACATTTGTTGAGCTTAAACAATAATTTCCTCGGGAAAAGTCAAAAAATAAAAAGATTCAAAAAAATAAACTTCAAATTAAAATCTAAAATAATTATCCTAGGTTTTAAAGAGGGATTGATTTTGGTATTGCTTTCTAACTATTAACTATAAACTGTACACTGTTAACCGTCAACTGACTTTACTATCGTCCCTTCGTGTTTTTAAAAGAAAAAAACACTTCGTGTAGTCCAAATTATATTGTTTTATTGCTAAGTTTAATCTGCAATCTAAATGCTTTATTTTATTACTGGGTTGCTAACTATCAACTATAAAGTTACACTGTTAATCGTTAACTGACTTTACTATCGTCCCTACGTGTTTTTTAAAGAAGAAAAACACTTCGTGTAGTGCTAATTACATTATTTTATTGCTAAGTATAATCTGCAATCAATATGCTTTTTTATTATTTGGTTGCTGACTATCAACTGTCAACTTTCAACCGTAAACTTATAAAGTGGCACTTGTGCCACTTTATATAAGGAGGTGGATTATGTTTACTGGAATTATAGAGGAACTAGGAGAGGTTAATAATATTAAGCGCGGGAATAAAGCCATAGTTTTAACTATAAAAGCTAATAAAGTTGTTGAAGATGTTAAATTAGGTGATAGTATTGCTACTAATGGAGTCTGTTTGACTGTAACTGATTTTAGTGAAACTGAATTTGAGGTAGATGTAATGCCTGAAACGATGCGTAAATCTAGTTTAGGTGAATTAAATGTAGGTGATCAGGTTAATTTAGAACGAGCTCTAAAGTTAAGTGATCGATTAGGAGGACATTTAGTTTCGGGACATATTGATGGTATAGGAAAGATAACAGATAAACAGCGTGAGTCTAATGCTATTTTGATAACTATTACTCCTGATCCGGAATTGCTAAAAAATATTATTGCAGAAGGGTCTATTGCAATTGATGGTATTAGTTTAACAGTTGCAGAATTGAATTCTGATTCTTTTGTTGTTTCAATTATACCTCATACAAAGGAGGTAACTACTTTGCCCCATAAAAATATTGGTGATGTAGTTAATTTAGAAACAGATATGATTGGAAAATATGTTAAGCGCATGATGCAGTTTGAAGAAAAACAAGAGAATAAAGATATTGATATGGAAAAATTAAAAAATAATGGTTTTTTATTAGCATAATCTTTGCTAGTTAGGCTAGATTAATTAAAATATATAGTTGGGGTGAAAAAAATGGAATTTAATAGTATTGAAGAAGCAATAGAAGATATTAAATCAGGAAAAATGATAGTTGTAGTAGATGATGAAGACCGAGAGAATGAAGGGGATTTATTAATGGCTGCAGAAATGGCTACGGCAGATGATGTTAATTTCATGGCTACGTATGGGAGAGGTCTAATCTGTACGCCAATGACTAAGCAGAGATTAGAAGAATTAAAGCTAGACCAGATGGTTGATGATAATACTGATGCTCATGAGACGGCCTTTACTGTATCAGTAGATTATAAAGAGACTAGTACTGGTATTTCTGCTTATGAACGAGCGCAGACAATTGACGCTTTAATAGATGAAGAAACTAACCCTCGTGATTTGAATCGACCGGGTCATATTTTTCCTCTAGCAGCAAAAGAGGGCGGCGTTTTGCGTCGGGCTGGTCATACTGAGGCAGCAGTAGACCTATCTAAATTAGCTGGTTTGTATCCCGCAGGAGTAATCTGTGAAATTATGTCTGAAGATGGTACTATGGCACGAGGTGATGAGTTAATAGAATTTACAAAAAAGCATGATTTGAAAATAGTTACTATAGCAGATTTGATTGAATATAGAATGCAGGAAAGCAAATTAATTTCTCGTGTAGCAGATGTTGAGTTGCCAACAAAATTTGGTGATTTTGAGGGGATTGGGTTTAAAAATAAATTAGATGGTAAAACTCATATAGCAGTTATTAAAGGTGATGTTGAAAATAAAGAAAATGTATTAGTTAGAGTTCATTCCGAATGTTTAACAGGAGATGCATTAGGTTCTTTACGTTGTGATTGTCGTGAACAATTAATATCGGCTTTAGAGAAAATAGAAGAAGAAGGACAAGGGATTTTATTATATATGCGTCAAGAAGGACGAGGGATTGGTTTAGCTAATAAATTAAAAGCTTATCAATTGCAAGATGAAGGAAAAGATACTGTTGAAGCTAATTTAGAGTTAGGTTTTGCAGAAGATATGAGAGATTATGGAGTTGGAGCACAAATTTTAGTTGACTTAGGGTTGAGTAGTATTCGCTTAATGACTAATAATCCTAAAAAAATTATTGGATTAGAAGGATATGGCTTAGAGATAAAAGAGCGGGTACCACATCAAATGGAAGCTAATGAAGTTAATAAAGATTATTTAGAAACTAAAAAAGAAAAAATGGGACATTTGTTGGATGAATAGGGTTAAGTTTAAGTATAAGTTTAAGTAAAAGGCTAAGTAAAAGGCTAAGTAAAAGGCTAAGTAAAAGGCTAAGTAAAAGGCTAAGTAAAAGGCTAAGTAAAAAAATAAGTAAAAAAATAAGTAAAAAAATAGGAGGAATATAAAATGGAAAATATTAATAAATTGTATGAAGGGAAATTAGTAGGAGAAGATTTGAAGTTTGGAGTTGTAGTAGGTAGGTTTAATGAATTTATTTCTGGGAAATTATTGTCTGGTGCTTTAGATGCTTTAAAAAGACATGGCATAGCAGAAGAAAATGTTGAAGTTGCTTGGGTTCCGGGAGCTTTTGAAATCCCATTAGTTGCTAAGAAAATGGCTAAAACTGATAAATATGATGCTATAATCTGTTTGGGAGCAGTTATTAGAGGAGCTACGCCTCATTTTGATTATGTTTGTGCTGAAGCTTCTAAAGGGGTGGCTAAAATTGGG
>JBNJDB010000067.1:0-10519 GCA_051744465.1 Bacillota bacterium | reverse complement strand
AGATTATAGAATCCACTCTCCAAGCGATCATGCTGCATTACTTCTCTGCCCATTACACTACGCAACTGCAAGCTATAAGCCACAGGAAATCTAAGCAGAATACTCTCTTGGCGGTGGGCTGTTAAACAGACCAATTGAATCTTATTAGCTGCTGCAATTTCAAAAACTGTATTCAGAATATGAGCCGATGATGCCTTACCAAATGGATTATCGGCAATAATAGTCTTGCGCACATCACTACGACCAGCAATCTGTTTGCGAATATAGCTGACCAAGACCATAAACATTGTCATATAGACACTATAACTCTCTCCCCCCGACCACCGAGCTACTGCACTCCAATCAAAATAGTCCAATTGACTCTGTCTAATCACTTCTTCAGAGCGTGGTTTCCAGACTCTAATCCGGCATTCTTCAATCGGCGCAATAATATTAATTAAATTATGTACCTCTAATCGCTCTTTCATCCTTTTATCCAAGCTATCATCATCAGCGCCTTCTTCTTTTAACTGCTGTAAATCATCTAATATCTGCTCTAGATAAGCATAAATCTTTTCTTCACCTTCAGCACCTAAGGTAGCATCCCAGTCAATTTTAATCACTTGGAAATTACGATCATAGATTTTAATCCGTGAATTTTTCGGTAATTCGATTATACTCTCATAAACTACCTTGGCTCGACGGAAAGAACGTTCCGCTAATATCTTTAAATTCTTCTTGTTTTCTTCTTGCTCGCGTTTATAATTTTCTTTATACTTAGCAAACGTTTCTAAGATATTCAAAAATCTACTCTCCACATAGTCATAATTATAAATTTTACCCTGTTGCATAATCTGTTCTACATTCTTAATAAACTGTCTAATCTGAGGATTATTACTATTTTTAAGACGGTTAATATAGTTCTCAAAATTCTTTTTAACTAACTGTTCCTGTTCTGCTAAATTATCCTCTACCTGGTCTAATTTTGCTAACTCCTGACGCAGTATTTTCTTTGGACTCCCATTTAGCTCCGCCCATTCATCTTTAGTTAACGCCTCAACCTGGGCCAAGAACTCTTCCAACTCCGGCTGCAACTGATACTCCAAGTTCTCAAAAGCAGACTGATTCCGGCGTTTCTCTTCCCGCACCTCTTGTATCTGCTCTCTTATCTTTTCTAGCTGCCCTTGCACCTCAGCTAATTGCCGCTCAATTGCCCCAAATTCTTGCTTGTAATTTAGCTCAGAAAACTCCAGATAAACCTCACGATCAAATTCCTCGCTAATATTTTCAATTCTGACCTTAACCTCAGCCTGAATATCTTTTAACTTATCCTTTATCTCTTGCAGATCACTTTTATTATCCTCCACCTCTTCTTGTAGCTGGTGGTACTCCTCCTTAGCCTCGGCAATCTCTTGGCGACTAACAGCACGTTGGTTATTCTCCAACCAATCCCAATCCACTTCTAATTCAGCAATCCGCTCGCTTCGTTCTTGATAGCTACTACGATAATTATTAATTAGCTCTTCAATTTCTTCTCGCTTGCTCTGCTTTTGATTTAGCTGCTCGGTTAACTCCTGGCGTTGATTTTTTAGCTCTTGATAAGACCGGTCTACCTTTTCAGCCACAGCGACAGACCCTAAATCATACTCATCATATTCCTGATGGTGACTTTCCTGCCGTTGATAAATCTCTTTTAACTGCTGTTGCTCTTCACTAATCTCAGATTGCAACTCTTCTTTGCTCTCTTTTAATCGGGCTAACTCAGTCCGCAGTTGCTCTAATTTATTCTGAACTTGTTTTAATTCCTCTTCTTTCTCCTCAGCTAAGGCAAACTGATCGACAAAATCTCTTAACTTCTCTACTCCCTGCTCTAAACTATTAATCTCTGCTTGTAATTCAGTCTTCTGAGCTTGCTCCTGTTTCAAATCTTGTTTAACTGCTACTTGCTTTTCTTCTAGTGCTACTAACTCCTCTTGAATTCTTCGCTCTTCTTCCTTTAAGCCAACTTTAGTCTCTCTTAGCTCGGCTATTTTCTCCTGTTGATACTGCTGATAAAAAGAAGCAACCTTATTCTTTAACTCAAAATAAAATTCTTCCTCTTCTTTTAAATCAGCCAGTTCTTCTCTTTGTTCACTAATAGTTGCTTCTAAATTATCTTTAAATTGCTGAAAAGAATCCGGCTCAATAAACAGCTCAGTCGAATCCGGTTGATAGAACATCACAGATTGATTAGTACTAAGCTGCTCCTCAGCTAAATTCAAATTATCTCTAATCAATAATGCCACAGGGAAATCCGCCTCTAAATCAAGTCGCTGTAAAATCCGCTTTACTTTAGAAATCTGTCTTTCTTCAACTAAAATTGCATACGGCAGTAGCGGATATTGCTTTAGATAACCTCGTTTATCAATTGCTCCATCCGTCTGCTGGGCCAACCACTCACTACCCAAGACCGTATAAATATTTTTTTCTGCCAAAAAATCTTTTATCTTCACCAACATATGGTGAGGGATATAATACTCCTTATCACCGACCAGAGCCAGCTTTTCCTCCAAATTAGAAATTTCAGCTGATTGATTACTCTTAGCTCCCCGAATTGCTCCCAATTTATCACGCACAAAAGATACTACTTGATCTTGCTGGGCCAATAAATCACTCCAATGTTTACCCTTGCGCACTAACATACTAGCAACTTCTTCTTGTTGCTCGCCAAAGCGTTCCAATTGTTCTGCTCTTTTTTCTAATTTGGCCTTTGTTTCCATCTCCTGTTGCTTTAGAGTAACCTTTTCTTCACTAATTTCTTCCTGTTGGGCTTCTAAGTCAGCTATTTTTTCTTTACTAACAGCCACTTCTTCTTTAGTAGCTGCTAATTTATCCTCATTAGCCTCTAATACCTGCTGAGGAGCACTTAAACTGCTAACTGCTAATTCCTCCTGCAATTTTTCCTGCTCTTGTTTTAAATTATTGAGCCAGTTTTCTAAAGTAACCTGCTGGCTAATTAATTCTTCTTTCTGCTCTTCTTTACTGCCAAGTTTAGCAGTGATTTCAGTTGCTTTAGCTTCCAACTGACTAATTTTTTCCTCTTTCTCCTGTTCTACAGTAACTAATTCCTCTTCTTTCTTCTGCCAAGCACGGGCCAAAAGCTGTTCCACAGTTTCTAATTTGTCACGCAACTCAGGCGCTTTATTATTTAGAATCTCTAATCTGTACTGATGCTTTTTCAACTGTTCTTCTTCTCGTTGCGCCTTATTATACTGACCTAAAGCCTGCAACTGTCGCTTCCTTTCTTCAGCTCTATCTTTCTTCTCCGTTGCTAGCCTTAATTGCTCCTCGTGGTGGGCTCGTTCCTTCTCAACTTCTGCAGCCGCTAATTTCTTGACAAAAACAGGCTGACTCTTCTCTTGCCAGTGCAACTTTTCCTCCTCTGCCTGTAGCTCTTCTTGCTCTTTAGTTAATGACTCTAATTTTTTTCCAGCAGCCTGCTGATTAGCCAGAAAACGTTTCCCTAGCCGGGCCAAGCTTAATTGCTGGTCTTCTACTTTCTCCTGCAGCATAGCTAACTGCTCTACATCATCAATCAAATCCTCTGCCTGATTAGTAATACTCTCAAACTGCTTAATATTAGCCTCAATCTGGGGCATCCGCAGTAATTTATTACGATGTTTATCAAAAGCTTCAAATAACTGGTCCTCTTCATGAGTAGAAAATAGCACCTCGCGAATCTGAGGAATTAATAAATTATTTAATAGCTGCTTAGTATTTTTACTACGAGCAAAAAAATCATCAACCCCACCTTCCGCCGCATTAGTCTGCGCTATACTCTTCCACTCTTCAGCCAAAATTCCATACTGTTTTAATTTATTCTGATATTTATAATTTGTATCAAAGACCTCCACCCGCTGGCGATCTAAATCATAGAGCCAATTTTTCAACCGCTGAAAACGGATTGGTTCTCGTTTACTAAATAAATCTGTATCTTTAATCAACGGCAGACTAGCAATCCCAAACTCATCACTAGCAGTATAGTCAACCAGATAACTATAATAATCCAAACTCCGACTACCTTGACCTTCTTTAAAACAAAAGCCCGTACATAATAAATGCTCCTCTGAGCCTTCACTATCTAGAGACCACTCTACTGCTACATGACCAGTATAATTAGCCGACTCAAATAAATCAGAAATCCGACGTTTCCCCATTGCTTCATTAGGCAGTATAGTCTGAATGATCAACTGCACTAATAGAGACTTACCCCCACCATTAGCCAGTAAAAAGATTGTATTCTGCTCGTCCAAATCAAAAGTAATATCTGGAATCTGTTTCTTATTATGGTCATACTTAATATTAGCAACTCTAACCTTCTTGATTTGTGGCATATAAACCCTCTCCTAATACATTATCTGAACTTAATAAATCTAATAATTTTTCTTTACGCTGACTATTAAAATAATACTTAATAATTAGATATTCAAATTTAGGCATTAATCTAATCTCTTTATTTTCAAAAACCTTAAGCAACTCTTCATCTTCTAAAAAAGCCAAAACCCGTAAAATAAAACTAACTCGATTCTTCTTACCCCGCCGGATATTCTTTAACTCATCATCAAATTTGGGCAAATCCTGCCAGACATCTGCTACAGTACTTAATGAAATTTCCAATTCTTGTTCCCGCTGCTTTAAATCATTCTCACTTAAAGATTGAATTCTCTCTACCTGCGTCGTCACCATCTCTTCTAATTCTTTGACCAATAAAAACTGCCGACTACTCATAGCCTGCTCATCACTATTATAAAATTTAGCTAATAGGCATAAAATAATAAAATACCCTAGATATAATTCCTTATTCGTCCTTAAACTCATTTTAGACCGCAATTCCTGGTTACTATAGCCTAAAAACCAATTACTAATCCCAGGCGTCAAGAGAATCCGCTCATCCAAATGAAAGATCTTGCAATCAGCCTCTTCTTCAATGATTTCATCTAAGTAATACTGCACACCTTTCTTTTGATAAGCATAGTAATAATCCGACTCGTCTTTGGTAATCTCGCCTTCTTTAATTAAATACATAAATATTTTGAATGCCCACCGGAAATCATCCTCCGTAAACTCCTCTTGTTCCATTATTCAGCCCTCCTCACTATAAAATCTGATATTACATAACCTGGTTGTAGATCAATTACCTCATCTAATGCTAGCAATTCAAGCTCTCTAATTGCCTTAAATTCTTCCCGCTCTGCCACTAATTCTGTAATCACCCAAAATAAGTCTTCAATCACTACACTACCTAATTCTTCTTCGGTAATAATCTCTATCTTCCCTAACTGATGTAATTTAAGAATAAAGGGATAAAATTCAAGATTAAGAATTAAATCTTGGTATTTGTCGCTATCTTGTTGTTTTAGATTAGCAATAATCTTAGTTAGTTTAGTCTGCTCCGCTTCTAACAACGGCTCTAATAACAATTCCAACCACAGCTTATACTGCTTTCTTTTCCTCTCTTCAGCACGTCTCTCTTCTGCTTCTTGGCGCTCTTTTTCCGCTGCATCTAAATCTATTAATTCATCCTCTTTGACTTCAGTCTGGTTATATAAACGCTGCGGTTCGAAAATCCGATTCAAATTAAAAGTAGAATTCACATTAGCCGAAAGTAAGGGGGCTATCACCTGTTGTAACCGATCTATAGCACTATCATTATTCACTACAGATTCTAAAATTTCAGTCTCAAAATTAACTGTCGTACTAAACGTATTTAAAATCATATTCTCCATTGATTTATTCATAACTTCTGATATTTCTAATTTAGTATTTAATAATGAATCATGCAATTCAGTTGTCGTTAACAACTCAGACCTTAGCTGCATCACTTTATTGAGATTTTGATTGTCATAATTCTCTTGGTACTTATTAATTGTCTCCTTTACCAACTCCATTAACTCTTGAAAAGTTTCACTTTCACGGGCCAACTGATCATTAATCCGATCCAATTCTTGCTGGTAACTGCCTTCTTTAGCCACCTGCAATACATCACGAATAATCTTCTCCCGTAACCCCTGCAAGCGCTTCTGTTCATTTTTAACGGCCAATTTAAGTTCTTCCACAGAATCTAAAGCCCCATCAAAGACCCCCTTTTGAATCTGTTGCTTTAAATACAACTGGGTAATCGAGACCTGTAATTCATTATAAATCTCTTTGGTCTTAAATAATAATTCCAAGCCCATATTAGATAATTCTAACTTCACAAACTGATCATCAATCCCATAATCATAATCAATTAATTTAAACATATATTCTTCTTCTTCATTTGTTTCATAATCTTGATAATCAAACTTATGCTCGACCCCTCCATTTAACAAACAATCTCTAACTAAATGAGAAGTCAAGTCTTTCGCCTCTTTAAAATCTAGTTGATCACCATACTGCTCAGCAATTAACTCTTGCAAAAAATGAGCAATATGATCATAAGTACATTCTTCATTATTCAGCATCTTATCAAAAATAAAGAGTAAAACAGCTATTCCTAACTCTAATAAAGAATAATCATACTTGCGTTTCTGTTCTAAATCAAATAATGGTTTAAAGACTAAAATATTTTCCATCCGTTCAGTAAATCCATCTAAGACTCCATTAGTAATCATAATTATAACTCCTCTTCTCTACCACTAAGTTCTTTCAACAGTTGATAATTTAAGCCTTCTTGGGGAATATATTTTTCAGCTGCTAATAAAGATTCTATCTTTTCTGCCACCGACTTATCAAAGTAGTTACAAAATTCTGTTAAGGCTTGGTGATTGAAGTTTTGTGCTGTTCTTAACTTTGGAGCTCTTTGCTGATAATTACTGATTAGTTGTTGATAGAAATACTCCAAGGGTTCAAACTCCACCTCATAATTATTCTCTAAGCCCCACCAGATTTGGATTCCCTCAGGGTCTAAATCACCAAAGTAATAAAAATTCAAGTCCAAGTCATCAGCTTGATATTCATCTAATTCCTTAAAAAAAGAAAAACTATGTTGAATCTTCTTCCCTTCTCCATAAATCAATAAACTAATTTCAATCCCTGACCACCTATTAATTCCTGCCTGTAATAACTCTTTCAAAGAGAAAAAAGTATCTTTATTTTCAATGATTAAGATATTTTCTTCACTTGAATTAGTCTGCTTTTGATAATAAAAAAATGGTTCAGCCGCTAAATGACATTTTAAATCAGTTACATCAATTCCTAACCGGGCTAAAAGATTGCTTCCAGCATTACTAGTCAGAAACTTTTCAGCCCCAAAAAGTTGAAATGATCTCTCGTTAACAGTCATCTCTTCGGTTTTGCTTTCACTTCTAAAGAATTGATCAATACTTTTGATATGCTCTTTATCCTGTTGATACTGCTCTAGATTATTAAAATAATAACTCAAACTTAATTGTGGACTATAAGCAGTTAATAATTCCTGCTTTAACTGCTTACTTATTTCTGCACTATCAGATTTTAACTGATACCAATTATATAACCTAGGTTTCCTAGCATTTTTGCCTCTAGCCTTAACAGGGCCAATCTTATTAGCAGCTATTAAATCATTAATTACTGCTACAAACTGTTGATAATCATACTTGCGGTGCCCTAGTCGTTCTAATAAATAATCTTCTATCTTTCTTGTTTTAATTCTTTTAGTCGGCGAATTATTTAAATATTCCATAATCAAATCTTCCATACTACCACCTTTATCCCTACATTTTATTATTTTTGCCATTATTGATTAAATTAACTCTATTTAAATTTAATATTTTCTGCTAGAGGTCGCAAATCATTTTTCTCAATCGGGAAGCCTACTCCAATAGCTGTTCCCAAAGTCAGCATCACAGAATCTGTAACCTCAGCAAAAGCATCTGCTGCTGCAGTACCATCATGGATAAAGGAGACTTCTATCTTTTCTCCGATTAAATCACTTAATTCAGTAGCAACTAATTCTTGAAAATCATCAGCTAGTAACCTTAATTTCCCATAACCTCCTCCAAAAAATTTGCCATTAACTAAATTATTAGCTATGCTAATAGAAATAGTTGGACAAGGTTCAAATCCTTTACTTTCAACTTGCTCCCATGTCTTCTTGATAACAGAAATAATCTGGTCTTTTAACTTTTCTGCCTCTCTTTTTTCTTGTGCTTCAGTTGCAAACTCTCTAGCTCCTACATGATTAGCTTTTAGAGAAGAAAACTGATCAATTTCTTTTAGTTCTGCCCCTTGATAATTAGCCAAACCCCTTTTAATTAATGTTTGTCCAAAATCAAATACTAAGGCACTACTATATTTTCGGGGCACATGACGAGCTGCACCTATTATAGATACTAGAGATGGTTCATCTGCAATTGTAATTTTATAATTTTCTGTATTTGCTTCAGCAAAAACTTCCTCTATGTAATACTTCAATCTGTTACCTAGATCACCATTACACAATCCTCCAGTAAAAATTATATTCTCTATCTGTTGCCAATAGTTCCAATGTTCTTGATTCCAATCTTCTCTAGCTGCTTGATTTATCTTATCACCTCGTTTAAGGACAAGTAAAATATATCCCAAATTTCTTCCCAAGCGCTTTGCTATATTTTCAGCAGTAAGCCTAACTCCTAAATTTTTAGAATCAAAACATTGGTTCAAATAAATTGGTAGTTCTGTTCTTGCCATCTCATCTACATCTAATTCCAGTCGCTTAGCTTCTTTTTTTATATATTCTATTAATTTATCATTTGACATGAGTTCCAAGCCTACTTTTCCTTTTACTTCATCATCAATATCAATCCCAGGTATATCAATGATTTTCAATCGGTTTATAGAAGTATTTTTAGCTAATTTACCATCCTTTAAAAAAGGATTATTTATCGTTGTCATAATTAACGCCTCCTAGAATAAATTTAGATCACTACAACCAGCAATCTGGTTGCGAATATAGCTGATCAGATCATAAAAATTATCATATAAGCACTATTGTTGCACTAAAATATGATATTCCCAAGCTTCAAGCTCAAAATTATGTTCCTCTTTTAAATCTAAATCTAAGTTAGAAAAATATACTTTATAGCGACCAGCAGTTGAACCAGTCTTTACAGTTGTAGTTACATCAGTATCAGATAAATTCATAATAACTACAATTCTATCTTCTCCCTTTTTTCTTTCAAAGGCTAAGACAGATTTTTTTGAGCTATCAAGTAAATTAATCTCACCGCCAGCATCACCATTCCATAATGCTTGATGTTCAGTTTTAAGGTCAACTAGCTTCTGATAAAACTTTTGTTGAGAAAAATCGCCCCAGTTAATTTGATCTTTTTTAAAGAATTCCAATTGCTTATCAAGACCCGCTTCCTGACCAGAATAAATCAAGGGCATCCCAGGAAGAGTAAAAGTTAACGCTGCCATTGTCTCTTTAGCATCCCCAAATAGATCTTCTGTTGTACCATGCCAAGAATTATCATCATGATTAGCTGTCCAAAGCAATGGATAAGAACCTCCTGGATATTTTCTTTGGGCTCTTTTAACATACGATTCTACAGCCGGAGCACTCTTCTTACCAGCAGCAATATCTTTCATAATACCATTAATATCCCAGCCATAGTTGGCATTAAATGCTTTTTCTAATAGATCATAATTGGAACCATCTTCAGCTAACATAAAAACTGGTTTTATTTTATCCAATTCTTTTCGGGCAGTTTCCCAAAAGCCTCTTGGAATACCACCAGCATGATCACACCGATAACCATCAATATTTACTTCTGCAACCCAAAACTCCATTGCATCAATCATTGCTGCCCGCATCTCTTTATTTTCATAATTCAAATCTGCAACATCAGTCCAATTTGTTCCTGGCGGATGAACAATATTCCCTTGCTCATCTTGCGTATACCAAGATTTATTTTCTATCCATTTATTATCCCAACCTGTATGGTTAGCCACCCAATCTAATAAAACTTTAAACCCCATATCATGGGCTTTTTCAACCAACCTTTTGAAATCTTCTTTAGTACCAAACTCAGGGTTTATTGCTTTATAATCTTGAACAGCATAATAAGAGCCTAATCTACCCTTTCGTTTCTTTTCTGAAATAGGATGAATTGGCATAAACCATAAAATTTCAACTCCTAATTCTTTTAATCTAGGTAGATGCTCTTCAAACGCTTCAAAAGTTCCTTCCTCTGTATATTGTCTTACATTAACCTCATAAATTACTGAATCTTGCGACCAATCAGGAGCTTCAGCTAGTTCACTTACTTTATTATTTGAATCACCTTTATCTTTTACCTCGGATGACATAGCCTCTACTTCTATAGCTAAACCTGTCAATAAACATAGTATTAAAATTAATACTGTTGAGATTAAAAAATTATTTCTTCTCATTATCAAAAATCATCTCCTTTTTTCAGATAGTCAATAGCAAAAAAATCATCTATGTATTACTAGAATGAAAAATAGATCCAAGCACTGGGCCTAAGAAATAGCTATATCGCCTTTTAATTATTTCTTTATTTTAGATGATTTACCTCTTTATATCACAAAATTAATATTA
>JBNJDB010000066.1:0-10769 GCA_051744465.1 Bacillota bacterium | reverse complement strand
AGTAACTAGTAATTTAAAGCAGACAGAAGTAATAAATGTTAGCGAAATTGTTAACTTGATTCAATATAGTGGACATGAAGAGCATGAAGAGCATGAAGAGCATGAAGAACATGAAGAACATGAAGAACATGAAGAACATGAAGAACATGAAGAACATGAAGAACATGAAGAACATGAAGAACATGAAGAACATGAAAATGGTAAATATGATCCGCATTTGTGGTTAAATCCAGATAATATGAAATTAATTGCTACAGAGATGAAGGAACGATTTATAGAATTAGATCCAGCTAATAAAGAAGATTATCAACAAAATCAACAACAATTTATTAGTGAGATAGACAAGTTAGACCAAGCTTATCAAGATACTTTAGAAGATAGAGATCAGGATTATATTTTAGTATCTCATTCTGCTTTTGGATATTTAGCTCAGCAGTATGGATTCAAACAATTATCTGTAACTGGTGTTTCACCGCATCAAGAACCTTCGCCTAATATTTTAGCAGAGTTGACTAAAAGAGCAGAAGAAAATAATTTGGAATATATTTTTATGGAGACGTTAGCTAGTCCTAAAACAGTAGATATTTTAGCTAAGGAAGCTAATTTGGAAGTTCTAGAATTAAATCCAATAGCTGGTTTAAGAGAAAAAGACCAAGCTAACAATGAAGATTATTTTAGCATAATGTATCATAATTTAGATAATTTGGAGAAAGCGTTGGTGAACTAAATTGGAGCAAATAATAGAAATAAATAATCTATCATTTAGCTATGACCAAGAAGCAATACTAAATAATATAGATTTAGAAGTCTTCAAAGGAGACTTTATAGCCTTTATTGGGCCTAATGGTTCAGGAAAGAGTACATTGTTAAAGTTAACTCTAGGCCTATTGAAGACTAAGCAAGGGGAGATAAAATTATTTGGACAGGCAATAGATGATTTTAATGACTGGACTAGAGTAGGCTATATTCCCCAAGAAGTTAGAGAGTTTAACAAAAGTTTTCCGGCTACAGTAAAAGAGTTGATTGCTGCTAATCTATATAATGAAATGGGATTTTTTAAATTGTTAACTAATGATTTAGAGAAAAAAATTGATAGAGCTTTGAATCTAGTAGATATGATTGAATATAAGGATAAACAGATAGGAAACTTATCGGGGGGAGAAAAACAGAAAGTATTTATTGCTCGTACATTAGTAACTAATCCCGATATAATCTTACTTGATGAACCACTAGTTGGAGTTGATGCTGAATCGCAACAAGAGTTTTATGAACTTTTAGCAGATTTGAATAATGATTTAAATATTACGATAATTATGATTTCGCATGATGTTCATGTGATTAGTGACCAAGCTAATAAAATAGCTTGTTTTGCTAATGAAGAATTATTTGTTCATGATGCTGACCAATTTTCTTGTGATAATTACTTAACTGATTTAGCAACTAATGAAATGTGGGTTACTCGGCATCAGCATCAGGAAAGTGGTGATAGTTCATGCTAGAAATATTTAGTTATGGGTTTATGCAGCGCGCCTTTATAGTAGGGAATGTAATAGGGATTATTGCTGCTTTGATTGGAGTAATTTTAATTCTAAAAAGATTAGCTTTAATTGGGCATACTTTGTCTCATGTAGCTTTAGCAGGTGTAGCTTTAGGAATGTTACTGGGGGTTTATCCAGTCTATATTGCTTTAATAGTCTCTATAATAGCCGGTCTAGGAATTGAGGAGTTGCGTAAAAAATATAGTGATTATGCTGAATTATCTTTATCGATTGTCCTAGCTTCTGGTTTGGGTTTAGCTACTATTTTAATCAGTTTAAACAGTAGTAATTCCGGTATATTTAGCTATTTATTTGGTAGTATTTCATTAGTGAGTACTAAAGATTTATTTTTAGTAGTACCGTTAGGTTTGTTGGTTATAGGTGTTATGATAGCTTTATATTATGGATTTTTCTTTTTAGCTTTTAGTGAAAGAGATGCTAAATTAGCTGGAATTCCAGTACGGTTGTTGAATGTTTTATTTATTGTCTTAGTATCGATTACTATTTCTCTATCAATGAGAATTGTGGGAGGCTTATTAATATCTTCTTTGATTACGCTGCCTGTTGCTACTGCTTTACAGGTTTCTAAAAGTTTCAAAGGCACTATGCTTTATAGTGTCTTATTTAGTGTGCTTGCCGTTAATAGTGGTTTGGTTATTTCTTTTTATCAAGACTTGGCCCCAGGAGGAACTATTATTTTAGCAAGTGTGGGGTATTTGCTATTAGTTTTATTCTATAATTATATGAAGAAAAAAATAAGTTAGTAGCTATATAATATTATATAGATTAATATTCAAATAAAATGGCAGGTGAGAAAAATTAATAATTTAGAAGAGTGGAAAGAAAAGTTAAGAACGGTAGGAATTAGATGTACTGAGCAACGATTAGAGATATTAAATATATTAATTGAGCAGACTAAGCCATTAACTGCTAAAGAAATATATAATAAGTTAGAAGTAGCAAAGATTAAATTAAGATTATCAACAATTTATCGGACTTTAAATAAACTAGAAGAAAATAATTTAGTTAAAAAATTAGATTTAAATTCTGAAGAGGGTAAATTTGAATTAATAGGAGAAGAGCATCATCATCATTTAGTCTGTGTTGCTTGTAATGAGATTATTGCCCTAGATTGTCCGCTAGAAAAATTTGAGATTGAATTATCATCGGAAACTGGTTATAAAATAGCTGATCATAGAATAAAATTTTATGGTGTCTGTCCAGATTGTCAAAATGTAAATGAATAAAATTAAATTTTGGAGGCAATCTAAGTAGTTAATAGTTGCAAATAATTAATTATCAGAGGAAAAAAGAGCTAACTTGTTTTAATTGTTATATTTGATTTGATTTTTTTAACCTTAGTTGATAATATTTTCATGTGAAAAAGAAGAGAGAAGTTTTTAACTGAACTGATAGTTGGGCTATTAGTTCAGTTTTTTAATTTAATAAGTTGTTAATATAATTAATTAGGAGGAGATAAGAAAGTGAAATTTTCTGAAATCAAAGATACTTGGGGTTGTACTAAAGAAGAATGGAATGATTGGCAGTGGCAGTTAGAGAACAGCATTACTAGTGTAGAAGAATTACAAGATAAGTTTTCAATTGCTGATAAGGAACTAAAAGAGATTAAAAAATCAGCCGAAGTTTTTCCAATGTCTATAACTCCGTATTATGCTTCTTTGATTGATTTTGATAATGATAAATGTCCGATTAAAAAACAAGCAGTACCTAATAGAATGGAATTAAGTAATACAAACTATGAGATGGATGATCCATTACATGAGGATAAGGATTCACCTGTTGATGGTTTGACTCATCGTTATCCAGATCGTGTTTTATTATTAGTAACGAATAAATGTTCGATGTTCTGTCGCCATTGTACTCGTAAGCGAAAAGTAGGTGACCAAGAGGGAATGGTAGATGTAGATCAAATTAAAGAGGGAATTGAATATATTCGAAAAACGCCACAAGTTAGAGATGTTTTATTATCAGGGGGCGATCCTTTATTAATTGATCGTGATGTTTTAAAGGAACTTATAATTGAGTTATATGAGATTCCTCATGTTGAGGTAGTTAGAATTGGTAGTAGATTGCCAGTTGTTATGCCCCAAGGGATTACTGATGAGTTAGTAGAAATGTTATCTGAAGTAACAGAAGAATATGGACCAGTTTGGATTAATACTCATTTTAATCATAAAAAAGAGTTGACTTCTGAAGCTAAGGAGTCATTGGATAAATTATCTAATGCTGGTATTCCACTGGGAAATCAGACGGTTTTATTACGTGATGTAAATGATTGTCCAGAAATAATTAAGAATTTAATGCATCAATTAGTCCAAAACAGAGTGCGACCTTATTATTTATATCAGTGCGATTTATCGCGGGGGATAGAGCATTTTCGAACTCCAATTGCTAAAGGAATAGAAGTTATGGAACATTTAATTGGGCATACATCAGGTTTTGCTGTGCCTCGATATGTAGTTGATGCACCAGGTGGTGGAGGTAAGATTCCTGTTTCTCCTAATTATTTACTATCTAACTCTAATCGTAAAACTATTTTAAGGAATTTTGAGGGAACAATTAGTGTCTATACAGAGCCAGAAGAACAAAATAGTAATTGTCCACCTGAATGTAGTATTTGTGATAATCCATTAGTTGATGAAGAAGAACAAACAGGAGATGTTGGTCTACAAAAATTATTTTCTGAAGAAAATGATAAAATCAGTTTAAAAAATGATGAACGAGAGTATGGCAATTATGATGAGTAATCATGTAGATGGAGAAAAAAGAGAAATAGAAGCCAGTGGTTATCGGGCACTGATTCATTTATCTCCTTTGAATAAAAGACTAGTAATCAAAGATTATTCGGTTCAAGATATTACTAGCCTAACTAATAGATTGGTTAAATTAGCTGAAAAGAATGATTTTACTAAGATTTGGGTTAAAGCTAATAGCGCTGATCAAGCTAAATTTGCAGGAGTAGGTTTTGAAACAGAAGCGATAATCGAAAATTATTATGCAGGTTCTGATGCAGTATCTATGGCTTACTATTTAAGCGAAGATAGAAGTAAAATGATTGACCCTAAAAGAGAAAAAAAGATAATTGAAGATTTAACTGATGTAGAGTCTAAAACTAATTTTTCACTAGCAGATAACTATAGATTTGAACTAGCGGATAAGAATCAGTTAAAGGAGTTAGCTAAGCTTTATAGTACTGTATTTGACTCGTATCCTTATCCGATTGATAGAGTAGATTATTTAGAAAAAATGTTAGCGGAAGATGTCGTTTATGGCTTAGTCTATGATGGGACAGATTTGATTGCGGCTGCTTCTGCTGAAACTGTTCCCGAATATAAGAATGCTGAGATGACTGATTTTGCTACTTTGCCTGATTATAGAGGACAGGGTTTAGCAAGGTATTTGTTAAAACAATTAGAACAAGTTTTAAAAGAGCGTGACTATAATTGTTTATATACTATTGCTCGGGCCAAAATAGTAGGTGTTAATAAAATCTTTAAGCAGACTGGCTATCAATATAGAGGTAGATTGATTCAAAACTGTAATATAGCTGGTGGCTTAGAGGATATGAATTTATGGTCGAAAATAATTAAGTAATAGTTGATTGACAGAGGGCCTTAGGCCCTCTTTTTTTTATTTTAACAAGGAATAGTTTTATAAAGCGAGAAATTATTTATTAAGTGTATAGTTTGAAATTGTTAGTTAAATTCACTGTATAAATCAAATTAATAAGAATATTATTTTTTTGAAGTCAACTATAAACTATCAATTAACAACTTTAAATTTTGTTTAGGGGTGAGTAGATGGAAAATAAAAAAGAAATTTATTCGTGGGTTTTATATGATTGGGCTAACTCTGCTTTTGCTGCGACTATTTTAGCAGTAGTTTTGCCTATCTTTTATAAAGATTTTGCTGCAGCTGGTTTGGCTGATACTGTTGCTACATCTTATTGGGGTTACACCCAAACTATTGCTATGGTGGTTATTGCTCTTTTAGCTCCTATATTAGGAGCTATGGCAGATTATTCAGGCTCACAAAAATCTTTTTTAAAAGGTTTTGTTTTTTTAGGAATAACGGGGACGGCTTTATTATTTTTTATTGAGCAGGGAAATTATCTAGCAGCATCATTGTTTTTTATTATTGCTAATATTGGTTTTGCCGGAGGTAATATATTTTATGATTCTTTTTTACCGGTTATTACTAGAGATGAAAAGATGGATTATGTTTCTGGTCTGGGATTTTCGGCTGGTTATTTAGGAGGGGGGCTATTATTAGCTTGTAATTTGCTAATGATCTCTAAACCAGAATTATTTGGAATAACTGAATTATTAGCTACTAAATTAAGTTTTGTTAGTGTAGCTATCTGGTGGCTATTATTCTCTTTGCCAGCTTTTTATTATTTGCCCCAAGGAATTAAAAAGGGGCCTGATTTGGATAGTGTTGAATATATTAAGCAAGGGTTTACGCAGTTGAAAGAAACTTTACAAAATATTAGCCAGTATCGAGAACTACTAAAATTTTTAGTTGCTTTTTGGATTTATAATGATGGGATTGGAACGATGATTAGGATGGCTACAATTTATGGGCGTGAGATTGGAATAGAGAGAGTAGATTTGATTGGTGCAATGTTATTAACCCAATTCATTGGAATTCCGTGTGCATTATTATTTGGAAAACTGGGTGAAAAGATTGGGGCTAAAAAAGGGATTATGATTGCTTTGGTTGTTTATCTATTAATTACGATAAGAGGTTATTTTTTAAGTACTGCCCTTGACTTTTGGATTTTAGCAGCCTTAGTAGGTTTAGTACAAGGTGGAGCTCAAGCTTTAAGTCGTTCATTATATGGTAGTATGATTCCTAAAGATAAAACTTCGGAGTTTTATAGTTTTTTTGGAATTTCAAGTAAATTTGCTGCAATAACAGGGCCACTTATTTTTGGGATGGTAGGTCAATTGACTGGTTCTAGTAGATTAGGAGTGTTGGCTATTGCTGGATTTTTTATAGTAGGGATTGCTATCTTAAGTACGGTAGATGTTGAAAAAGGGCGTAAAGAAATAACTAGATGAATTAAAGAGCTACGAGGTAGTAGCTCTTTTGGTCTGTTAGTCTAGTTTTCTAATCAAACTATAGTTTAGAAATTTTAATTATTGAATTACGTTACCATTAAAATTTATATTAGGGAATGTGTTTTTTAATTCTTCAGTTGTAATATCTTCACTCAAAATAGAAATAACTTTTTTAGACATCCCTTTTGCTTCTCCTACTGCTTGTAATAATAGGTGTTCTATCTTCTTATAATTTGCGCTAGATAAAAGTTCATAATTGAGGTGAGTAGGATAGATTAAAGTAGAAATATCAAATTCTAATAAAGGATTAATAAATTTAAACAAGATGCGTTTAAAACGCCATCTGCTATAAAATAGGCTAAAGACTCGCTTATAATCTTGATAGGAATCATTGATTGTTGTTTTGAGTTCATTATCTGAAATGTCATAAATCTGTTCTAAAGTTGTTGCATAATATTTAATAACGATTTGGGGTAGATTGTTACCAACATCAATGGCTGATGTGGGATCTATCCGATGGGCTAGTTTATTCCAGTATTTATTAGCAAAATAAGTATCCATATTTATTTCTAGTTTCTTGTGCTCGGTAAAATTATTTGTCTGTTGGTAAACAAAAGGGTGCATTCTTTTATCAAGAGCATAGTGAACTACAAAGCCACTTAGATAGGCAAACAACTGAGAAAAGTCACCACTATTTTGATTCTGTTTTAGAAATTCAAGACTAACTTTGAATAATTCGGCTACATTATTTTGGTGCATTTTTTCACCTATGCTAGGTCCTCGTTTTTCTTTAATCCAGGGCCAAAAGTCATTATAAAAGAAAATATCTGGTCCTTGACAGCCGAGATTAAACAATTGCTGATTATCTGTAATCATTTTAAGGTATTGTTGTTCATCTTCTTGTTTCAGTTCTTTGATTACTAATTCACCACCTAGAATATGAGTCCAAAAATCAGGCATGATTATTCCTCCTTTTTTTAAAATTGAGAATTGAAAAAAACCCCGATGCTAAAATAGCTCGGGGTTTAAAAGATTAAAATATAAAATCAAACTCTGCTAATCTATTTTTAACTTCTGAAATGATTCTTTCCTCTTCAGCTTGATCTTCAGCTTCAAATGTAACAGAGAAACGAATGAAGTTTCCAGCATCATCCCAAGGAACTGCAGAGATTAAAGCTTCTTTTATTAAGAATTGGCCGAATTCTTCAGCGTTAGCAAACTCTCGTCCAGATTCAGTCCCTTTTGGAATTTCAACATAAAGATAGAAAGTTCCATCTGGTTTTTCTGCAGCAAAACCAAGGTCTTGTAGAGCATCAACTAACATTTCATGTCGTCTTGAATATTTTTCAGTAGTTTTTTCAGTGATTTCAGGATGGTTTAGTGCATAAACTCCTGCTTTTTGAATTGCTCTAAATTGTCCTGAATCATTGTTATCTTTTACAGAAGCAAAACCATCCACTAATTTTTGGTTTCCAACTACAAATGCCATTCTCCAACCTGTCATGTTGAATGACTTAGATAGAGATTGGATTTCAATTCCTACATCTTTAGCTCCTGGAATTGAAAGGAAACTAAGTGGTTCATGTTCATCAAAAACTAACCCAGCATAAGCTGCATCATGAACAACTATAATATTATTTTCTTTAGCAAAGTCTACTACTTCTTCAAAGAATTCTTTAGTAGCACCTGCTCCTGTTGGATTATTTGGATAGTTAAGATATAATAGTTTAGCTTTTTCTTTTTCTTCATCAGTTAAAGTGCTTAAATCAGGTAAAAAGTTATTTTCTTTAAGTAATGGAAGATTAACTACATCTCCACCTAACCATTCAGTATGAGTACCCATTACCGGATAACCTGGTACAGTCATAATTGTGATATCACCAGGATTAATAAAAGCACTAGGTAACATTGCTAATCCAGGCTTAGAACCAATAGAATGATTAACTTCAGTTTCATTATCTAAATCTGTAACACCAAAGACATCTTCCATATATTCTACAGCTGCATCTTTGAACTCTTGAATTCCATTATCGGCATAGAATCTATTTTCTGGTTTGGCAGCTTCTTGGCATAATGTTTCAACAACATCATCATCAGCCATTGAATCTGGCTCGCCAACCCCCATATCAATTAATTCGACGTTGGGATTTTCCTGCTTTGCTTTTCGTTTTGCTCGTTTAATTTTTTCAAATTTGTAAAGTGTAGTATCTTTTCCAAATTGATTTCCACCAATTCTTTCTGCAAACAAATCTTGAATATAACTTTCTTGTGACATATTTAATACTCCCTTCTCAAAATGGTTATTAATAGATAAAACTTCCACTTATAATTATACAAGATGAAAACGATTAGTCAAGCTTTGATAGCAGTTAATTAACAATTATTATGAACAAAAGAGGAATACAGAAATTAAAGGGTAAATATATTAATTAGAGTGTCTTATTTTGGAAAATATTATACAATCAAATCTTGTGAATACTATTATATAAGTTGATAAATGATAGTAATAGTGATATAATTTTATTAACTAAATTGTGTTAATTTTTACTATTGAATAGTAGACAGTATTTATTATTTCAAAGGGGGTTATATTAGATGATGAAGGAACAAGATGAGCTAAAAATATTATTTGTATCTTCAGAAGTAGTTCCATTTGTGAAAACAGGTGGTTTGGCTGATGTAGCAGGTTTTTTGCCACGAGAAATAAAGAACCAAGGTCATGATATTAGAGTTGTAATGCCTGAATATACAGGACAGATTGATGAGCAATATTTATCTCAAACTGAACATATTACTGATTTTAGAACTGATGTGGCTTGGCGTGATGAATATGTAGGGATTAATAAATTAGAGAATAAAGGGGTTCCTACTTATTTTGTTGATAATAAACAAATGTTTAATCGGCCTAACTTGTATGAGAATCCTGACAAACATGTTCAATTTGCTTACTTTTGTCGGGCTGTAATTGAAATGTTGCCCAAAATTGATTTTCAACCTGATATTATTCATTGTAATGACTGGCAAACAGGTCCCCTAAGTGCAATGTTGAAAAATCAATATCAGATGTATGATTTCTATAAAGATATTAGAACTATTTATACTATTCATAATTTGCGTTACCAAGGTCGTTTTGGGTTGGATATATTAGATGATACCCTTGCTTTGAGTTCAGATTTATTACCTAAAATTGAAGATGATGATCAAGTTAATTATATGAAGACAGGAATTAGTTTTGCTGATGCTGTTAATACAGTCAGTCGAATGTATGCTGGTGAAATTCAAACGCCTGAATTTGGCGAAGGATTGGATTATGTACTACGTTATCGCAAACATGATTTATATGGAATAGTAAATGGAATAGATTATGAAGAATATGATCCAACTACTGATGATAGGATTTATGCTAATTTCTCTGCTGATGATTTAGCTGGTAAACAAGAGAATAAATTAAGATTGCAACAAGAAATGGGTTTACCACAAGAGCCTGATATACCTATGATTTCTATAATTAGTAGATTAGTTCCGCAAAAAGGTTTGGATTTGATTCAAGAAGTGATTGATGAATTATTACAAGAAGATATTCAGTTTGTAATGTTAGGAACTGGAAACCAAGAATATGAAGATATGTTTAGGAGAATAGCAGAGCAATATCCTGATAAAGTAGCTACTAATATAACCTATGATGCTGATTTAGCTCAGAAAATTTATGCCAGTAGTGATATGTTCTTGATGCCATCACAGTTTGAACCATGTGGATTAGGTCAGCTATTTAGTCTAAGATATGGAACAATACCTATTGTGAGAGAAACTGGTGGATTGCAAGATACTATTCAATCTTATAATGAGCAGACTAAAGAAGGAAATGGTTTCAGCTTTAGTTCTTATAATGCAGATGATATGTTATATACAATTAAAAGAGCCCTTGATTATTATAATAATCAACAAGAGGTTTGGGAAAGATTAGTTAAGAAAGCAATTAAAAGTGATTATAGTTGGCATCAATCAGCTCAAGAATATATTAATTTATATAAAAAGATTAAAAAATATTAAAAATCAATAAAATAAATACATAAGTAAATAAGTTTTTAATTGTTTAGGAGTAGAATTAATCAGATTAAATAAATTTAATCTGTGAAAGAGTCTGAAA
>JBNJDB010000065.1:0-10926 GCA_051744465.1 Bacillota bacterium | reverse complement strand
GGAGGAGAAAATGTGGGAAGTAAAATTAAAATACAGGATAAGTTTTTAAATAATGTACGCAAAGAAAAAATTCAAGTTACAATCAATCTTGTTAATGGTGGTCAATTAACAGGAATAGTTGAAGGGTTTGATGATTTTATTATTATGGTTGAATCCAATAAGGGTCAGCAGATGGTTTATAAGCATTCAGTATCTACAATTGAGCCTGCTAAAGCAGTAGATAATCTATTTGGTAATTAACTTATAAGTTTATAATATTAAAAGGAGGAAGCAAGTAATGGAATTTACAAAAATGCATGGATTAGGTAATGATTTTGTTTTAATTAATTGTTTAGAAGAAGTAGTTGAGGAGCCAAGTGATTTAGCAGAAGAAATGTGTGATAGAAACTTTGGTATTGGAGCAGATGGTTTAGTACTTATTTTACCTTCTGAATTAGAAGAAGCAGACTTTAGAATGAGGATTTTTAATCCTGATGGCAGTGAACCAGAGATGTGTGGTAATGCAATTAGATGTTTTGCTAAATATCTTTATGAACGCGAATTAACTGCTAAAACAAAGCTGAATATTGAAACTTTAGCAGGAATTATTAAGCCAGAAGTGATTTTAGAAGATGGAGCGGTTAAATTAATTAAAGTTGATATGGGCCAACCCCGATTAAAGCGAAGTGAAATTCCAATGACAGGTTCAGAAAGTGAGCAGGTAGTGGGAGAAACCTTGGATGTAGATGGTGAAGAATTTGAAATCACTTGCGTTTCAATGGGCAATCCACATGCTGTTATTTTTGTTGATGACGCCGAAGAGGCACCAGTTAGAGAAATGGGTCCTAAGATAGAGACACATCAGTCATTTCCCGAAGATATAAATGTTGAGTTTATAGAAGTTCTCAATGAAGACGAAATTAAGATGAGAGTTTGGGAACGAGGAGCAGGTGTTACTTTAGCTTGCGGAACAGGAGCCTGTGCTTCAACAGTTGCCTCTATTTTAAATGACTTTACTGAGCGGAAAATAACAGTTCATTTATTAGGAGGAGACTTAGTAATAGAATGGGGCGAGAATGATCATGTATATATGAGTGGCCCCGCAACAGAAGTTTTCACAGGAAACTACAAAATCCAGTAAAAAAATTGGCAATGGAAAATGGAGAATTGAGAATTAAAAAGAGGAAAACAAGCAAGAAAAAAAGGTCAGTCGGGTTAATCCGATTGACCTTTTTTGTTTAGTATTCTTGCCAGGAAGCGATTATTAAACCATCTTTTTTGCCATCTCCAGTCTGATCAATTGTTTCTAGTCGGGCAATTATTTTTTTACTAACATCTTTATAGTGCCCTTGTGATACTACTTTGTACTTGTAGAGATCATCTTTAGTAATTGTAACTTCATAACTTACATTACCTAATTGACCTTTGATATAATTTTCTTCGCTAAGGTCTGTTGGCCCTTGATTGAGATAAGTGAGTGATGTTTCTATTCCAGCTTCTGCCCCATAAAAAGATTTGCTTGTTTTTGTACTAAATTCTAGGTTGGCATTATCAGTTTTTACTATTATGCTAAATGCATAAACTAAACTTAATAAAGTAACAATAATAAAAACACTTAAAATCATTGTCAGCCCGTCTTCATTATGAATCATAAACTCACCTCATTCTGTATTTTAGAATTGATATTAATAGTTGTATTGCGGGGATAAACTTTACGAGCTAAAGTCTTTTTTATATTATTTTGGCGGTTATTTTGGAAATTTATTTGTTGATCAAACTTAAATTTAATGATGAACAAATTATTTTCATTAATCGAAAATAGGTTTTTGGTATTATTGATGCATTGTTTTCCAATCACTGTTTTATCTAAATTATTAATGGTAGATAAATTTTGGATAAAATTTAGTTGTTTCTGATTAGTTTCTAAGTATAAATTATTGTTTTTTAATAGATAACGAGAATATTGAAGTTGATTATTGTTTGTTTTTTCTTTTAGAATTAGTTGCGTACCTGTCTTGTTAATTTTTATCTCTAGAGCATTTCTGACTTTATTAGCAATCTGCTCAATAGCTATTGTATTACTTTGTAAAGTAGTTAATTGTTTATTATAGGTATAGGAATCCCAACTAAAATTACTGATTTGGATAACTGCCAACCCAATAAGAGAGAAAATAACTACTACAAATAAGACTTCTATTAGCGAATACCCTCTTTGAGAGAAATTATTTTTTACTATCAATTTGATCATCCTCTCTAAATTTTGTAGCATGAGTTTGGAAAACTTGTTGGTCGCGACCGCTATTAGCAAACATATCTCCTAATATTTGCTTAGCATTTCTTTCTTTAGCTGGAATAGTATAGATGCCTGAGTCATTAGTAATACAATAATATTTATCATCTAGTGGCTGCTTATAAATTAATAAATAGCCCTCTGGCCACCAATCATAAAAATTAGGGTTGCGATACGAAAGTTGATCAGGATTGTTGATTTTAGTAGTAAAATCGTCATAATAATCAGCTACTTTTTTTAAAGTGCCTGATCTTTTATCCCAAGCTGGGAATTTATCATTATTTTGTTTATAAAAGTGTAGATTTTGTTTAGCAATTAATAATTTTTTAATTGCTTTATTATAATTATTATCTTTTTTTTCTAAGTTAAAATCTTTTGTACTTCGTAGTGTAGTTAAGCTAACTTGTTGTTCTTGATTGTTTCTTTTGCGCCAATAAACTGTGACGGTTATTTTCTTGAGTTCGTCTCCCCCAATATCTATTTTTCGTTTGAAATGTTTAGTATCATAGCTATAACCAGTTAATTGACCATAGTCATCTACTCTATTAGATAAATCTTCTAATTGTTTTGTTTTGTATTCTTCTAGAGTTGATCTAGACAATGCTAAAGCTTGATATTTTAATGATTGAGAAGTAGAATCTAAACTATTGATGAAGAAATTACTAATAATAATTAAAGCAGTAGCAAAAATAGCAATACTAAATGAAAGTTCGATTAGACTAAATCCTGATTCCGATTGAAATTTTAGCATAAAATTCACCTCATTGGCTAAAGATTAAATAGTTCATTTAATCTTTTTTTATTTATTTGTTTTGGTTTTTCTTTCTGTTTAGTAATTATATCAGAACTATAGCTCGTGATTTTATAATAATTACTTTGACCATTATAAATGATAATAAAATAATTAGCTCCTTTAGATGGTTCATCTTTTAATATTTGGCGTGATGGTTGATACGGTTTTTCTGGGGAAAATTTAATATTGGCAGGGGCATAATAATAATAGTTGTCGGGATCATTTATTGTGAAGTCAATTAATTTATTTAAAGCAGGGTAGTTATCCATTATATCTTCTAGATTTCCATAATCAAGAGACGGCTTGTCTGGTACGGACAAATTATAAACTGGATAATAACCAGAATTAAAATGGAAGTTTTCTAGGCTTAATTTTAGTTTGTTTAATTTATGAGTTACTTGTTGTTGTTTTTCTTCTTGGTGAGCGATATTTTTGGTTTCAATTAAATTAGGGACTAGTATAATTGCTAATAAACTAATTAGTGAACTAATAATTAATAATTCTAACAAAGAAAAACCTCGTTGCTGATAATAAATAAAATTAAACAATTATAGTTCCCCCTTTTTTTAATTTTATACTCGCAGTTAAATTTAGGACTATTATTAAAGTAATGAACTAGATTGCAAATTGTCTTTCATTCCCAGAAAAATGCGAACATTCTAACGCATTATATATATAATACTATACTTAAATGGATATTCCTGCAAAATAAGTAAAAAAAATAAAGACTAGTAATTTAACTCACCTAGTCTTTATTTCATATAATATTTAGTTTAGTTTTTGATAAATTTTATAAAGTATAAATAAGAATAATAAACCGAGAATAAGCCATGGTAGTAAAGAACCTGAAATAATAATAATCGAATTGATGCTAGCTACAAATTCTTGAACTGAATCCTTGAAACTATTAATGATCCCCCAACTGTTATTATTCATTATTGGTTGTGGTTCTTTAAATGTAACATTAATAGTGGAAAAATTGATTTTATTATTATAATAATTTAATTTTCCTTGTAACTGTTCTATATTTCTGCGGATTCGGTTTAATTCTTTTTCGACTTTGAGTATATCGTCAACATTTTCAGCTCGATCTAATAGTTGTAGATATCTTTTTTCTTGTGCTTTGAAGTTTTTTAATCGAGCTTTTAAATCAATATATTCTTGAGTTATATCGCGTGAACTAATTTGTTCGCGGTTGATTGTGCCTAGTTTTTTTAGCTGTTCAATCGTAGTTTGAAAGTTTTTTTGTGGTATTTTAATAGTAAACCGATAATTTTTTCTATCATTATGCCATTGGTTAGAATTAGCTAGGTAGCCATCATAGTTTTTTATAATTTGATCAATTTCTTCCGTAATATTACTTAAATCTTTAGTTATAATTGTTAAATTAGATTCTTTAATTATCTTTCTGTCAACAGATTCTTGTTGATTATAGTTAGCACTTTCAACTTCTGAATTACCATTGTTAGAACGATTAGCTAGTTTGCTAGAACTGCGATCTAACTCTACTGATTCACTAACTTGAGCTTCTTGACTATGGTTACGATTATTAGCACCTTGACAACCAACTACTAACGAAAGTAAGCCAATTAATAGAAAAATTAAGAATCGTGAAATTTTAGATTTATTTAGCAACGGTTGTAACCTCCTTTTAAGTATAAGTCTGAGAATAAGCCTAGGTATAAAAAATAATATTAAGCATGAGTTTATTATTATTATACTAGATAGAATCTGTAAGCACAACAGATTACTTTTAACAAAAAAGTCATTTTTTCTTTTGAGCAAGGAATTTGATTAAGAATACAGAAATAATAAAAGTGAGTAGCAATTTTCAAAAAATATTCTAGTTTGTTTAGGGGGATTAGATGGAACAAATATATGTAGGACCAACAGGAAGTGGAAAAACTACTAAATTACAAAGCAAATATCATCAGTTGGCTAAAAAAAATAAAACTGATAATTGTCTTGTGATTTTAAATCAGGCTGCTGCTGTTACTAAATGGCGGTCAGAGATTGAATTAGATAAAGCTGGTCAATTAAATATATTAACTTATTTTGGTTTTATAAATCAAGAATTACAGAGATATTGGGATTTAGTTGAGTCGAAATTATCTGGAACGAGACAAAAATTAGAACCTACATTTATGACTGTAGAACCGACACATTATTTGATGACTTCATTGGTTAAACAGGCACGAGAAGGAGGTAGCTTTATTGATGTAAATGCTACTGAAGGGCAGATTGCCTTGCAACTAATTAATAATTTAAATTATGGGGCTTTGAATACTTTGCAATTAGAGCAAGTTAAAGATAGATTAACTGAGTGGGGTAGTTTTCAAGAACAAGAGGTTGCTTATCAAGATGCAATTACAGTTATGAATAGATTTCGCAAAATATGTGTAGAAGAACGTTGTTTAGATTATTCATTAGTGATGGAATTGTATAACCAATATTTATTAGAGGATGATGAATATTATCAGCATTTTAAGGAAGACTATCAATATTTGTTTGTTGATGATTTAGAAAAGACTTCTCCAGCTGCTCAAGATTTAATAGCTAATTTGATTACTGAGGCTAAAGAAAGTTATTTAACTTATAATCCGGCCGGTGGATTTGAGAAATTCTTTGGTGCAGCACCTGAACTTGCTAGTGATAGATTTATGAAAAGAGCAGAAATAATAGAATTAGGTCAGTCACATATTGCTTCACCACAGGCGCAAGAAATGGCTCAGCAAGTTGCTAATAAAATTTTGGCGGAGCAAGATTTAAGTTATAATAGTTTTGTTGCCCAGGATCAAATCATTAAAGAACAGTTTCGTGGTGCTATGTTAGAAGAGGTTGCTCAAAGAGTAGAGGCATTAATTGAGAGTGGAGTTGAGCCCTGTAATATAGCTTTAATTGCTCCACAAATAGATAAAATTCTCGAGTTTGCCTTAGAAAAGAAATTTAAAGACAAGAGTTATTCCCTGTTGAATTTAAGACGTGATAGAAGAATATTAGATAATTCTTTTGCAGAAGTATTGATTGTACTGACGATTCTTACTAATCCAGACTGGAATTTAGATCTTAATTTTTCTTCTTTAGTAGAGACATTTGATTTAATATTAGATTTAGATCCAGTGCGGTCTGCTCTTTTGGCTAATCGAGTTGAAGATTATCAATTGCCTGATTTGAATTTGAAGGCTGAATTAAGAGAGAGAATTGGTTTTAATAAAGCAAAACAGTATGATGAGTTTAGAGATTGGGTGCAAGAAAAACGAGATAAAGATTTTGAATTGGAATATTTTTTCCGCGAAGCTTTTGGGGAGTTACTGGCACCTTTATTAGACTCAATTAGTGATCAAAGTAAAAAAGAAGAAATAATTTTATCCTGTCGGAAGCTGATGGATTCGATTGTTAAATTTAAAAAATCAGTCGAGGGTTTTAAGGAAATTGATTCGCGGGATATTGGTTGTAAATTCATTGAGATGGTGTTAAATGGTACTATAGCAGCAGAATTGTTATTTGGGAATTCTCAGCAAACAGATAAAGTTGTGCTAGCTACCCCGTATACATTTTTATCAGTACCTGATGTTGAACAAGTGGAACATTTGTTTTTACTAGATTTGTCGAGTGAATTATGGTTGTTAGGTAGTGGCAAAGAATTGAGTAATCCCTATATTCTGTCTCGAGAAAATGATGGTCAATGGGGCGATAAAATTGATCAGAACTTAAGAAAGGAACAGTTGGCCCATTATTTGCAGGGCATATTTAATAAAGTAACAACTAAACTATATCTAGCTGATAGTGATCTGAGTAGTCGTGGTTGGGAACAAGATGGTCGCTTAGGAGAATGGTTAGTGGAAGATAAACTAGAGGTGAGTAATAATGGTTGATTTATCTGAAGTTGAATTAAGGCCTGGTCAAGACAAAGTGGTTGATTATCGCTCGGGTTATCTGGCAGTGCCTGCTGTTCCGGGAGCAGGTAAGACTTTTACCTTAGCTCATTTAGCGGCGGAATTAATTGCAGAAGGTGAGGTACAGCCGGGTAAAATATTAATTGTAACTTATATGAATTCAGCTGTAGCTAATTTTAGAGCTCAAATCAATAATTTTTTAGCTGCTTATGGTTTGCCTGAAAATAGAGGTTATGAGGTCAAGACGTTACATTCATTAGCGATTAATATTTTAAAACAACGGTCTGATTTGGTATTAATCAATAATGATTTTACAGTAATTGATAAGCAACAAAAGATAGAAACTATACAACAAATTAAAGAAAAGTGGTTAGTTAATAATCAAGACCGGTGGCAAAAAATATTAACTACTATGCGTAATAAAGATAAATGGAAAAAATCTTTCTCTTATACAGTGCAAAGTTGGATTAGTTATCTTAAAATGCGGGGGATAGATCGGGACCGAGCAATTAAATTACAGCAATATACTGCTGATGATTCCTATCTCTGTTGGGCTTTAGAGTTGTTAGTTGATTATATTGAAGCTTTAAATGAAAATGCTTGGGTTGATTTTGATGACCTGTTGATTAATACTTGGAGACTACTCAAAGCTGATGGAGAATTCTGTCAGCGATTAAGCGATAAGTGGAGTTATGTTTTTGAAGATGAAGCACAAGATTCTAACCTAGTTCAAGAAACAATTTTACAGTTGATTGCGGGCCAAGATGGTAATTTAGTTCGCGTTGGAGATTCAAATCAAGCAATCATGGGTACTTTTACTGCTGCTAATCCTGATGTATTCAGGAAATTTTGTGCTCGAGATAATGTCCAACAGGAATCTATTTTTTATTCGGGGCGAAGTAGTAGAGATATTATTAAGGTAGCCAATCATTTAGTAGATTGGAGCAGGAACAATCACCCTCGTAGAGCTTGTCGTGATGCCTTAGAAGATCAAAAAATTAAGCCAGCAGGAAAAGCGAATCCAACTGTTGAAGGTCATCAAGTAATGGCAAAATTATTGACAACTCAAACTGAAGAGCTAGATTGGATAGTGGGGCAAGTTAAATTTCAATTAGCTGAAGATGAGGACCAAAAAATTGGGATATTAGTTCCTGATAAATATGTGCAACAAGATATTGTTGCGGCTTTAGAAGCTGCCGATATAGAAGTTGAGTCAGTTGGTGATTTGAAGCAAGGACAGCGATATACTATTAATTCCTTAATTAAAGCAATTGATTATTTGGCTGAGCCCCAAGATAATGAAAAACTATTGAATTTGGTGCGCGAAGTATTTATTAGTGATTTTTCTGCTCCAGAAAAAAAGGTAGTCACTAAATTATTTAAACAGGAAAATATAGAAGAAATTATTTATCCGCTAGGCGGTCAATTATCAACTGCTAAATTGCCCGAAGAATTATTTAGTAACCAACAATTATACCAGCAATTTAATCGGGCACGAGATAAAATCAAAGAGTGGTTGGAGGCGAGTATAGAATTACCACCTGATGAATTGATTCTGTTTGTAGCAGAAAGTTTAGGTCTAGAAGGAGATCTATTGGCTTTAGTACAAGGGATTGCTTTACAGATTAGAGACGAATTACGTTTGCATCCTGATTATAGATTGATTGATATTATGGAGCATTTATTTGATTTGGAGACTTCTTTTAATCAATTAGCAGATAAATTTAATAAATTGAGTGGTTATCAACCGGAATCGGGTGTAGTTACAGTTTTGACTGCTCACAAATCAAAAGGTTTAGAATGGGATTCTGTATTTGTAACTTCAATTGTAAGTAATAAATATCCGATTACTTTTAGGGATCGATTTAGAGGAGAACTTGATTATTTGGTTGCGGGTCGTAAAAATCCTAAAGCACAAGTAGAAGCTGAGTTAGAAAGTATTGTAGATGATAAGGAGTTAGAAGATCCTAATCGAGAAGCTAAGGTTAAAGTAATTCAAGAGCGAATTCGATTGTTATATGTAGCAATTACTAGAGCAGAGAAAAATTTATACTTAACGAGCCATACTAAACGGCGGAGTCCATTTAGTGATAATTGGTGGACATTTGATCCTAATTTAGCTTTTGAAATTTTAGAGCAGTTTATAGAAGGGAAGATCAACGATGGCAATTAAAGAGATTAATGATTTATATTTTAGCGCATCCTCAATCAAAACCTATCAAACTTGTCAGTTGAAGTTTAAGCGTCGTTATATAGATGGTCTCTTTTGGCCCGATGATTGGATTAAAGATGATCAACAGAAAAAGATGCAGGAATTAGGTAATTTGTTTCATACGTTAGCAGAAAGATATTATTTACGTGGCAAGATTGTTGATTCCAAAGATATAATTACTGAAAAGGTAGCAAAATGGCTAGAGCGATTAATTGATTTTAGACCTTATAATAAAACGGATCAATTTTTACCTGAACAACGGTTGCAGTTAAATAGAGCAGAAATGAGGTTGATGGCGCAATATGATCTATTGCATCTGACTGCTGATAATCGAGCGGTAATCTATGATTGGAAGACTTATAAGAGTAATTCTAAACGAACTTACTTAAAGAGGAGCTTGCAGACTATAATCTATAGATATTTGTTAGTAGCAGCAGGAGATGATTATTCGCAGACGGGAGATTGGTCAGCTGAGGATATTACTTTGACTTATTGGAATCCTCGTTTTCCTGATGATAGTAAGAAGTTTCCCTATAGTAGGGAACAATTTCTCAAAGATAAACGTAAAATAAAGGGGTTAATAGAGCAGATAAAGGATACTAATTATGGAGTAGATGATGATGTATTAGCTACAAGTGATAAAAATAATTGTAAATACTGCGAATATAGACCAATCTGTCATGGTCAGCCTGCTTTAAAGATTGAACCTAAAGAAGAAGATTTAGATTTAGAAGAAGATTGGGATGATATCGAAGCGATAAACTTTTAGTAATGGTGGTGAGAAGATGACAATTGAAGTTGATTATCAACAACAGATAGAATTACCTGCCTGGCTAGTAGAAAAAGTCAATGGTGATCGTTTATTAGCAAAATTATTGGTTGAACGGGGGATTGATAGTCCCTCAGAAGTAGAACAATTTTTGCATCCGGATTCTTACCAGGCAACTAGCTATAATGAATTTCCTAATTTGGAAGAAGCAGTGGAGTTGATTCAATTAGCTGTTGAGGAAAATAAACAGATTTGTGTCTATGGTGATTATGATGCTGATGGAGTTACCTCTACAGCTATTTTAGTAGCTATGTTGCGCGCAATAGATGCTGATGTTGCTTATCATATCCCTGATCGTTTTGAAGAGGGATACGGGATGGATAGTGCTGTTGTGAGAGATTTAGCAGCGAATGGTATCGATTTAATTATTACTTGTGATTGTGGAATTTCAAATCAAAGCGAAGTTAGTTTGGCTAAAGAATTAGGCCTGGATGTAATAGTTACTGACCACCATGACTTACCAGAAGAACTTCCTACGGCGGCTGATTATATAGTATCGCCTAAATTGTTGGCTGAGGATCATCGAGCTTATTATTTGCCGGGAGCAGGGATGGCTTATTTCTTGGCCCAAGCAGTTTTAGAGGGCAGAGCTGATAAATTAGCAGCAGATTTAATTGATTTAGCAGCCTTGGCAATAGTAGCTGATGTGGTAAGGCTCCGCGGTGAAAATCGCTATTTGCTACAGCGAGGATTAAAATCATTGGCTGCTACTAATTGGTTTGGCGTTGCTGAGTTGTGTCGGGTAGCAGGGATTGAACTATTTCAAATTTCTGAAGTTGATATTGGTTTTAGATTAGGGCCACGTTTAAATGCAGCTGGTAGAATTGCTAAGGCTGATATTGCTGTAGAATTATTACTTTGTCAAGAAGAACAGCGGGCCAAGATGTTGGCTGATAAGTTAGATGAAATCAATCAGCAACGAAAAGA
>JBNJDB010000064.1:0-10989 GCA_051744465.1 Bacillota bacterium | reverse complement strand
CAGTCTGATTTAAAGCCTTACATAGTAGTGCAAGATTTTGGTTTGGAATCGAATGGTATATCCAAACATGTTCAAAATAAGATTGATGTATATACTAACCAAGCAACTAGTAATTCCCGGCAGTTAGGTAATTATAAAAATTGGTATCGTTTTGTTTATACTCATGAACTGACACATATGTTGCAGAGGACAAACTATTCGCAAGGAGCAAAGCTACTTGTTAGTATATTTGGAAGACAGATGTCTTCTAATTATATATATGTACCGCGGTGGTTAGCTGAAGGAGTAGCTATTTATAGTGAATCCCAACTTGATGAGTATGGGGGGCGCTTAAATGATGGTTATTTTAAAGCAATTGTTAAGGCCCGGGCCAAGGTAGGTCAGCAGCCTTCGTTGAGCCAACTTAGTACATCATTTATTGCTGACTACCCGGCTAGTTTTCGCTATGTTTATGGAGCCGAATTTTATAGTTATTTAGTAGATACTTATGGGCAAGATAAAACGGCGCAATTGTTTACAGAACTAGGAAGTAGTTTTTGGACTTCACTTGATGATGCTGCTGAACAAGTATTTGATAAGACTATGTTGGAATTGTTTAGGGACTGGAAAGAAATCCAAAGAAAGGCAAGTAAAGATTGGCAATTGGATGGAACAAAAGTTATAGCTGATAAAAATGTTGCTATTACCAATTTGACAGCAGCTAATGAAAAGCTATATTATTTCAAATCCCAGCGTTCAGCTTCTTTTCCTAATGGTGATTCTGTTAGTAATTATTTAGTTGAATATGATCCCCAGACGGGAGAAGAAAAGGTGATTAAGCAATTAGTAGCTCGGCCTTATTCATCAATTCAAGTTGTAGATAATAGAATATATTACGGGCTTAAAACTACTAGGCAAGGGTTTGCTAATATAATAAATAATGGCCGGGGTAAGATTGGTGTTTTATATTCTTATAATTTAGAGACAGGAACAAATCAGCGCATGATTAGTGGAGAAATTGAGAATTTTACTGTTCTTAATTCAGGAGAGATTATATATACGCAAGAAAACAAAGAGCAATTTGGTTCTGAAATCTGGAGTTATCAACGAGGGACTAAGAAAAAGCTTGGGGTAGTAGAGCAATTAATTTCTGAATTAACAAGAGAAGAGGAGCAATTAATTGTTGTTGGCAAAGAAAATAGTGGTTCGTGGGGCATTAGCCAATTAGATTTAGATGATTTGAGTTTGAGGACTTTAGTTGATACTAACTATGCTGAACGAGCAGTTAATAGTGGTGCTGATAAATTATATTATAGTTCAAATTATAGTGGCCAACAATCTATTTATGAATATAATTTAGCTACCAAAAAAGTAGCCAGATTAACTAACCACGGATATGCTTTTGATGGGGTAGTTTGTAGCAATAAATTATATTTTACTGCTCCTGGGTCAGAGGGAATTGGATTATATAGTAAAGAAGAAGGAGGTTCAAAGTATAATTTGCCTCCAGCAGAAGAGAGCGAAGAAGAAGCTATAAATTTAGCTAAATTAGATAGTGAAGTAGAAGAAAGTTCAGCAGTTGGGAGTAATTTTAGTGCTTTAGTGCCTCCAAATATGAGATTTTTGCCTGTTTTAATGCGTGGTCAAGATGCCTTGGGGATGAATAGTTATCTGGTTAATTATGATGGAAGTGTTGCTTGGCAGACTAAATTATTCAAACCACTAGAAGTTGCTGTCAGTAATAGTCCAGTTGATGGGACAAGAAAAACTAATTTAGATTTATCCTATCCACTTTATAATTCTTCTTTACAAGGGCTAACTAGTCTTGATCTGAATTATACTACGGATTTCAGTCAATCTATTTCTGGTCTGCAACTAGGTTTTACTTATCCGAGCCAAGATATTAGCTTTAATCTACAACAGTATTTAAATCAACAGGGGACTAATGGTAGAGTGACTTATAAATATAAATTAGATAATAGTGGTCTCAAAATTAATGGGAGTAGATATGCTGATTTTGAAAGTGAGGATAAGCTAAGAGTTTCGAAAATAGAATTTGCTACAGGAGATGATGGTTATCAAGTTAGTGAGGAATATAGTCATAAATTATTGGAGTTGAGAAAAGGATGGTGGAAACAACAATTGTTCATAGGTGATATCTATGGTAATCAATTTATTGAGTATGCCTATAATCTTGATTCTGAAGTAGATAAAGCTGCCTATGGCTATCAATTATTAGGAGAACTATATTGGTGGAAATCATTGCCGCTAACTATTAAATTAAGTACTGCTTATTCTGATGGCGATTTCAATAGTAATTGGGGAGTAAAAGTCAGTTTTTAAAAATTGAGTTAGCAGAAAAAATTAAAATTTTAGGAGGGCAAATATGGAAAATGAAAATTCGCAGCGACAATTAGGAATAAAGTATGCATTGCTAATATTAGTGGTTGGGGTTATTTTACAATTTGCAGCATCTGTTATTGGAGGAGCAATTTTTGGTTTTGTTGCAGGAATTAAATTAAGCATGTCTGGTATGGCTGCAGGAGAAATCCAATCAACTGTTCAGGAGTTGATTCAGAATAACTTACAGTATTTTACCATACTAGCAGTTATTACAGCGGGATTAGTAATGATATTTATGGGGTTGAAAAGGCGCAAAGAAGATTTGAAGGAATTAATAGTAAAGAATAAAGAAAAGATAAATCTAAAATTGTTAGCAATTTTATCATTAACAGTTGTTAGTTTATCTTTGTTTTCGGGTCAACTTATGAATCTGGTTATGAGTTTGTTGGAAATATCCACTGCTAAATTTGCAAACTTGACTAGAATGATGCAGGGGGGGTTGGGGGTTTTTATGGGTCTTGTCTTGGCCCCAATAATAGAAGAGATAGTTTTTCGGGGGCTTATTTTAGCTGGATTAGCTGATAGTTATTCGCGAAAAAAAGCTATTGTAGTTTCGGCTATTTTATTTGCGGTTTATCATTTTAATTTATTTCAGTTAGTGCCTACTTTCTTAGTTGGTTTATTATTAGGCTATATTTATTTAAAAACGAGGTCTGTACTAATTTGTATTTTCACCCACTTAATTTATAATCTAATACCGGTGATAGTAACTCAATTTCAATCTGTTGGTGGTAAAGTACCAGAGATGGATAAAATGAATTATATAGTAGTTATAATTTCTTTGATTGCTTTGTTGACGGGAATCAAACTATTGTCTGATTATTTTCAGACGGAGGAGGAATTAGGGTATAGAAGATGGTAAATTATACTGAGAGTGACCTTGCCTTCTATCAAGCTCTCAAGAAGATAGTAGGAAAAGTAGGTAATGGTCATACCAAAACTGTTCCTGATATTAAGACAGATAAACCATTAGATAAGGTTATTAAGATTATTAATTAATTGCAGAAAATTTTCTTCAAAAAAGTTAGTTTGTTTTCATCTGAAAATTGTGATAATCTATAAAATAATAATACTTTATTTGGAATCGGAGGGTAATATATGAAACAAGATTTGTTGCGGATTAAAAACATAAAAAAGAGTTTTAATGATACAATAGCAGTTGATAGCGTGTCATTTAAAGTAAAAGAAAGTGAAATATTTGGCTTATTAGGTCCTAATGGAGCAGGTAAGACAACCTTGATTCGAATTATTATGGATATTTTCAAGGCAGACCAAGGAGAAATTATAGTTGGAGATGATTTAAAGATTGATAAATCGATGATTGGTTATCTGCCTGAAGAACGAGGGATTTATGAACAGACAGAAGTGTTAGAGACTATTATTTATTTTGCTAATTTAAAGGGGATGGCTAAGTCAGAGGCAGAGCAAGAAGCCTTACAGTGGCTTAAAAAGTTTGGTTTAGAAGATAATGCTACTAGCAAGATAGAGACATTATCTAAGGGGATGAAGCAAAAGGTCCAATTTATAATTGCTATAGTCCATCAACCTGTATTGTTGGTATTAGATGAATTATTTTCTGGTTTGGATCCAGTTAATCAGAAGTTGTTTAAGAAAGTAATTAGGGATTTGGCTCAGCAAGGAGTTACGGTCTTACTTTCGTCTCATCAAATGAATTTAGTAGAAGAATTATGTAATAGAATATTTATGATCAATGATGGACATCAAGTATTATATGGTGATCTAGAAGAAATAAAGAATAATTTTGGTGGTAAACGGGTGATGTTATCTCCCCAGAATGATTTTGAACAGAGTATACTAGAAAGTAAGTCCTATATAGAAAATTTAGAAGTACATAATAATAGATTAACCTTTAATTTAGGGCAGAATAGTAGTCCAAGTCAATTGTTGACTGATTTGCCCGCCGGAATTGAATTGGCGGAACTTTCTATATTAAATCCTCCTTTATATGATATTTTTATTAATCAAGTAGCAGGAGGGGGTAATAATGAATAATAGTTTAAAAGTAGCAGGTTGGGAGTTGAAAAAGAATATAAAAAGCAAGATGTTTTTAATTATGGCCTTTATTTTTCCTGTTCTAATCGCTTTAATTGGCGGTGCTAGTGGTTATTTCACTTCTCAAGGAGAAATTTCATCTGGAGCTAAGTCAGTAGGTATAATTGATCAAACAGGTAGATTGAAAAATGATTTAAAAGAAGAATTAACTAATGAAGGTTATCAAGTTGATTTTTTTGAGAAAAAAGCCGAAGAAGAGATAAAAGAAATCATAGAAGAAAAAGATTTGGTTGGGATGTTTATTGTTCCTGCTAATAGTGTAGAAAAAAATCAAGTATTATTTTATTTTAAAGAGTTATCAAAGAGGAAAGCAACTTTTTTTGAGAATGTACTCAAACCTGTATTAGCAGAAAAAAGATTAGAAGAAGAAGGCTATGATGCAGATCAAATATTAAAGTTAGTTAAACAGCCAGATGTTGTTTTTAAGTCTTTGCAAGAAGAAGAAAGTTTAATTGAATTTATGTTACCATTTGGTTTAGTGTTTATGATGATTTTAGCTACAATGATTTCTGGTGGGATGTTGTATCAGAGTATTGTTAAAGAAAAGAGCGATAGAATTGTAGAATTGACTCTATCTTCTATATCGGCTAATGACTTAATGATGGGTAAAATATTTGGTTATGCTGGTTTAGGGATTATTCAAATTATTGTCTGGTTGATTGTAGGTTTACTAGCTGGACATTATCTGTTTGATATTTCTTTAAATCCTTTAGTATCATTTAGAACAGTTTATATAGTGATTTATTTTGTATTAGGTTATTTTATGATTGCTGGATTGTATGCAATTTTAGGTTCAGCAATGAAAGATAGTAAATCTAGTAATCAAGTAGGGGGATTAATTAATATTATTCCTATTTTACCTCTTTATTTTTCTCAACTGTTTATCAATGGGGGCCAAGGAGTAATAGTTAAATTTTTTACTTATTGTCCTCTGTTTACTCCAGTGACGATGTTATTGAGATTAGCTTTTGGTCAGCCTACTAGATTAGAGTTGGCAATTACTATAATGATTTTAGTAGTTTTTGATTATTTAGTAATTCAAGCAGCCTCTAAAGTATTTAAGACAGCTATTTTGATGTATGGACAAAATATTTCTTTTAAAAAGTTAATTAAGCTGATTAAACCTAGTTAAAAATAAATGATTGATTTAAATTTAATAGTTTTATTTATTAAATTAAGGAGGGAATTTAAAGATGAGTAAGAAATTAAAATTAATTATAGTTTTGGTAATGACATTTAGTTTAATGCTTAGTTCAATGGTGGTGGCTAAAACGAATCCAGAAGAATTATTAAAGAATGCGCCTGCTAAAGATAATTATCCTGAAGCTGGAGCAATTTATTTAGAGAATGAAACACTAATTGATCATACAGGTGATCAAAGCCAAATTCGGCGGAGGAAAGTAATTAAGGTATTTAATAAACGTGGTGTAGAGGATTATGGTGAGTTTAAGATTAGATTTAACCAATCTAGTGAAAACATAAAAATAGTGGAGGCTAAGACAATTAAACCTGATGGATCAATAATAGAGCCTAAAGAGGATGCAATTAATGAGATAACTCCTCCTGAAGCTGCTAATGCAAGTATTTATTCCGATGCTCGAATTAAAGTGATATCTATGTCGGGAGTTGAACCAGGTAGTATTGTAGTCTGTGAGTATGTTAAAACTAAAGATGAATATGCTATTAAGGATGAATTCTGGAATTATCAATTGTTTCAAACTACAGATCCAATAGAAGAGAAAAAGTTAGTAGTAAAAACACCAGCAGATAAAAAAGTGAATTATAAAGTAAGAAATGGTGATTTGAAGCCTGAAATTACAGAAGAGAATAATACTAAGACGTATACTTGGTTAGAAACTGATGTTCCTGCAATAATTAAAGAGAATAATATGACTTCTTTAATTAATGTTGCTCCGTTCATTGAAATTTCAACTTTAGATAATTGGAGCCAAATAAGTAACTGGTATCAGGGATTAATTGATGAGCAATACCAAGTGAATGATGAATTAAAGTCCAAGATTGAAGAACTAACTGCTGATGGTCAAAGTAAAGAAGATAAAATTGAAAAATTATATAATTATGTAACTTCTCAAATTAGATATATTGGGTTACAATTTGGTGAAAGTGGATATCGTCCTTATTCAGCTACAGAAACTTTTTCTAATAAATATGGAGTTTGTAAAGAAAAAGCTACATTATTAATTGCTATGTTAAGAGAGATAGGAGTTGAGGCTGAACCTGTTTTAATTCGACGTGGTTCTGGGGCTATAGATGTAGATATAGCTAGTCCAGCTCTGTTTAATCATTTGATTGTATATTTGCCTGACCAAGATAAATATTTAGATCCTACTAGTAGTGGTACAACATATGGTGTTTTACCAGGCGATCAAGGTAAAAATGTGTTATTGCCTGAAGAGGATAAGTTGGAAAAAACACCAGTTATGGATAGTGAAAAAAATAGAACAACTGTTAACCAACAAGTAAAGTTAATGAATGATGGTAGTGCTAAAATAGAGTTTCAAGAGCAAAATATAGGAGTCTATGGTTATTTTTATAAGCGAGGTTATCAAAGGTATACTCCGCAAAAAAGAGATGAGATTGTTAAGCAAACTGTTAGTAAAACATTTTCTAATGCGCAAATTGAAGGTATTAAGCTTAGTGGAATAGAAGATTTAGCTGAAGACTTCAGGATGGAAGTTCTTAATGTAAAAGTAAAAGATTATGCGCAAAAGATGGGGGATATAATGTCTTTTAAGCCCTTACGTTTTCCACTACAATTAGGTAACATTGTAGCAGCAGATGAAAGAGATTATCCAATTTATTTAGGCTTTAACAGACAAGTGCTTAGAGAAGTTGAAGTCAAGATACCAGCGGGTCATAAGGTTGATCATTTGCCAGAAGAGATAGATTTTTCTAATCAAGTCGGAGAGCTTCATCTTGATTATCAACAACAAGGTAGAACTATAAAGGTAAAATTGGATTTAAAGGTTAATCAACATCAGGTAATGCCCGATGATTATCAAGCTGTCCGTGATTTATTTACTAAGGCAGAAGGAGTCTTGCAAAATCAGGTTATGATTCAGAAAAAATAAAGATCAATTAAGAAGGGATTGGAGCAAATGTGGTCCAATCCCTTTTCTATAATAAGAAAAACTAATGTTTAGCTTATTTTAAAGAAATTTTGTTAATTTAGATCATCTTCTATAATTAAATTAAGTTGATTCATTAGATTAATGACTTTATATTCTTCTAATTCATTTTCTTCTCTATCAGTAATTATTCTGATAATTGGTCTGGTAGGAGCTTCTTTGTTTTGTTCTTTGATAATTGCTTTTTGTCCTGTATTTAATCTAACTGTAGTGCCATTAGGAAAGATAGCAATATGCTTCATGAATTCTCGGACAAATTTTGTATCAAAACTAACTCCACTTTTAGAGATCAAAAAATCAACAGCTTTGCGAGTAGTCCATCTATTTCGATAACAACGATCACTGGTTAAAGCATCGAATACGTCAGCAACTGCTACTATTCTAGCAAATTCATGAATGTCATCTTTAATCAATCCATCAGGATACCCTGAACCATCTACTTTTTCATGATGATATAATATAATTATTCTTGATAATGGACTAATATGTTGATTGTTTTTAGTATTTTGATAACCTAGAGAGGGATGTTCTTGAATGATTTTGTATTCTTCATTATCTAATTTGCCTGGTTTTTTCAAAATCTTTTCGGGAATTGCTAATTTTCCTACATCATGAAGTATAGCTCCAATCCCAATTTTAATTAAATCATTCCGATTATAATTTAGATTTTTAGCTAATATAATAGATAATGTTGCTACATTGACAGAATGTTGGAAAGTATAAGAATCAGTACTTTTAATATCTACTAAGTTAACTAATACATTATTATTATTTAAAATTTCATCTACTAAAGTAGCTATGCTATTTTGAATTTCACCTATATTAATTTGTTTATTTTGTTTGATATTAGCAAATGTCTTACGGACTAATTTTTGATATTTCATTTTTAAATTATTATCTATTACTTCATCAATTTCTATTCCTTGAGATTTTTTATCATTAATATAAATATGTTTAATTCCTAAATTTAATAGACGTTTTTTATATGTATGTAAGTCTTGACAATTAACGTTAATTAATAAATTACTATTATCATCATAAATAGGTTTAGCTAATTCCATATTTGGTTGTAGTTCTTTAACATGAATTAATCTCATTTTCAAACTCCTTTCTATTTTCTATAAAATACATTCGTGAATAATTAAAAAAAGCCTTTGTTTATTTTAAATTGGTAAATATCAAGAAGTATTATATATAAATGCTAGATATATAATGTTATCATAAATCTAAAGCAAAATTAAGTAATTTGACTCTAAAACTTTTTTTATTGTTTTAAAAGGAGGTTAAATGAATTTTATCGTGAACTTTGTCTATAAAAGGAAAATTAAATTAATTTATAAATTTTAATGGAGGGGATTAAGTATGGAATTTTTAACTTCAAATATTACATTTACTTTGGCTATGTTATTTATAATGACTGTGGTAATGAATATAACATTAGAGGGATTAGGATTTGAATCAAATATATTTAAGATTGTAACAATATTATTGTTAGTCACCTGTTTTTTTGTTTTATTTATAATCAATTCTGATTATACGGGTCTTTATTTGTTTTATTTAGTGGTCGAAATTTATATCTTTTTTGATAATATTTATTATTTGATAAAAAATCAGACATAATTATTGGATTTATAAGAAAGTATAGTACTAAAATCAGCGCTAGCTGATTTTTTTCATTTGTGCTTATAAAAATAAGAGAAGTTTGTTATAATCATAAGTGTGATTTAAATTTATAATATAAAGGTGGTAACTGATGAGACAAGTTGATTTACATATTCATAGTAATTATAGTGATGACGCAGATTTGAGTATTCAGGAGCTAATAAAAAAAGCAGAAGAAAAGGATTTAAGTGCCTTAGCAATTACAGACCATAATTCAACTGCTGGGGTTAGTGAGGCATTAAGCCTGACAGAAGATGATGACTTGGAAGTAATACCAGGGATTGAATTTGATACTAAATATGAAGAGAATATCCTTCACATTTTGGGGTATTATATTGATTGGCAGTCATCTAAGATAGATGATTTATTAGATGGGATGGAAGAGGCAAAGATGAAACAATTTTATCAGCGAGTTGAAAAGTTACAAGAACTTGGTTTTGATATAACTGCTGAAGAAATTTTAGAGCAGACGGATAAAGAACGTCCGCTAGGTGGTTTTATTGCGGAAGTTTTATTGACTAAAGAATCTAATCAGGATAATCCCCAATTAGAAGCTTATTTGACTGGGGAACGGAGCAATCAACCTTATTTTAATTTTTATCTTGATTATTTTAAAGCAGGGGCCAAGGCTTATGTGCCATGCTGGAAACCGAGTGCTAAGGATACTATTCAATTAATTAGAGATTTAGGTGGGGTAGCTGTTTTGGCCCATCCTGGTTCTACATTAGAGCCAACAGATGAAGAAGTGATAGAGAATTTAAAAGGAGCAGGTTTAGAAGGAATTGAGGCTTATAGCACATATCATTCTGTTGAAGAAATAGAAGATTTCGTTCAATTAGGTCAGGAATATGATTTATTAATTACGGCAGGAAGTGATTTTCATGGCCATTTAAAACCAGAAATAGATTTAGGAGAAGTCGCGGGAAATGATTATGAAATTGTAAAAAAATTAAAGAAATTAAGAGGGGATAAGGATGACAGATAAATTAATTAGAGTGATGACAGGTAACAAAGAAGTAAGAGCATTAGCAGTTAAATCTAGTGGAGTAGTTGCTAAAGCACAACAGATGCATCAAACTACCCCGGTTGCTACTGCAGCTTTAGGGCGGGCTTTAACTGGTGGTTTATTAATGGCTAATATGGAATTATCAGGTTCAGAGATTAGTTTGAATATTACTGGTAATGGGCCGTTAGAAAAAATTATGGTTCATGCCAATCAAGCTGGTGAAGTAAGAGGCTATGTTAAAAATCCACAAATAGAGACTGAGATTAATGATGCTGGTAAATTAGATGTAGCTCAGGCAATTGGGATGGGGCAATTGACTGTTAAGAAAGAACTAGGTTTAAAAGATCCCTATAGTGGGCAGATACCATTAGTATCTGGTGAAATTGGAGAAGACTTAACTTATTATTTTACTAACTCGGAACAGACGCCTTCTTCAGTGGGGTTAGGAGTTTTAGTTGCTGAAGATTTAACAGTACAAGCAGCTGGAGGCTTTATTGTGCAGGTAATGCCTGAGGCTAGTGATGAAACAATTACTAAATTAGAAGAAAATATAGCAAACTTGCAATCTGTAAGTAGATTAATTGATGCTGGGAAGAGTGCAGAAGAAATATTAGAAAAAGTTTTAGCTGGCTTTGAGTTTGAAATAATAGATCAACAAGATGTCGCCTTTAAGTGTCAATGCAATCAAGAACAAATTAAAGGATTAGTAACAGGTTT
>JBNJDB010000063.1:0-11045 GCA_051744465.1 Bacillota bacterium | reverse complement strand
CTTATACCTTAGCCACTGAATCTCTAATCACCAATTTGGTCGGTAATAATTTAGCTACTGATTTTCTCTTTCCCCTCAAACTATCTAAAATAAATTTTGTTGCCTCTTTTCCTAATCCAATACCATCTTGTGCTACTGTAGTCAAAGCAGGATCACAATAACGAGCTGCAGGAATATCATCAAAGCCAATAATCGATATATCTCTAGGTACATCTAAGCCAGCTTCTTTAAAAGTTTTCATTGCTTCTAAGGCCATTAAATCATTAGCAGCAATAATAGCAGTTGGCCTATCAGTAGCTGCCAATATTTCTTCAGCTACTTGTTGGCCACTTTCTTTGCTAAAATCACCTTTCCAGACATAATTTTCATTATATAAACCAGATTGCTTTAAATACTCTTGATAAGCATTAAATCTAACTTGGGCTACTTCAGCCCCCGCACAAGATTTAATAAAGCCAATCTCAGAATGTCCTTGAGTAACTAAATAATCAAGAGCCTCCTTAATCCCCGAGTAATTATCAGAAGTTATATATCCCAAATTATCACCAGTTAACTCTAAATCAATTATTGCTACTGGAATATCTGAATTTTTTATTTCTTCAATATGAGGATCATCTGAACACAGACTAATAAATATAGCTCCTTCTACTTTTCTCTCTTTACATAATTCAAGATAAGAACGTTGATTATAAGTATCTTTAGTTATTGTAAATAATAATATATCATACTGTGCTCCATTAGCCCGTTCAGTTATTCCATCAACAATTTCAATTCCAAAACTCTCTTCTAATCTAATATTATCTCGATTAAGCATAAACACTCCAATAGTATTACTCTTATTAGTCGATAATCGTTTTGCAATTGGATTTGGCTTATAACTCATTTCATTTGCTAATTTCTTTATCTTCTTTCTCAAATCATCGCCTACTCCCTGTTTATCATTTAAAGCCTTTGATACTGTTCCAGGAGAAACTTCTAATTTGTCAGCTATATCTTTTAATTTAACTTCCATTTTTTCACCTCATCAATCAAAATACAATTTACATTAATTATAGTATAAAAACTCAAGACATATCAAATTCATTTTTGAATAATAGAACAGATTAGATCCACAAAGAGACCTAATCTGTTGATAAAAATAATTCTATAATTCGATTAACTCATACTCGGCACTACCTAAACCAATTTTTTCTCCATAATTAATTTGAATATATCCCTCAGTATGCTCACGAATCCCCTTAAATTTATCTTCGCCTGGAGCAAAATTAGATTCTAATAATGAATTATCAAAGCCTTGCTGTTGATTAACTAAATCATAGCTAGCTTTATCAATCGCAACTGGATCTTGAGAAGCTAATATACCAATATCACGAACAATTGGAGCATCACTCCACGGTACACAATCACAATCTGGAGTAATATTTAAAACAAAATTAATATATCCTACTTTATCTTGCTTATTTTTAATAGCTCCATAAGCATATTCAGTCATTCGTTCCATAAATGGCTCAATTTCTGAGCCCCAATCTGTTGCAATAGCATCTGTAGGACAAACAGTCATACATTCCCCACATCCAATACACTTGTCTTTATCTATCTGGGCTGTATCATCTATTACAATTGCTCTTTCAGGGCAGACATCAACACACTTCCCACAACTAATACACTGCTCATCATCTGCAAAAAATTTAACATCATGTTGTTCTTTCTTTCCTGCTGCTGGAGCACACCCCATAGCTATATTTTTAATTGCTCCACCAAACCCAGCCATTTCATGAGCTTTAAAATGGGACATAACAATCATTCCATCCGCAGATACAAAATCAGAAGCAACTTTAACCTTATCAAATTGTTTTTGGTTGATTTCTACATCAACAATATCTTGACTTCGCAACCCCCCTGCTATAATAACCGGTGCATTTAAAACAGCATATGTAAAACCATGTTTATTAGCCAAATTTAAATGGTCCACAGCATTATGACGAGCACCTGAATATAGGGTATTAGTATCACTCACAAATGGTTGCCCTAAATTTTCCTTAACTTTATCTACAACCTCTCTAACTAGAATAGAACTTACATGCGAATCGTTACCAGCTTCGCCAAAATGAAGTTTGATTGCAGTTAAATCTTCGTCACTAATCAAATCACCAAATCCCGCTTTATCAAATAAATTATTAACCTTAGCCACCTTACTTTCATCATTACTTCTTGCTCGAATATCAGCAAAATAAACTTTACTAGACATATATTATTCCTCCCTCTTGTAAGTTTACAGTTAACAGTTTATAGTTGACAGTTAAAAGTCAAAACTAAAATCAATCCCTCTTTAAAAGCTAAGATCATTAGCAATTATGATGGTCTTGATTTTGAAGTTTGCTTTTAATCTTAACTATAAACTATATCTTAGAGTCTTAGTTACAGGCTTCATTGCTACAGAAAATGGCCAATCTAGATATTTTATTGCTTATTGATTTTTTTCTTTTAACTTTTTCCGGGGAAATTATTGTTTAAGCTCAACGAATGTTGAGTGAGGTTTTAATTTCCTCTTGACTTTTTCGTCAGTTTTGTGTCAAGACAAAACTGACACTTTATATCTATTAACTTCCTACATATTTAATATTAGTATTATTCCGTAAAATCATAAAATAAATCATACCAGCACTAAAAGCAATTAAACTCATGTACAAATAAAGAGTACTACCACCTAAATCTTGATAAATAAAACCACCAATAAAACTACCAATAATCCCACTAATCCCTTTAGCCGTAGCATATAAATTTTGACCTGTAGATTTAAATTGCTTACCACAAAGTTCATTAATGTAATTAACTGATGTCACATGAAATAACCCAAATGTCAAACTATGCAACAATTGGGAAACTAAAAAGACTGCTGGTATTGGAAATTCTGCTAATAGAAACCATCTAAATGCAAAAGCTAAAGAAGAAACCAACAAAATATATTTCAGTTTAAACCGTAACATAATTTCTTCCGAAAAATAAAATATAGCCATCTCACTAGTTGCAGCAATCATCAATGAAATACCAATCAAAAACTCTTTACTACCTTGGTCTATCACATATATCGGAAAATATATATTATTAGTTTCAAAGGTTAAATTAATAAAGAAAGTAAATAAAATAAAGATAAATAAATTTTCTTTCTGTAATAAAACCTTAAACTTTTCTAAATCACCTAGTTTAATACTTACATCTTCATCGGGCAATTTGGGAATAATCACCAAAGTCAATAAATAGACTACTCCACTCAAATAAAAAATATTCACAGCTGCCGTTTTCTCAACAAAATAACCAACTCCAGCTACTACTACAGTATAACCAAGCGATCCCCAAATTCTATATTTGCCATATTGTTTACCATCATTACCTAAATATCCTAATAACTGAGCATCTGCTAGCGGAACAGTAGATAAGAAGAAAGTTAGAAAAAAAGTCATAATTACAACTATCAACCAGAAACTTTCTGTAGTTAAAAATAACAAACTACTAATTAAAGCCCCAGAGACCGTAACCATTAACAATTTCTTATTTGCTTTATAATAGTCGGCTGCAATCCCCCATAAAGGCAAGCTTAACAACGCAACTGCTTTTGCTATAGAATTGATAGTCCCAATTTGAGAGGAACTTAAACCTATACTTTTAAAATATAGATTATAGTAAGTAAATACTGCCATCCCCATATAAAATACGAAATTAAATGCCTTAAAATACAATCTAATTAACCTCCAATCACTCCAAATTTATGATCGATCGCATCAAATAAATCCAATCCTGATATCTTCCAAAATTTTTTAATTTAGAAGCAATGAATAATTTTTAGCCATTTTATATCAATCTTTTTAGTTCACTTTTGAAATACTATCTTTCCCATCTATTTTCATTTAAAGCCCTCCTCAATTTGCGAAATCGATTTCGCTAGGCTTGTTATAACTCAAATCCCCATCTGACTCAAAATAATACTGATTTTAAGCCTCATCAAACAATTTATTTATAATTTGATGTTGATATTCTACTACCTTATTTTCTTCTACTTCAACAACTATATCTTCAGGAAAAGACAATAAACATTCTAGCTTAATTTTTTCCTCTTCTAAATGTTCTGCTAAATATTGATTTAATCTATCCACTAATTTATTAGCTCCATCATTAGAAGTTAACGGAGCTAATATAATATAATTTCTATCATCTAATTGATAAATTTGATCAATCCCCCGCATTAAACTTAATAATAAATCTTTAGTAATTATTCCTTCTTTCTGTTTAGAAATTGCTAATTTCAAAACAGAAAATTCTGTATTAGAACGTACTACACGACTTAACTCTTTTAATAAATCTAATTTAAAATAGTCAGCAATCTTATTAAACTTTTCATTTGGTTGTAAATAATCTTGCTGTCGATCATTTTGCTTCAAATAATAATCTACTTTAGATTTTAAAATTTGTTCATCAAACGGTTTCAATAAATAATCTTGGGCCCCACGGTTATAGGTCTTTAAAACAGTTTCCCTTCTATCATTAGAACTTAAAACAATAATTGGGAGGTTGATATCTTCAGCTTGGATATGGTTTAATAAACTAAAGTCTTGTCTACCCTCAAATTGAATATCAAGTATTAGTAAGTCAATATCGTCTAACAAATACTCCTCAGAAAATGAATTATTCTTTACTAACTCCAAATCATTTGCTTCTAAAACATTGCTTTCTGGTGAGCTAATAACACTTCTAATTTTTAATCTTATAATACTGGATTGATCAATAACTAATATATTATTCACTTTAATCCCCCCTAATCTAAAATATAATACTATCAGCTAAATTGCATATTACCAACCACATAAAAAATTGTTAATTGCCCATGGAAAATTAATAGTTGAAATCATAAAATTATAAGCAAAATCTCATCTTATTTAATAATGATACTCAAAGCAATCTTCATGATTAAATTTAATTAAATAATCTTAAAAACTATAATTAATATTAATATTACTATTTATTTGCTCATCTTCTAAGCTATAAGCTGAATAAGTTCGTAAATCTACTGGTTTTAAACCTAATAAATTAAAATCTGCTTTAAAACCTATTCCTGTTGCCCAACTTTTACTTCCAAGTGATTGGTAATCAATAAAACTATACAGGCCAATATTAGTCATCTGAAATATTTGGGCCAACTCTATAGAAGAAATCAACTGATGATTATAAGAAAAATCAATAGCTCCCTGAAAATTTGCCTTATTATTTCTATCTACTCCTCTATAAATAATTGGCGAATCCAATCTTTCTGAACTATTATAAATAAACTTAGGAGTAACTTGCCAAATACTACTTAGAGAAAAATCAATTTTTTGTGTAGTTAATAAACTAAGATTCGACAAAGAGGAGATTATAAAATTGTTTTCTCCTTGCCAATTCAAATTATCTAATTCCCAATTAAAACTATTATCTAAATAAGCATAATTTTCTTTAGCTAAACTAGCTGCTCCCAACTCTAAAGTATAATCATCAGCATAATATTTAAATCCTAATTTCCCGTCAACAATATCTTCTTGATTGATTCTACTTTTAACTATCAAATCAAGATTATCTTGTAATTTTTTTAAACGCATCTTAATCTCTAGCTCTTTTTCTATATTTTGTTTTGCTAAAGCAATTATTTCTAGCCTGTTTTTTTCTAATTCGAAACCATATTGAATTTCTTTTAATGAACTACGTAATAAATTAGAATTAAACAAAGAATAATCACGACCATAATATAACAACGGATTCAGCTTCAAATCATTTAATAGTTGTCGATTATATTTTAAATCATTTAAAGTATCAGAATAATTAATAGTTTGACTAAAGTCCTGTTCTTGGAGCTGAATACCACTTTTGTTTAATCCCTCTTTTATTTCAACTAACTTCTCTTTTGTCTGATAATAACCTAAATCAATTAGCTTATTAGCAATTCCAAAATCCATAAAAGAAAAATCACCGACGTCAGTATCAATTACTATATCTGAATAATTATTTATAATATCCATAGAATTTCTTTCCTGAACTAAAGTTAAAAACCTAGCTGCAGATTTGAATGAATTATTATATTCCTGATAAGGTAATTTATCAAAAGCTGTAGTTGTAATTACAAAATCTGCTCCTAATACTCGCGCTGATTTTGCTGGACTCATTTCTAAAATCCCAGGATCCATCAAATATCTATTATTACTTTTTTTTACTGGAAAATAAAAAGGTATAGAATAAGAACTTTGCAAAACATCTTCAATTGACCCAGTTGTAGATAAATACTTATGTCCACTAGTTAAATCAAAACTCAATAATGCAGTAGGAATAGGGAATTCTTCCAGACTTTTATTAGGAGCAATCTCCTCCATAAATTTATTTACTTTTTCTGTTTTTAAAAGAGATTTATTTAAATTAGAATTCAAATCAAATAAATCTTTAAATGGTAGTTTCTTTAATATTTCTTCCATCTGGTAAACAGAAATACCGCTCCCATACATCGTACCAATAATTGCTCCCATACTTGTACCAACAATAAAATCAATCGGTATGTTTTCTTCTTCTAAAGCCTTGATCACTCCAATATTAACAAAAGCCCTAGCTCCTCCCCCGCCCAAAGCTATAGCTACTGTAGGTTTATCTAAATTAGTGAATCTATTATTTTCTTCAACCAAATAAGTTTCCTCCGCTAGTTTTATTTCAGAAATGTTTTGCCTTGCTATTACTTGTCCACTACAAGTAATTACTAAACAAATAATAATTCCACTTAGAAAATAATCTTTCATATTGCCCCCCTTTTTTCTTTATAATATGTATATTCTAGACACAAATTTAATTTCCTGTTATAGATTATCCCTTCTAAGAATTTAATCACTTTTTTAAACAATTAAAAAAGTAAGGTGCTTTAAAATTTTAAAGCACCTCCTCCAAATAAAAACAAATAAATTCAATCAATTTTATTTAATCTATACGGAGTTACTTGATAGACATAATAATTTAACCAATTAGAAAACAATAAATAACTAGCAGACCTCCAGTTAACTTTAGGATTCTTTGTGGGGTCATCATCAATAAAATAATTTTTTGGTTTATCGATATCAATACCTCTATTAATATCCCTTTCATATTCTTGTTTAAGCATGTTTTGGTCATATTCAGGATGTCCTGTTATAAAAATATGTTTCCCATCTTTAGTAGATACTATATTCACCCCTGCTTCCTCAGATTCAGATAATATTTCTAAAGAATCTATTTTATCTATATCCTCTCTTCTCACTTCAGTATAACGAGAATGAGGCATGAAATGTTGATCATCAAATCCTCGTAATAACTTACATTCCTCAGTGTTGGTCTGATGAGAAAATACGCCAAACATTTTTTGAGACAAATCATACTTAGGCACTCCAAAGTGATGATAGAGACCAGCCTGAGCTGCCCAACACAAATGTAAAGTAGAAGTAACATGATTATCAGCCCAGTCCATAATTCCTTGTAACTCTTCCCAATATTTGACTTCTTCAAAAGGTAAATGTTCAACAGGAGCACCTGTAATAATCATTCCATCAAAGTTTTCATCTTGTACCTCATCAATTGTTTTATAAAAATCCCTTAAATGTTCTTGTGAAATGTTTTGTGGAGTATAACTATCTGGTTGTAATAAAACTACATCTACTTGTAATGGTGTATTACCTAACAAACGCAAAAGTTGAGTCTCTGTAATTTCTTTTAAAGGCATCAAATTCAAAATTACAATCTTAAGAGCTCTAATATCTTGATGGTAAGCCCTGCTCTCTTTCATTACAAATATATTCTCATCTTCTAAAGTCTTAACAGCAGGAAGATTATCAGGTACTTTAATTGGCATTCTACTCACTCCTCACTACTCTTTATGTTATAATCTTTATTTATTATAATTTTCTCTAATTATAACATCTTTACAATTAAAATCAAAGACTAATTATGCAGAATAACTGTTGAAGTAGGAGGAAGTTTAATTTTACCTGGTTCAATTATTTGCTCACTACTAGCTAATTTATTAACACCAGCTTTAATACCATCTACTACTACTTCCCAATCTTCGGTTACTTGATGATTTTCAATTGTCCTTTCTTCGCGATTAGCATTAAATGCAACTATAATATTTTCCCATTCATCCTTGAAATAACTCAATTCAAATGCAATAACAAATTCAATATCTTTAGCAAAAAAAGTTAAGCTTGATTGAATTTCTTCCATGGTCTCTATCCGAAAAGCAGGATGGTTCTTTCTTAATTCAATTAAACCTTTATAATAATCTACAACTCCTGAATACTCTTGCCGACGATTCCAATTAATTTGATTAGTATAATCTCCTGAAGTATAACTATTATGGTCTAATCCTCTATATTTATTGGGATTAGGTTTAGTTCGCAACATTTCTTCTCCACCATGAATAAATGGTCTACCCTGCGAAGTAATAATTATACTAGCTCCTAATTTAGCCATTTTAATTCTCTCTTCTCTACTAGCATTAGGAGTAGATCCAACAATTTTATCCCACAAAGTATAGCCATCATGGCAACTAACATAGTTAATCACTTCTTCTGGTTCATCAGCAAAACGATGATAAGCATCTGATTTAATTTCAACATCACTATCATAGTCAACCATTCCTGCTATAATTCCAGCTCTAATCAAGGATTTACTATTAACAAAGCCTTGAATAAATCCACCATCCTCTAAATTCCCTCCAAAATGATTCTGCTTAATAGCATCTCGAATTCCATCGTTAAAGACTGCCGGCCCTCTTTCAACCCTTAACAAACTCCTCTTTTCTCCAGCGGCTTTAACATATTTTTCTTCTGCTGATAGAGTCCCTAAATTCCAACCTTCTCCTAATAAAACCACATCCGGATTTATTTCTCTCACTTCATTAGCCATTTTTTTAATAGTTGTTTCATCATGCAAGCCCATCAAATCAAACCGAAATCCATCTACATGATACTCAGAAGCCCAATAAGTAGTCGAATCAATAATTAATTTTCTCATCATTTCTCTTTCAGAAGCTGTATCATTACCGCAACCAGAACCATTAGTTAAACTATTATCTGCATGACGACGATAGTAATACCCAGGAACTATAGGCTCAAAAATATCTGTTATCGCAGTATGATTATAAACAACATCAAGAATAATACCAATTCCGGCTTGATGTAAAGCCTTGATTAATTTCTTTAACTCCTTTATTCTTAAAGCAGGTTGACCAGGGTCTAAAGAATACCATCCTTCCGGTGTAAAATAATTATGTGGATCATAACCCCAATTATAATTAATATTATCTATCTTATCTACATCTCTTATATCCTCAAAATCTTTTTTATATTCATTTCCAAAATAAAAGTTTAATACAGGCATCAACTGGACATGAGTAATTCCTAATTCTTTCAAATAAGGTATTTTCTCAATAAAACCTAAATAAGTTCCTCTTTTTTCTGCTTCAACTTCTGAACTAGCCGAAATAGTAAAGTCTCTAACTGACATTTCATAAATAATTACATTGCACTTATCCTCTACACTAACATAGTCATCATCTTCCCAACCAGTTGGATTAGTACTATCTAAATCAACAATTGCTCCCTTACCTAGTTTATCTCTAGTTATATCAAAACCAGACATTGCTTTAGCATAAGGATCTAAAACTTTTGTTCTTCTTCCTGAATTATTAACAATATAACTATAATATTTACCAGCTAAATCACCATCAATTTCTGTACTCCAAACCCCAGTATCTTCTTTATTTAATGAATAAACAGCAGTTGCTTCTTCTTGATTTTCTTCTTCAAATAATTCTAATTCTACCCGTTGAGCAGAAGGAGCCCATAATTTAAAAGTACTTCCTTGGGAGTTATAATCAACACCAAGTTGTCCTTGATAAGTATAATTATTATCAATTATTTCTGGACTCAAAATCGTTTTAGCACTCAGACGTCCTGCTTTTATAGTATAAGGTCGATCATAATCTAAACTCTGGTCTAAATTCAAATAATACTCAGGTTCATTAGAAGAATCTAATTCTTCTATCGGAATAAATTTTGAACCATACATCACCCAAATCTTATCTGTTACCGGAAATTTAAAGCGGACTATAATCTTATTATCAGCAAAAATCATTGCTTCTTCAATCATATTTTCTTCAAATAAGTCTAACCCATTATAATACGCAGTATTATCTCTTCCTTTCATCCAAATCTCTTGTTTGCTTTCACAATCTAAACCTTCTTCACCATTAACTTCTATATGCTCCCCTTTATAAATAGCAAACTTCAATTGGCCATATTGTTGTTGACATGGGATATCCCAATAAACCCCACAAGTATCAAAATTATTAGTTCTAATTTCACCTCTAATATTAACTTCACCAGTCGACTCATCTTCTTGCCAGAACTTTAAATAGCAATTATCATAATCTCCATTTGGACGATAATAGTGCAAACGAATATAATTATCTAATGGGGCAGTAATCCGATCAATATTAGCAGCTTCTAGAGCTAATTCTAAATCAGTATAAATCTGATTAACATCAGCTACAGCCCATAATTCATTCTGCGAAATAAATTTATAATTACTAGCATTAATATTCGATACCCGAGTATAATCATTATGCACTATAAAATTAATCTCTTTTCCCTCTACAACTGGCACATCCCAATAAATTCCATACTCATCTATACCACTTACACCTATTCCAGAGCCCCACTTTACTTTTTCTCCTCTATAACCCGGCCCCCAAATATATAAACTCCATTCGAGATAGTTATAGTCCTTAGCCTGAATATAATGCAATCTGATATGTTCTTCAGGAATCTGAGGTTGATAATTTTCTTTCTTCCTCATTAACTATTCCCCCTCACTATTTATTTTAATCAAATTAAAAATTATTCAATAATTATATATGAAATAAGTCTTCGCTTTTATTATAAGTTATAGATAAATAAATTATTTCCTGCTTAATATTATTCAGATTAAAACTTAATAATACTTAATCT
>JBNJDB010000062.1:0-11085 GCA_051744465.1 Bacillota bacterium | reverse complement strand
AACAAGGATTGAAACTTAGTCAAATAAGTTATTCATTTACTACCAAGACCAGTTTTGCGACTGGTCTTATTTTATTTTTTGTTATTAATGTAATTATTTAATGGTTTTAGGCAGGTATTTATAGATTTATATCTAATTTTAGTATATAAAGGATATTTTTTTATTATTTAGGGGAAAGGAGTCGAGAATGAAAAATTCTAAATGGATTGATGAATTTATCAGTGAAATTAGTAGTAGGAAATTAATCTTATTATATGGCAATGTTTATGATCATTATTATTACGAAAATAATTTATTGGGGTTAGATGCAGTTATTGAACAGATGGAGCAAGTTAATGTTTTGGAAAATTATTATACAGAAAACAAAATGAGTGAAATAGCTAATTTGTTAAAAGGGAATCAGAATCCTGTTAATAATACTACAGGCTATCATGATGAAGATGGTGTTTTAAATGTTGACTGTATTAGGAAAGAATTTATTAATAATACGCAATTAGGGCAGAAGAATGTAATTTACATAAAAAATGCAGGGTTATTTTTTAGTGATTATGATCCTAATTCTGAAGTTGAAAATATTCATTCTGTTCATTATTTTAATGAATTTTTGCGTAAGAGTCGCGATGAAAACATATTAGTTGTGCTTGTCTCAGAAAAGTTGCAGTATTTTCCGCCGACAATTTATAAAGACAATCCGGAAGCTGCTGTAATTCAAATTGAATATCCAGAGGTTGAGATTAGAGAAGAATTTATTAAGGAGTATCTTAGTTATGATGATCTAAATGATCACAATTGTACATTAAATGATTTTGTTAAAATGACTTCGAGTCGAACTTTAAAGGAAGTAGAGAAAATATTTATTAAAGGTCAAGAGAGAGGTCTAGATTATAGCAAGCCAGAAGAATTTATTTCTTATTATGATTTTGGTGAAGAGGAATCGCCATGGACTAAATTAAATATAGAAGATGTAAGAAACATGGACAAAACTTTAAAAGATAGAGTATTAGGTCAAGACCATGCTGTTGATTTTGTCAAAAAAATATTGGTTAGAGCCAAATTAGGATTAACTACTGTACATCAGAGCAGTTATTCCACTCGCCCGATTGGTCTTTTCTTTTTTGTGGGTCCTACGGGTGTAGGTAAAACAGAATTAGCTAAGGCGTTAACTGATGCAGTTTTTAAGAGTGAAGAAGAGTTTAAACGTTTTGATATGAGTGAGTATAAAGAAGAGAGTGCCCTAAATAAATTGATTGGATCTTCGCCTGGCTATGTAGGATATGAAGAAGGTGGTCAATTAACTAATTGGGTCAGAGAGCATCCTTTTTCTGTGATTTTATTTGATGAAATTGAAAAGGCAGACCCTAAAATCTGGGATACTTTTCTGCAAATTTTAGAGGATGGTCGGTTGACTGATAATAAAGGGAAAACAGTTCATTTCAATGAGAGTATTATAATTTTCACCTCTAATATTGGCAATAGGAAAGTTAATAATCATTTAGAAGATAATCCTGATGTAGAACAGGAAGTGCTACGTCAAATGTATTTGGATGCTGTGCGTAGTTATTTTAAAAATGACTTAGGGCGAGTCGAAATTTTAAATAGAATTGGTAATAATATAATCGCTTTTAATCACATTGAAAATCGAGAAATTTATCAAAAAATAACTAAAGCAAAGTTAGATGTAATAGTAAATAATATTGAACAGGAACTGAATTGTAGTTTAGTATATGATGATGATGTAATTGATTTTATTATTGATAGAATCAAAGCTAAAGATGATAAATTTGGTGCGAGAGCGGTAATTAACTATTTAGAGACTTATTTTGTGAATGAATTTGGAGTGTTCTATATTCAAAGACAGCCCCAGAATATAAGGGCAGTAGTTACAAAAGAGCCTGAAGCAAAAATAACATTTAGGGGAGTATAAAGATGTATTTGAACTTAGCTGCCGTGGAAAATGAATCTCTAGTATTGGGGCCAGGCAAGCGAAGTGTAATTTGGGTGCAGGGTTGTGAATTTGATTGTCCAAACTGTATTAACGAGCATTTGCAGTCTTTTGAAGTAGCTGAATTGACGGCGGTGAAAGTATTGGTTGAGAGAATTATCGAGCAAGATGTTGAAGGAGTCACAATTACTGGCGGTGAACCCTTTTTACAGCCGCAGCCTCTAGCAGTACTAGCAGCAAATCTCAAAAAAGCAGGTTTGACAGTGCAAGTCTATTCGGGATTTTATTTAAAAGAACTATTAGATTCTAAGCACCGACATGTATATAATTTTTTGGATCAAATTGATGTATTAATTGATGGGCGTTATGAAGTTGAGAAAGCAGAAAGCACCTTATATAAAGGTTCGAGTAATCAAAACATTTATTTTTTCACTGATGCCTATTCAATTGCTGATTATCAAGATAGAAATAATAGTTTTGAGTTAAGCTACCAAAAAAATAAGATTAGGATGGTTGGTTTTTATGATCAAAAAAAATTTAAAAAATAGAGATTATGCTAAAGATATAGTTTTCAAACCTTTGGGGGGAGTATCAGAAGTAGAAGCTACATCTTATTTTATTAATTGGAAAGGTGTAAAAATTTTAATTGATGCTGGAAAAAGACGTGGGGAAAAGATAGCGACTCCTGAGTATGATGAAATTACTGATGAAATTGATTTTTTATTTATTACTCATGTTCACCAAGATCATGTGGGTTCGGTGATGGAGTATTATGATTATTTTGAAATTAAAAATATAATTGCTACTCGTGAAACTAGAGATACTCTACGTCCAATTTTAAAAGATACTAAAAAGCATATTCCGGAAAGTAGAGAGAAATATTATCAAGATCAGCAAATCAATGAATTTATTAATCAAGTGCAGACATTTGCCCATAATCAATCAGAAACCTTAGAAAAAGACTTACAATTGAAATTTAGTCTGGTAAAGACTAGTCACTTGATTGGATCATCTGGTGTATTGTTAGAAGATAAAGACTACAAATTATTTATTACTAGTGATTTTACTGAATCAAATAAGTTTTTTCATCCCAAAACCGATTTTGGGATAGTTTATAATAAAGAGATAGATACTGTAGTAACAGAGACGACTTATGGTAGTAAAGAAGAAGGTGATAAAGTACTAAAAGAAACTACTTTATCTAATTTAGAATATTATATCAACCGTGTTTTTAACGGCACTGAAGATTTTCCTCAAGGTGGTAATTTATTTATTCCCGCGTTTTCGAATGGGAGAACGCAGGAAATAATATTGGCTTTGTTAAAGCTAATTAAAGAAGAGAGGATTTCGCTGACTACTAAAATAAGAATTCCTTTTAAATTTGAAACTGGTGGCAAACCTTTGGCCCAAGATTGTACTATAAAATACTTTAGTAAATATCAACATATTTTAGAAAAGGAACTGGGAGTAGAAGTAGAAAACGACTTTGAAGCATTTATTAAGAATAATTTAGACCCAATTAATATTTGGGAGAATAGCGAAGATTTCTTTGCAGCGCCCAATCAAATTTTAATTGCTTCGCCAGGAATGTTAGGACAAGCTGAGGAAGAATCTGATGAAGATATTTATCAGGTGATGCAGGTAGCATTGGATATTTTAGAATCACAGCGGCACGGTATTATATTTGCTGGTTATCAAGCACCAGGAACTTTAGGTGGCAAACTACAAAGGATACCTTATGGTTCTAAACTTAGATATCATAGTAGAAATTGGCAGCGTAATACGCCGCATATTTACAAAGTTACTTTCCCTGGTCATGTGAGTGCTAAGGGTTTATTGTCTTTAATTAATGATGTGGACCCTGATAATGTAATTTTAACTCATGGTGATATTAATTCCAGCCGCAGTATTGCTAAATCAATCCAAGATAGAGAAATTAATGTATTAATTCCTGAGCGAGAAGAAAACATTTATTTAATGGACAACCAAGAAAAAACCTTCTTTAGTCCGCACCATAAGTTTTCAAATTTGATTTTATCTTTTGCTCATCAAGATCATCAGAATATAGAGATTAGCGAGAAACATGTGCTCTATAATGATAAAATTGAAGATTGGGATATAATTCAAATAGCAAAACACATTAGTAATAATTACAGTCCTGAATTAAATCATATAGAGTTGGTTATTAAAGAAGAAGAACAAGGGTCAAATTTCTATAAAAAATTGGAACAAGAATTAAAAGCAAAAGGTTATTCAATTGATATTATTACAATCAATACAAATGTAGCGGATAAAGAGCATTTAATGTATGAAGTTTTAGAAGTAATTAGTGAAACAGCACTTAATTTTAGAGAAAAATTCAGGGTCTTTTTTGCAGCTGATGATTTTTTATATACTCTACCTTATAATATAGTAGCCCAGTTATTTAATGAAGACTTATTCTATGTTAATAACCAAGCTGGGGTCATTAAAATTCCTAACTTACCAATTGATTTGAACATCAAAGAATACATGAATTATAGACAATTAAATAAAATTAATAAAGAGACTATATTTACTCATCAAGGTCATGATGGATATGAGCCATCAGATTTTTATGAAGTTTTAGATAGAATTTATTATTATAAGTTTGGTGATAGAGTGGGTCCCAAGGGGAGAAGTTTAACAGAAATTTTGCCCAATCAACTACCGTTGCATAATAAAAAGAGTGTGGTATTTAAAAAAGATTTATTCGCTGTTCAAAATAATACCTTATGGGGCCGAGTCGAGAATATTTACGATATAAAAAATTATAAGGCAGTAGAGATTTTAATGGATATTACTAATAAGTTAAATGAAAGAATAGAAAAATTACAGTTTACTAACTATATTCATGATTATGACCATCATAAACATTATGGAGAGGTGATTTCGTATGAAGAACGGAAAATTTATTATCGTTTGATTTTAGAAAATGGAATTCAATATTTAACTATTCATTTAGGATTTAATGTAGATGTTAGAAAAGCAGTAAAAACTATTGGAGAAAAAAAGGAATAAGGTGAGAAAAATGGCTAATAAAATTTATTTGGTTGATTACTTAGGCGAGTTATCAGAAGTTGAAGTAGAATCTAAAGACATTGCGATTTGCTCAAGCTCTTCTAACCCAGAAGATATAGACTGTCGGGTAATTTATTTTAAAGAAGACATAGAAGGTAGATTAGACTTGAATAATAATTTATTACAAGTGGTTGATGAATTGTTAATGTTAATAGAAAATGAGCACTATATAGTAGAAGTTAAGAATGGTCATTTTGTTTTGAATAATTATTTGGCAATTATAGCAGATATTTTGGATGTGAAATTAAGTTATAGAGAGCTTGATTTTCCGTCTTTTTGTATTTCTTTTGATAAGGAAGAATTGAATATGGTTGATGATTTGATTGAGAAAGAAATAACTAAACAAGAATACAATACTTTACCAGCCCAGTGGAAATCACTTTATTATGTTAAACAGGAGAGAATCTATTTATCTAAGTTGGGGAGGACTTTAATTGCTGAGCAAAAATAAAGTTAAGATTGAGCCAGAAAATTATGATAATTTATATGTTATCAGCGACATTCATGCTCATTGTGAATTACTACAGGGAATAATAGATGAAATTAATTTAACGAAAGATGACCTGCTTATAATTGCTGGTGATTCCTGTGATAGAGGTCCTGAGACTGCTGAGGTTTATGAGGAAATTATTGCTTTAAAAGAAGAAGGCTATAATTTGATTCATCTTTTAGGCAATCACGAACAGATGTTTTTTAATGCCGTAGTATTTGGAATAGATCATAGTTTATGGATGAGAAATGGAGGACAACTTACCCTTGATTCTTATCAGGGGCGAAAAGAACTGCAGGAGAAACATTTAGATTTTATTGAAGCAATGCCGATGGTGGTAGAGACTGATGATTATCTAATAGTTCATGCCGGACTTGATCCTAATAAGCCTATAAGTGAGCAAGAAATTGAAGATTTATTATGGAGCAGAAGCCAATTTCTTAGAAGTGATTTAGAGGTTAATAAGACAATTGTGTTTGGGCATACAATTACTAAAACAAGTCGGATTTATTTTTATAGTAATAATACGATTGGAATTGATTGTGGCAGCTATAAAAATAATAAAGTAGGTGCATTAGAACTCAAAACCAAACAAGAATTCTATGTGAAAACTAAGGAGCGGAAATAATGGACGAGTATATTGAAATTGAAATCAAGGAGATAGTTGAATCTGGAGTTAAGGCGGCTTGGAATGGAGAAGTGGATTTTTATCATGAAAAAGCTTTTTTGGATTATAAAAATGTAACTGTAGGGGATATGGTAGAATTAAGGTATAATGAAAAAAAGGATTATTATAGCCAGCTAAGCTTAACTTTTTCTAATAAGTATAGAAATGCTAATTTTGTCCCAGATAAAGTTTATCAGGGAGTTTTGTTACAAAAAATAAATGATTTTTGGGTAGTTAAAGTAGAAGGAGATAAATTTGGTCGTTTACATCAAGATGGTCTGCTTAAAAATCAGGAATATGAAGAATATGATGTAGTTAATGTGTCTGTAAAGAGAACAAAAGGAGTAGTATTTTCTATTTATGAGGCAAAATTTAATTTATTTAAAGAAGGTATCGAGAATCAATCTGGAGAGTATTCGTTTAAGATTGTAGATATAGAGAAAAATATAAACCGACAGAAAAATATAAAAGGATATGATTTATATACTGAAATAGGAATGAAAATTTATATTCCTATCTGGGATGATGTGTTGTTTGAGAAAAATTATAATTATTTTAAAGATGTTTTATTTAGTGAAGAAGATTTGATTTATAATATTTTTTATAATTCGTCAAAAGAGCACTTTAACTTGTGCATTGAAAACAATCTTAATTTAGACCCAGGCAAGCCTTATATGGGGGAACTTGACTATGATAAAGGAACAAAAGAATTTTATGTGGAAACCAATCATGGTCATTGTCAATTACAAACAAATATGCTAACTTATTTAGAAAAGTCTATTCTACATCACATGGTAGGAAATGATATTACTTATAATAAAATCAATCGTGGTTGTGATGATTTAGTTTTACATAGTTATAATGAAAAAGATGTAAGAACAATCAAGTATGATAAAAAAGAAAATAGAGAATTTAAGAATGTGGAAATTGTCAATGTGATTGATACTAAAATAGATCGTAGAATATACATTTTAGACTTAGAAGAGTTAGGGTTTGGCTATATGGAAGCGGCTGATTATTCTTATACTAATCAAGTGGCTATGCCTGGTGAGGTAATCGAAAGGGTCCAAGTTAAAGAATTATTAAAAGATCATTTTATATTTTTGACCCGCAAACCTTATTTAGCTGATCCTAAGCAAGAATTTTTTAGGGATAAAGAACTGCAAGAAGCAGTGCAAGGTAAAGTAAAAACAATTTATGAACAGTTTATCGTAGTTACTTTTAATGATCAATTTGATGTTTCAATTCTAAAAGAAGATTTGCTGCCGCTTAATTTTTATCAAATAGAAGAATTCTATCAACCTGGTGAAGCAGCAGAATTTTACTTAACGGCTAAAGAACCTAAAATCAAATTATCAGGTTATGATAAAAACAAATATCAAGCTAAACTGGACTATTATGCGGACCGTACAGGTGCTAAAGTAGATGGTTATGTTTATAAAAAGATGATTACTAAGTATATAATTAGAATTGAAGACTATATTGAGGCTGAATTACCAATAGATGAAATTTCTCATCTTAATCTAGGACAGGAAAAATTAAAAAATGATGACTTAAAATATAATTTTAAGATTTTAAATTTAGAAGAGAATAGTGCAGGAGAAACAAGAATTATTTTATCTCGTAAACAGTTAAGTGATACTACTTTTGCTTATCAAAAAGAATATCAACCAGGCGCTATAGTTGGTGGCACATTTTTTCACCGCAGTTCAGAGGGGTTTTATTTCAATTTAGAACATAAGAATAAAGAAGTTAAAGGAGTAGTAGGGTTTTTAAGTAATGATCAAGTAGCCCTTTATCCTGATTTAGAAGAATTTCAGCAAAAAATTATCAATAATGATGAAATTGTATTTAAGATAGTTTCTTATCCTAGCAAATTAAGACAAGACCCTTTCTTGGAAGAAAAGGCAATTGAACTATCGCGAATTGAATTATTAGATTTTAATATTGAACAGTATTATCATAATTTAGATAGTAAAAAACTTGAATTTGGAGTTGCAGATATTATCAGTGAAGGATTAGCTTATAGAAATCAAGACCACAGAATTTATTTTGCTAAAGACACAGAACAAGAAAGAGTTATTTTTTCTCTGCAGGAAAATAATTTTATGCCGGGAGTAGATTTTAGCAGTGATTTTGCTGATAGCTTTTTCAATTATCTGCAGAACATGATGGAGCATGCTGATGTTAATTATGACCTATTGTCTAGTGAAGAAAAAGAATTATTTAGAATCATTTTAAATACTAATTCTATTAAAAATTCTAAGCTAGAAAACTTAACATTGACTAATTTAGAAAAAGATTATTTTAATCGCTATAACAACACAATTGAAATCAACTATGCTAATTATATCTATTCTAAGATTAAGGAAAAGTTTGCTGAGAGTAAAATTGTGATTAAAGAAGAAGCAGATGGTAATAAATATGGTCTATTATTTAATAATTCAGTCTTAGGAATTGAAGTCAATTTATTAAATGAAAATATAAAGGTTGGCAAAGAATATGAAATTAAAATTGCTAATTATAATGAAAAACAGAATGTCATTAATGCAGTAGTTGTGAGTGTAGGTGAAGATAGTATTGGAGAGGTGTACCCCCTAGAAGTAGTAGAAAAACTTGGAGAAAGAAAATATAAAGTTAAATATTTAGATAGTAGTTATGGAGTTTTAAATGATAATACAAGCCCTAATATGGTTCAGGGTGATGTTGTCTATGGTGAGTTGATGTCGATAGATGATGAACAGGCCTTATTTACTTATGATTTTCCGATTAAAGAGATTAAATCTAAAATAAAAACAATTGATTTAAACAAATTTGCTGTTAATGACTTATTTAAGTTTATTCAAGATGAAGAAAATTTAAGGAACTTAGAATTAGAAGATATTTTTAAAGTTTATAAAACTCTTGAGAAAAAACATGAAGAATTTGGGGTTGAGGTAGCAGTTAATTTTGAAGTAATACTTTACTTGCTAGATAATGGTTTTAAGCGGGGGAAATATGTTTTTGATAATCAAGTGTATGGACAGGGTAATTTTGGATTGGTTTTCCGAGGACTTGATTTAACAACTGGTGAAATAGTTATTTGTAAGCGCTATACATCAAATCGCGAGAATGATGAAGAAAGGGAAAGATTTGAAATAGAAGCTAAAATACTGCAGAAACTAGATTTAGAAGGGGTTGTAGAGGGCTATCAATATCTGCCGAAGAAGAATGAATATATAGCGGAGCATATTCCAGGGCAGACCTTAAATGAGTATCTAAAAGAAACGAAAGAGCGAAGTTACGAATGGAAGAAAGAGAATTATAGTCAAATTTTGCTCCAGGCAGCTGAAATATTAGACCAACTGTCATTAGAAGATATAGCCCATTGTGATCTTAAACCGGAAAATATTATGTATGATAAATCCACAGGTGAAGTTAATATTATTGATTTTGGTTCGATCCAGACAGATGAAATCAAGGGCGGATTTGGAACTATTTTTTATGCTTCACCAGCCCAATGCAAGATTTATAGTAATCCCCGCCTTCATAATAGTAGTGAACATGATTTTACAACCCAAGATGACATATATTCTTTTGGTGTGATAATGTATCAAATGTTTGCTGGTCGTCTGCCTTATACAGATGAACTAGAAGAAGCAACTTTGGTTTTAGCTCATCAGTTGGGACAGTTAGAAGAAGGAAGAGAGTATACTTTCCATGCTCCATCTACTTATAATCAACAATTAGATAGGGCAGTAGAAGATATAATTTTAAAATGTATGGCTGTGCAGAGAGAAGACAGATATTATGATTTTTATGAATTAATGACTGAATTGGAGGCGATATAATGCTTGGGACTTTTATTGTGGGAGTAGCAGTAGGAGCTGCTGTAGTAGCAATTGCATCAGATAGTGATGATAGAGAAGGACAGAGGGAGGAGACTAATCGTAATAATCAGCGCAGTCAAGAAATGAATAGAAATACTAGACAAATGAATGAGTTAAACCAAAAAGTACAGAATTTAAATCAAGATAATGAGGAATTTCAAGAAGCACTGCAGAGAAGAGAAGAAGCAGAGAAAAAGTTCAGGGAAGAGATGAAAAGAAGGGAAGAAGAAAGACAGAAAGAAATGCAGCGAATTGAAGAACAACTGCAGGAGAATCAAGCCGAACAAAATCGACTTAAGAAACAGATAAGAAAAAAGAGGAAGAAAAAAGATGAAAGAAATAAACGTGAAGCTAAGCGAATGAAAGAAAAATTGCAGCAGTTAGAAAATGAAAAGAAGGAAAAAGAGAAAGAAAAAAAGCAGAAGGAAGAAAAAAGAGAATTAGCCCAAGAGGAGTTAGCTAATGCTAAGCAAGAAATAAATAAATATAAGCATTTATTTAAAGAATTAATTGCCAAAGATGATTTGGCTACTATTAATGATGAATTAGAAAATTTAGAAAAATATACGATTATGCTGAAAGATTTTTATGCTGAAGGGAATTTGGATAGAGTTGTATTTATTAAAACTATTGAAGTAATAATTAATATTTATGAAGATTTAGGTGATATGTTTTATGAGCAGGGGTTAGCTCAACAGGCAGTGCAGATGTATGAGAAAGTAATAGATTTAAAAGTTAACGGAGGATATAATAAAAGGTTTAAGTTCAAATATGGTAGGGCATTATACGAAGTAGGAAGATATAATGATGCTCTACAGAATTTAGATGATTTTGATGTGACAGAAATAGTGAAGCCAAATGAAAGACGGGCTTTAGAATATGAATTGGATAAATTATATTTCAATTTATATTTATCATTAGGGGAAACAGTTAAAATTGAAGAGTATGTAGATAAGTTAGTTAGCAAATATATTGAAGATAAGGTTAAGTTGAAATCAGTATTAGATCTATTAGAAAA
>JBNJDB010000061.1:0-11412 GCA_051744465.1 Bacillota bacterium | reverse complement strand
AGAGGTAGCTTGCAAAAGTCAAAAGAGGGGTAGAAGATAAGTAGTTGATATTTATATTTGAATCAAATTAAAGATTTAAATTAATTTTTTAAATATTTTAGATAAAGGAAGAAAAAATAATTCAGGTGGTGTAAAAAATGAATAATGATGTATTTGCTAAGATTAATCAATTAAAAGAAGAGAAAAATGCTGTTATTTTAGCTCATAATTATCAAGAAGATGAGATACAAGATCTAGCAGATTATACTGGTGATTCTTTAGGATTAAGCCGTAAGGCTGCTAATTTAGAGGAAGAAGTAATTGTGTTTTGTGGTGTTGATTTTATGGCTGAAAGTGCGGCTATTTTATCGCCTAATAAAACCGTTTTATTACCAGAAAAAAATGCTAGTTGTCCGATGGCAGAAATGATTTCAATTGATAACTTGCGTGAAATGAAAGAAGAATATCCTGAGGCTGCAGTTGTTTGTTATGTTAACTCTTCTGCTGCTGTCAAAGCTGAGAGTGATGTCTGCTGTACTTCATCTAATGCTGTAGAAATTGTAGAAAAAGTTGCTAGTGAGCAAATAATTTTTGTTCCGGACAAAAATTTAGGTGATTATGTAAAGCAACGGACTGATAAAGAAATTATTAGTGATATGGGTTATTGTCCAACTCATTGCCGAGTCAATCCAACTGATATTGAACAGAGCAGAGAGTTACATCCTAAGGCTGAAATTGTTGTTCATCCCGAATGTGACCCTGATGTTGTAGCTGGAGCAGATTTTGTGGGGAGTACAGCGCAGATTGTAGAGTATGCTAAAAAATCTGATGCGAATAAAATCATTGTAGGGACAGAAATGGGGCTCTTATATAAATTACAAGAAGATAATCCAAATAAAACATTTTATATTTTGAATCAAGGTTTGATCTGTCAGAATATGAAGATGACTACAGCAGATAATGTGTTGCTTGCTTTAGAAGAGATGGAATATCAAATTGAAGTGCCAGACCAAATAAGAGGGCAGGCTCAAGTTGCCTTAGATGAAATGTTAAAATTGAGTAGTTAGGATGGGATGATAATATGCTTCCGAGATATTTAGTTAATTTGCAAGCAGATAATTTAAAGAGAAAACAGACTGATTATTTAGTAATTGGTTCAGGAATTGCTGGTATGACGGCTGCGCTTGAACTTGCTGATGCAGGTGAGGTAACAGTTTTGACTAAAGAAGATTTTGCAGAATCAAATACTAAATATGCTCAGGGAGGTATTGCTGCTGCTTGGGATAGAGAAGACAGTCCTGAATTGCATTTTAAAGATACTAGTCAAGCTGGAGCTGGATTATGTAATCCACAAGCAGTTAAGAGGTTAGTCAATTCAGCTACAACAGGAATTAATAGATTGATTGAGTGGGGGGTAAATTTTGATACTACTGATGAGCAGCTGGCTTTGACTAAAGAAGGAGGTCATAATCAGCGCAGAATTTTACATGCTGGTGGTGATGCTACGGGAAGAGAAATTAGTTCTGCTTTAGTGGAGCAAGTCCAGAATAATTCGCAAATAGAGGGTAGAGATAATAATTTTGTTTTAGATTTAGTAACTGAGAATGGTAGTTGTTATGGTGTTTATGCCTATGATACTAGAAGAGAAGAATACATAATTTATTATGCTAAAGCAGTTATTTTAGCTACAGGAGGAAGTGGTAGATTATATGCGACAACTTCTAATCCTGAACTAGCAACTGGTGATGGCTTGGCTATGGCCTATCGAGCAGGGGTAGAGTTAATGGATTTAGAGATGATTCAGTTTCATCCGACTGTTTTGAATCTAGAAGATAGAGATGATTTTTTGATTTCAGAAGCTGTGCGGGGTGAGGGAGCTAAGTTGAGAACTGCAACTGGTACTAGATTTATGCCTAATTACCATAAGTCAGCTGAGTTAGCTCCTCGAGATATAGTCGCTCAGGCAATTGAATCAGAAATTGCTAAAAGAGAAGCGGATTATGTTTATTTAGATTTAACTGATTTAGAAAGCGAATTTATTGAGACGAGATTCCCAACTATTTATGAAAAATGTTTAGCAGTAGGAATTGATATTACTACCGATTATATTCCTGTTCGTCCTGCAGCTCATTATTTGATGGGCGGAATTAAGACTGACTTAGATGCTAAAACCAATTTAGATTGTCTATTTGCCTGTGGTGAGGTTGCTTGTTTGGGTGTTCATGGGGCAAATAGATTAGCTAGTAATTCCTTACTAGAAGGTTTGGTCTTTGGGGCTCGAGCTGCTGCAAAGATAAAAGAGGAAGATTATGATTTAATAACTGAGATTTCATTTAATCAATCAGTAAAAAAAGGGCAAGAAGAATTTAAACCCTTTGAACTAAAAGAAGATTTACAGGAGCTGATGCAAAAAAAAGTTAGTCTTGTCCGACAGAAGAGTGAATTAAAGTCAGCATTGAATTGGTTAGAAGAAAAGCTAGGGATTCTTCCATTTGATTATACTACAGAATCTGCTTGGGAAGTGCAGAATATGCTGACTGTAGCTTATCTGATAACTAAGTCAGCTCTGTTGCGAACTGAAAGTAGAGGAGCTCATTATCGAGTCGATTATCCCGAAACTGATAGAGAATGGAAGAAACATATTGTACAACACTGTGAAAATGAATGGAGGATGGTAGATCTTGAATTGGAATAATTTTAAGTTAAAAGAAATAATAAAAAATGCTTTAGAAGAAGATATTGGGACAGGAGATTTAACGACAACTACATTAATCCCTGCTAATCAAACGAGTCAGGCAGTTATTAAGGCTAAAGAAGCAGGGGTGATTGCAGGTTTAGAGGTAGCAAAATTAGTCTTTCGTAGTTTAAATACTGATATTGAGTTTCAATCTTTAGTGGAAGAAGGGACAGAGGTAACAGCAACTACTAAGATTGCTCAAATTAGTGGAGCAACTGCTGACTTATTGCGGGGGGAACGAGTTGCTTTAAACTTCTTACAACGAATGTCAGGAATTGCTACGCAGACCAAGCAGATTTGTGATTTAGTAGCAGATTTTGATCTGCGAATAGTTGATACCCGCAAGACTACTCCGGGATTAAGAATCTTAGAAAAGTATGCAGTAAGAGTAGGTGGTGGTTTTAATCATCGCCAGGGATTATATGATGCAGTAATGATTAAAGATAACCATCTGCAAGCGGTAGGTAGTATTGAAAGAGCAGTAGCTAAAGTAAGGAGCAATCTGGGACATACAGTTAAAATTGAAGTTGAAACTGAAAACTTGGCCCAAGTTAAAGAGGCTTTGCAAGCTAGAGCAGATATAATTTTGCTAGATAATATGAAACTAGAGGTATTAGAATCTGCTGTAGATTTAATAGGAGAGCGAGCAATTGCTGAAGCATCAGGCGGAATTAATACTACAACCGTACAAGAAGTAGCTCAAACTGGAGTGGATGTTATTTCTATTGGGGCTTTGACGCATAGTAGTTCTTCATTAGATATTAGTCTTGATTTGCAGTAAAGGAGAGGAATACAAATGTTAAGAAAAATAAAAAACTTTTTAGAAAAAAAGAATATTGAACTATCAGTTAAGCGCTATGGAATTGATGCTTTAGGAGCAATGGCTAAAGGTTTATTTGCATCTTTAATTGTCGGATTGATTTTAAAGGTGTTGGGTGAACAATTACAGATAGAAGTTTTCCTTGAATTTTATGAGGTAGCTAGAGATATGATGGGCCCAGCAATTGGAGTTGCTGTAGCTTATGGATTGCAAGCTCCTCCATTAGTTATCTTTACTTCTGCTGTTACTGGTGGAGCTGGGGCAGAGTTAGGTGGTCCTGTGGGTGCTTTTTTGGCTGCAGTAATTGGGGCTGAAGTAGGAAAGTTGATTGCTGGAGAAACGAAATTAGATATTGTCATAACTCCTGGTCTGGTGATTATTAGTGGTGGTCTAATGGCCAAGTTTGTTGGCCCGGGTATTGATAGTTTGATGAAAGGTTTAGGAGGATTAATTATGCAAGCTACCCAATTACAGCCAATTCCAATGGGCGTTATTGTGTCTACTTTGATGGGCTTAGCTTTGACTTTGCCGATTAGTAGTGCTGCAATAGGATTGATGCTTAATTTGAGTGGTTTAGCTGCAGGGGCTGCGACTGTAGGATGTAGTGCTCAAATGGTTGGCTTTGCTGTGATGAGCTATCGTGAAAATGGGTTTGGTGGCTTAGTTAGTCAAGGTTTAGGAACTTCAATGTTACAAATGCCTAATATTGTTCAAAATCCTTACTTGTGGCTGCCACCAACCTTAAGTGGGGCTATTTTGGCACCGTTGGCTACTACCATTTTCAAAATGAAAAATATTCCTATTGGTTCGGGGATGGGAACAGCTGGTTTAGTAGGTCAGTTTGGAACTGTTGAAGCAATGGGTTCAAATGTATTGTTACCAATTTTATTACTTCATTTTATTTTACCAGCTATCTTAACAGTTATTTTTGCAGAATTAATGCGTAATTGGGGATTGATTAAAGAAGAGGATTTATTACTAGATTTATAAGCTACTCCCTCTATGATAAAATTTTTAAAATTCTAAATAATAAGCAGGAATATGTAGTTTTATGTAGAAAAATACAATATGGGAAGTTAAGATTAGAGTTTTTTCAGCTAAAAGAAATTATTACAAATTATTTTTATTATACTTTCTAGTAGTTGTGGTTTCATTTCTTGAATTTAACTGTCAATTTTCAATTATAAATTGACAATTTACTTAGGGGGGTGGGTAGTAGTGATAATGGAGAAAATAAAAGATCTATCAATCAAGAATAAAATATTATTAGGTGTAGGTGGCAGTTTTTTAGCTGTGATGTTAATTATAGGTGTAGTAATTAATTATCAATTTGAGAATTTGCAGACTGAAAACAATTCTAATTTAAAGAAAGTTCTACTGGGTAAAGAAAGACAGAGAATTAAGGATGCAACTCATGCCATGGCGCAAAGTTTAGGACAGTTATATCAGCAGAATAAAAGTAATTTATCAGAAGAAGAATTAAGAGAGTTAATTGTAGAGCATAATAAAGATGTTAGATTTGGTGAAGCAGGTTATTTTTTCATTTATGACTCGGAGGGAAAAGTAGTTTCTCTACCGCCCACACCTGAAAATGAAGGAGATAACAGGTGGGATTTACAAGATGCTAATGATAAATACTTTATTAGAGATTTGGCTAAAGCTGCTGAAGATGGTGGTGGTTTTGTTAATTATATTTATGCTAATCCTAATACTGGAGAAAGAGAAAACAAATTTGCGTATGTAGAGATGATTGAAGGATCAAATTTGTGGATTGGGTCAGGTAGTTATGAATCTGTAATTAATGCTACTTTAAATGATGCTCAAGAACGGATTAATAGATTGAAAAATAGAACTCTATTGACTATGTTAGCTATATTTATAGCTGGTACTCTGATTGTAGGTGCTTTAATTTTCGTTGTATCGAATTATATTACCAAGAGTCTAGCAGAAATTTTAGCTGTTGTGCGTGAATTTGCTACTGGCAACTTAAATACAGCAGTTGAATTGGATAATGATGATGAATTAGGTCAATTAGCAACCGGTTTTAATCAGGCAATTGCAGACCAACGGCAGATTTTAGAAAAAATATTGACTACTACTGAAGATTTATCTGCTTATAGCCAACAATTATCAGCTTCTGCTGAAGAAGGTAATGCTGCAATTGATAATACTACTGATAATATTCAAGATATGGTGCAAGGAATCAATCAAATATCTGTTAGTAGCCAAGAATTAGCTGATTTAGCGCAACAGACTTATAGTCAGACTGAGCAAGGTCAAGATCTGATTGATGAAACAGTTAGTAAAATGAATGAAGTTGATAATTCAGTTGAAGAAGCTAAAGATACAATTGATAACTTAGATGAAACTTCACAAAAGATTGGTGAAATTGTAGATATGATCAATCAAATTGCTGAGCAGACTAATTTATTAGCTTTGAATGCTAGTATTGAAGCAGCAAGAGCGGGAGAAGCAGGACAAGGTTTTGCTGTAGTAGCAGATGAAATTAAAGAATTAGCAGATGAGACTGCTAAGGCAACAGAAAAAGCAGGTAAATTAATTCAAGAAACACAAGAACAGTCCCAAAAAGGACGACGAGAAATTGGAGAAGTAGTAGATAAGACTGACGAAGGAACTGAATTAATTGAAGCAACTGGAGATGCCTTTTTAGAAATTGCTGATTTGATTGAAGATACTAGTGCATCTACTGAAGAGACTAGTGCTTCGGCAGAAGAATTAGCTGCTAATAGTGATCATGTCAGTACTGCGACTGATGATTTAGGTAGCATGTCTGGTGAAATAACTAATTCTGCTCAAGAACTAGCTGAATTGGCCCAGGAATTGAAAGAACTGGTTGAAGAATATAATTTATAAAAGTATATACCAGTAGGAGTAATCTCTGATTCGGTAAAATTTATAAGTTTAGCAAAAAAGTGAATTAAATTTATAAATTTCTTGACAAAGTAATCAGAGGATATTATAATAGTAGTACAAGTTAATAATCGACATATTTCGTCTAGCGTGTTACTGACTAGATCAGGCAAAAGCTAGGGAAAACTCTGGTTACATCATAAACTGTAGTTGATTTATATCTTTTATGGTGTGGCAGGAGGTTTCTCTAGCTTTTTTATATTTTAAAAAGGGGGTGTATAAAGTAGGGTTAGTTTAACTTTCCTTTTTATAATATGAAAAGTTTATAACATACTGATTTAGTCACTAAAATTAAGATTATAAGTTTTTGAGGAGAAAAATAAGTTAAAAAATTATAAGTATCTTCTTAAAACTATAAGTTAAGAAGTTGAACTGTATAATCCCTATAATTACATAATTAATTCAGCTATATAAGAGTTGATGCTGAATATTCTGAATATTCTGAATATTACAAAAATGGAGGGATTCGATGAAGAAAAAATTAAGTATTTTAATGATTGTTATTTTGGCCTTGACTCTATTTAGTAGTTTTGCATTTGCAGGTTGGTTTGGTGGCGGTGATGATGCTGATGATGGTAAAGTTAAGGTTGGTTTCTTGTTGAAGACAATGCAGGAAGAACGATATAAAAAAGATAGAAAATATTTCACAGAAGAAGCTGAATCTTTAGGAGCAGAAGTAGTATTTGATTCTGCTAATAATAAGTCTTCATTACAGATGTCTAAGTTTGAAAATATGTTAGCAAAAGGTGTAGATGTAATCGTATTGCAACCTGTAAATACAGGTACAGCTGGTTCAATGGTAGAAATGGCTCATGAAGAAGGTGTTAAAGTAGTAGGTTATGATTCTATGCTACAAGATGGTCCATTAGATATGCACGTTATGCAAGATAGTTGGGCTGTAGGTACATTGCAAGGGAAAGAAATGGTAAAGTGGTTTAAAGAAAACAAAGGTGAAGTTGAAGGAAATGTTGCTTTAATTAAAGGGCAACCTGGTGACTCTAATGCACAATATATGAGTAGTGGAGCAAAAGAAATTATCGATGAGCATGATGGCTTAGATTTAGTTGTAGAACAATCTCATGAAGGTTGGTCTCCGGATGATGCAATGGCGACTACTGAAAATGCTTTAAATAAATATGACAATGATATTGATGCTTTTATTTCTAATAATAGTGGTATGGCACGAGGGGTTATTTCAGCTTTAGATTCACAGGGATTAGCTGATACTGAAGAAGTTTTTGTTGCTGGTTCTGATGCTGCACTAACTAATATTAGATATGTTGAGCAAGGTAAGCAATCTGTTGAAATCTTCAAGAAGATCAAACCATTAGCTAAGACTGCAGCACAAACTGCATTTAAATTAGCTAATAATCCAGATAAAGAAGTAAAAGATGTAGTAGAAGCTGATATCGATAGATATATCGATAATGGTCAGCAAGAAGTTCCTACAATTGTTACTCCAATCGTTACTGTTACAAAAGATAACATTAGAGAAACAGTAATTGATGCAGGATTTCATAGTGAATCAGATATTTATGGAGAGTAATCAAGAATTAATAGTTTAATCATAACAGCCCCTTTTGGAACTTAACTTCTGAAAGGGGTTGTTAAAATAATGACTAGAGAAGGTGATAGAATTGTCTGAAGTGATGTTAAAAATGAAAGACATCATCAAAGATTTTCCTGGTGTTAGAGCATTAGACCATGTTAATTTAGAAGCTTATAAAGGTGAAGTATTGGCTTTGGTAGGCGAAAATGGAGCTGGAAAATCAACTTTAATGAAAGTTTTAAGTGGAGTACATCCTTATTCGACTTATGAAGGTGAGATGTATGTTAAAGGCGAACGAAAAGAATTTGAAAATACTAAACAAGCAGAAGAATCTGGCGTAGCTATTATTCATCAGGAATTAAATTTAATTCCTGGGATGAGTGTTGCGGAAAATATTTTTCTTGACCGGCAATTTACTGATAGTATGGGGGCAATCAATTGGAGCGAATTATATAATGAAACTGAACAAGTATTGGCTAGATTAAACATTTATGATATAGCGCCAACAGATTTAATCAAAGATTTGACTGTTGGAAAACAGCAAATGATTGAAATTGCTAAAGCTTTATCTTTAGATGCCGAAATTTTAGTCTTAGATGAGCCTACTTCTGCTTTAACTGAATCAGAAGTTGATGAATTATTTAGAGTAATTGAAGAACTAAAAAAACAAGATGTTTGTATGGTCTTTATTTCTCATAAGATGGAAGAGATAGAGAGAATAGCTGATAGAGTAGCAGTTTTGCGTGATGGTGAAAGTATTGGTGATATTACTAAACTTGAAGATATTACTTTAGATGGTATTATTACTAGAATGGTTGGCTCAGAAGTTGATGAAATGTTCCCTAAAGAAGAATTTGAACGGGGTGAGAAGACTTTAGAGGTGAAAGATTTAGAGGTTGATCACCCACTACGTGAAGGAGAGAAAAAAGTAAAAAATGTTTCCTTCGAAGCATATAAAGGTGAAATTTTAGGAATAGCTGGTTTAATGGGTTCTGGTCGGACAGAATTGGTTTCTGGTATTTTTGGTGCTTATCCAGAAGATACTAGTGGAGAAATTTATATTCATGGAGAACGAATCGAGATTGATTCACCTAAAAAGGCTGTAGAACATGGAATTGGTTTAATCCCTGAAGATAGAAAAGAATTGGGGTTATTATTAACTAGAGATGTTGTTGATAATATTTGTGCTGCTTCATTAGATAAGTTTTCTAAGTTTGGAGTAATGGATGAGTTAGAAGAACGAAAAAACACTAACGAATATGTAGAAAAATTAGCAGTTAAAACACCTAGTATTTATACTGATGTCGTCACTTTGAGTGGTGGGAATCAGCAGAAAGTAGTAATTGGAAAATGGCTAACTACTGATCCGGAAATTTTGATTTTGGATGAACCAACTAGAGGAATTGATGTGGGAGCTAAAGTTGAGATTCATCGATTAATGAATAAGCTAGTCGAACAAGGTGTAACAGTAATTATGATTTCTTCTGAATTGCCAGAGGTTTTAGGGATGAGCGATCGAGTTTTGGTGATGTGTGAAGGAGAAGCAGTAGCTACTTTAGATCGAGCCGATGCAACAAAAGAGAGAGTTATGGAGTATGCATCTGGTAACTTTTAAGTAGAAATTTCCTGTAGGAGGTAAAAAAATGGATAATAACGAACAAAATGGGATTATGTACTATTTAGCAAAGATTGTTAAAGGGAATGGTACTTTATTAGCATTAATTGGGTTAGGAGTTATACTTACGTTTATGACTCCTTCCTTTTTTACGCCACGAAACTTAACTAATTTAAGTAGACAGACTACAATTAGAGGTATTATTGCTGTGACGATGACAATGGTAATTTTACTAGCTGGAATTGATTTGTCTGTTGGTTCAGTGGTAGGTTTATCAGCAGTAACTGTTACTTTATTAATGCAAGCTGGATTAGGAGTTTGGGCGGCAGTCTTGTTAACAATTTTGATTTGCGGTGTAGGAATTGGAATGTGGAATGGGTTTTGGATAGCTAAATATGATATTCACCCATTTTTAATTACTTTAGGGATGATGACTATTGCCCGTGGTCTGGCAATGGTAGTTACTGATGGTAGTTCTGTTCCTGTTAGAAATAATGTATTTGAAGTAATTGGTGGGGGCTATATTCCTATAGTGCCAACAGTGATTCTGTTAGGAATAGCTTTAGTAGGTAGTATCTATAGTATTATTAGAGCTAACCAGAAGAAAAAAGAGTATGGGATGGAAGTAAATAAATTTGATACTATATTTAGTATGGTTATGAGTGTAATTGGAATTTTATTTGCAGCAGCAGTATTTGGTAGTTATAAGGGGATACCAGTTCCAGTTGCTATCTTTGTAGTAATTATTATGATTGGAATATTTATTTTGAGAAATACAAAATTAGGACGAGCAATTTATGCAATTGGTGGAAATGAAGAAGCATCTCGTCTATCAGGACTTAATATTTTCAAAGTAAAGATGTTTGTTTATACTTCTAATATAGTTTTAGCTAGTATTTCCGGTATTATTTTGGCATCGCGATTAAATGGTGCTAATCCAAATCTAGGTAAAATGTTAGAGTTAGATGTTATTGCTTCAGTAGCAATTGGAGGTACTAGTTTTACAGGTGGTTATGGTAGGATTAGTGGCTCAATCATAGGTGCTTTGATCATTGGTATTTTAAATAATGGTATGAGTTTGTTAGGGATTAACACTTTCTATCAATATATTGTTAAAGGTTTAATTATTATCTTTGCTGTCTGGTATGATACAGTCAGTAGAAAGAAATAAAAAAGTAAAATAGGATCTAATTAATGGAAGCCAATTTGGCTTCCATTAATTAGATTAGTTATAGGGGGAGCAATAATGAAGTATAAATGGCGAGATTTATCTATCAAATGGAAGATGTTGGTTGTTATGATTTTGATGACGACTATTCCGTTGCTAATTGCAGGTTTTTTTATTCAAAGAGAAAACCAAGAAAATTTGAGATCAGAATTAACTAATCAAGGCACAACTAATTTAAAAGTAGTGGATAGTTTTTTAGATAATCGGGCTAATAAATTAGATCAAATTGGGACAGGCTTGCTTCGTAATAATGAGTTGATGAATGAAATTAAGGCTGAACACCCGTCTTTAGTTTATGTTAAATTAAAAAAAGTAATTGCTAGTGAAAATATTGATTTAGCTACTTTTGTCGCTCCCGATGGAACTGTAATTAGAAGAGGTAATAATAGTCGTAATTTTCAAGATAAATTACCGTTTCCTAAAGTCTTTGAGAAATTACAAGAAGAACAAGAAATATTTAATACCTATGTTCAATATCCAGCTGATGTTTTAGCTAAGGAAGATACGCCTAAGAAAAAATTAAGTCAGCAGCTAGTGGTTGATGGTGAAAAAC
>JBNJDB010000060.1:0-11754 GCA_051744465.1 Bacillota bacterium | reverse complement strand
ATTGTCAATTATATTTTAGGGGCGAATAGCTCAGTTGGGAGAGCACCTGCCTTACAAGCAGGGGGTCACAGGTTCGAGCCCTGTTTCGCCCACCAGTTTTTAACTAAATATTACGGAGGGGTTCCTGAGTTGGTCAAAGGGAGCAGACTGTAAATCTGCCGGCGCTGCCTTCAGAGGTTCGAATCCTCTCCCCTCCACCATTTAATTATATAGTGTGCGAAAGTAGCTCAGCTGGTAGAGCGCCTCGTTGCCAACGAGAAGGTCGCGGGTTCGACTCCCGTCTTTCGCTCCATATTATGTTGTATTTAGCCTTGTTATCTTAATTGATGGCAAGGTTTTTCTTATTATTCAAAATTTATTAGTATATATACAGGAGTTTATTATTAATTGTGGAAATAATATAAATAAGATATTATATTATTTTTTTGCCTGTGGAGGTAATAATAGTGGATAAAAAGCAATCATCAAATAAAAATAAAAAAAATCGTATTGTAAAGGCCAAAGTTGATATTTTAGGTGAACAGTATATGATGAAAAGTGATAAATCTGAAGCATATATTAATAATATTGCGTCATTTGTTGACTATCATTTAACAGAAATAAAAGATAATAGTTCTGCTATGCCTAGAAATAGATTATTTTTGTTAGGTTTAATGAATTTAGCCGATGATTTATATACTATTCAAAATGATCATCAGCAATTAGAAGAAGAATTTGCGGATGTAAATAAAGAAAAAGAAGATTTGAAGAGAAAAAATGATAAATTAGCTGAAAAATACGAAGAGTTGAAAGAAAAACATAAGGAGTTACAAGAAGAATATAATCAGTTTTTAGATTTAGTTGATGAAAAGGGAGGTTTAAATGATTGAGTTTAAATATTTTTGATTATGGGATAATAATTATTGTAGTGATGTTCTTTTATCGCGGATATAAATCGGGATTAATTAATCAAGTAACATCTTTATTAGCTATGATTTGTGGTATTTATTTTGCTAGTGAACAGTATAAAATTTTTGCTGATGTAATTATTAAAAAATTTAGTTGGAATCCAGAATTTAGTCAGATCTTAGCTTTCACCTTGTTAGTTGTTATTGTAGGGTTAATAATTAATTATCTGGGACATTTGTTAAGTGAATTTCTTGATTTGATTTTTCTATCAGTTGTAGATGATTTTGCGGGAGCTTTTTTTGGTTTAATAAAAGGGATAGCAATTATGTATATTTTTTTATTAATAATTGCTAATATACCGATTGATTTTTTGCAACAGCAAGTATCTAATTCCTATTTTGCTTCTATATTATTAGATAATTTAAATCCTTTATTTACGCAAAAAATTGAAAAATTAATTAATTAGTTAGTGGAGGATATAGTATGAATAATTTAAATGTAAGTCTAGTACTTAAAGGAATTGCTGGTTTGCTAAAGATAAAAGGTGCTAATCGATATAAAATTGAAGCCTATCAAACTGCTAGTAGGAAAATAAGAAATCATAATTGTGATGTAGGAAATTTATTAGCTGAAGGCAAGTTAGATTCTATTCCTGGAATTGGGGCTGGATTAGCAGAAAAAATTGCAGAAATTATTAATACAGGAAGCTGTGCTTATTATCAAGAGTTGATTTCTGAATATCCAGTGGGATTAACTAATATAATTAAAGTTTCGGGAATAGGGCCTAGCAAAACCCGTAGCTTGTATAATAAATTAGGAATAAAGTCTTTAGAAGAATTAGAGTCCAAAGCTCAAGCAGGTGAATTAGTTAAATTATCTGGAATTGGGGCTAAGACTGAAAAAAAGATATTAGATAATACCCAAAGAATATTACAAAATATTGCTAAAATAAATTTAGCTACTGCAACAGAAGTAGCGACTAAATTAGAATACCTTTTATTAGAACTAGATATTGTTACTGATTTTAGGTCAGTAGGAAGCCTGAGACGGAAAAATGAATTAATAGAAAATTTATCTTTTGTAGTGCAAACTACTGATTTAGCAGAATTAACTTTTCAGTTGAATCAATTACCAATTGTTATAGATCTTAATAAGCCTAATCAAAATAAAATAATTACTACAACTAAGTTAGGCATTGATATGGTTTTTTATATTGCTTCTGAAAATAATTTTATAGAGCAAGTTTTTTATCTAACTAATACTGAGGAATATAATCAGAAATTAAAAGAAATTATTAATCTAGATAAATTAGAAGGGGCTTTTAAACAAGAATCAGAAATTTTTACTAGTTTGAATTTACCTTATATTATTCCTGAGTTAAGAGATGATTTAGATAGTTTGGATGCTGCTGGGGAGGACCAATTACCTGTTAGTGTTTGTCAAGAAGATATCAAAGGTGATTTGCATATGCATTCTACTTGGAGTGACGGTTTATTATCAATTGAAGAAATGGCATTAGCCTGTCAAGATAAAGGTTATGAGTATTTAGCTATTTGTGACCATACGCAATCTTTAACTGTCGCTAATGGTTTAACTCCAAAAGAATTAGAAGAGCAAATAAAAAAAATTCAAGTATTAAATGAGAAGTTGGATATAACTATTTTAGCTGGAGCAGAAGTTGATATTTTAGCTGATAGACTTGATTATGATGATTATTTATTAAAAAAATTGGATGTTGTAGTTGCTTCAATACATAGTAATTTTTCTGATTCACTTGAGAAAATGATGAGTCGGATTTTTACGGCGTTAGAAAATCCTTTTGTGGATATATTAGCTCATCCCACAGGTAGGTTAGTTGAAGGGAGAAGTGCTTATAATATTGAATTTGAAAAAATAGTTAATAAAGCTATAAAGACAAATACTGTATTAGAAATCAATGCTGCTCCTAAAAGGTTAGATTTGAATAATGACCATATAAAAGTTGCTAAAAGGCTAGGGGCCAAATTTATAATTAATACTGATGCACACCATTCTAGACAATTAGAGAATATGAAATATGGAGTTAGTATGGCTCGTAAGGGATGGTTAGAGAAAGAAGATCTAATTAATACTTTATCTTTAGCTAGTTTAAAAGAAATTTTGGGAGAAAGATAGATATATTAGGGGGTAGATGGTGTCAATGGATCAACATGCGTTGAATGTATTAAATTTTTCAGAAATTAAAGAGCAATTACAACAATATATTACGTCTAAACTAACAGAGACTTTAATAGAAAATCTGCAGCCAAAGATAGATATGGATTATATTGAAGAAAGGCAAAAGGAAGTAACTCAAGCAAAAAAGATTTTGATTAGAGAGGATGTACCTCCTATAGCGGGGGTTAAGGATATTCGTTCAGCATTAGAAAAAGCAGAAAAGAGTATGATGTTAGAAGGAGAAGAGTTATTAGATATTACTTCTACTTTAGATGTAGGGCATGATTTAAGTGGCTATTTTTCTAATTTAGAAGATAAAGATTCTGAATATCAAAAGATGATAAAAATTGCTGCTAAAATTGGTGATTTTAGATCATTGACAGAACAGATAAAAAAAGCTATTGATAACCAAGGAGAAGTTAAGAGTTCAGCTAGTTCTAAATTGAGTAGAATCAGAAAAGAAATTCAAAATTGTAAGGATAGCATTAGAGACAAATTAAATTCTATAATTCATTCTAGTAATTATGAAAAATATATTCAAGAAACAGTAGTTACAATTAGAGATGGTAGATATGTAATCCCAGTCAAAGTAGAACATAAAAATGCTATTGATGGTTTAGTACATGACCAATCTGCTAGTGGTCAAACAGTATTTATCGAACCAAATGCTGTTGTAAAGATTAATAATAATTTAAGACAACTATTAGCAGAAGAAAAACAAGAAGTCAGGCGTATTTTGCAGGAACTGACTTTTTTAGTTAAAGAAGAAGTAGAGTCTATCGAGGTTACTTTAAAATTATTAACAGCTATTGATTTTATTATAGCTAAAGCTAGGTATAGTATAGATTTAAAAGCTTCAGAGCCACTATTGAATCAAGAACAGACTACAAAATTAATTAAAGCTAGACATCCATTGTTAACTGAAGATGTAGTTCCTATAGATGTTGAATTAGGAGCAGAATTCGATACATTAGTAATTACTGGTCCTAATACTGGAGGGAAAACTGTTAGTCTAAAAACAATTGGGTTATTAACTTTAATGGCTCAATCCGGATTACACATTCCAGCTTTGTCTGGTTCTGAAGTAGGTATTTATCATCAGATTTATGGAGATATAGGCGATGAACAGAGTATTAAACAAAATTTAAGTACTTTTTCTTCCCATATGAATCAGATAATAAAGATAATTGAACAGGCAGATGAAACTTCTTTGGTTTTATTAGATGAATTAGGTGCGGGAACTGATCCTACTGAAGGTGCAGCGTTAGGTATGTCTATTTTGGATCATTTGCATAGTAAAAATGTGAAGACTGTTATAACGACTCATTATACGCAATTAAAAACTTATGCTTATAATAACGAAGGAGTAGAGAATGCATCAGTAGAATTTGATGTTGAAACTTTACAACCTACTTATAAGCTACAAATTGGTTTACCGGGCAGAAGTAATGCTTTTAAAATTGCTAGCCGTTTAGGATTGGATGATCAGATTATAAGTGGGGCTGAAAAGTTTTTGAATCAGGAGGATATTCAAATAGATGAAATTATCAAGGAAATTGAAGAAGATAAAAAAGAATATCAGACTAAAAGAGATCAAGCTAGAGATGACCAACAGCGGGTGGAAGAGTTAAAAGAAGAATATGAAGAAAAATTAACTAAATTGAAAGAACAAAAAAGTAGGGAATTAAAAGAAGCCTATCGTGAAGCTGATAAAATAATAAAAAGAGCTAAACAAAGATCAGAAAAAATTATTGACGAGTTAAAAGAAAAACATAAATTAAGTGACAAAGAAATTCAGGAAGCACGAAGTAGCTTGCGAGAAGAAAGAAAAGATATTAAGGAATCTAAAGCTGAATTAATAGAGCAAGATAGAGAGGAACAAGCAATTCCGGAGCTTGAAGAAGGGGACCAAGTAAAGATAAAAAATATTAATAAAACTGGAGAAGTAGTTGAGTTGTTTGATAATAAAGAAGAGGCAGTTGTGAAAGCTGGTATTATGAAAATAAATGTAGATTTAAGAGAATTAGAAAAAGTAGAAAAGGATAAAGATGAGTCTAAACCTCAAAAGGCTAAAGTTAATATTAATCAAGTTAAACAAGAGAAAATAAGAAATATATCTCCTAAATTAGATTTACGGGGAATGAGGGCAGTAGAAGCTAAAGATAAGTTGCTAAAATATTTAGATGATGTGTTGTTGAGTAATTTAAACCAAGTAGAAATTGTACATGGTAAAGGTACAGGAACTTTGCGAGAAGTAGTAACTGAAACTTTAGATGGTTATAGTGGTAGCATTCAAGATTATAGATTAGGCAAGCCTAAAGAAGGCGGTAGCGGAGTTACAATTGTAGAATTAGGTTAAAAGTAAAAACTAAATAAACTAAGAAGGGATATGAGGCTAGCCTCATATCCCTTCTTAGTTTTGTAATTATTTTTTTGGTATTTAACTAATAGTAATCTAATCATTCATAATGTTGAAAAATTCTAAAAGTCTATCTTTAATTTTCTTTTCTCTTTCTTCTGGGGTGTGTTCTTCACAAGTTTCTTTAGGAGCTTTTTTATAGATATAATTATCATCTTCATCAGTCAATGGAATTTTAGAATCAGTTTCGTATTTTTTGATTGGAACTTCATTTTCATCGACTAAGACATTAGTTTCTACTTGATATTGAAATGTTTCTATTTTATCTTCTGGACAATATTTAGTAGCTATTTTATCAGTTGAAGTATCAACTTTTATTTGTCTAGTTTCTTTATGAAGTGAGCATTCATCTTGGGGTTCTTTATTTTTAATAAATAGTTCTTCACGCTTAGTTTGCGGTGGACAATATTGATTAGGTAATTGTCCGCTTTCAATACAGATTTCTTTAGTAACTACATTATCGGGTTTAGAGAAGTCTTTAATCGGCCGATTTTTAGTAACTTCTCTCATATAATCTCCCCATAATTTAGCAGCTTCTCCACTAGAGATAGTTTGAGTAATTTCTTCTCCGTTATCATCAGTGATTATATCACCAGAATCATCTTTTTTAGGATATTTCATTTCACTTGGTCGGTCTTCTCCAATCCAAACACTAGTAACGAATTTAGGGGTATAGCCAACAAACCAAGCGTCACTATAATTTGAAGTAGTACCTGTTTTTCCAGCAACAGGACGATTTAAGTTTGCTCGCCAACCTGTTCCCCACACAAGTGGTCCTTTAGCTACAGCTGACTCTAACATATCAGTGACTAAATAGGCAACGCCTTCATCTAAGACTACTTCTTTTTTGCTTTCATTTTTTGTTTCATTATCCCAAATTAAAGTGCTATGATTATCATAGACTTTAGTAATTGCAATAGGATTCGTTTTAATTCCTCCAGTGGCTAAAACACCAAATGATTTAGTAATCTCTAAAGGAGTAACGCCTCTAGTTAATCCTCCTAATGAAATAGCTAAATTTTTATCTTGAGCAACTAGATTTTTAATTCCTAAATTTTGTGCAGTATTAATAGTACTACTGATTCCGGTTTTATCTAATAATTTAACAGCCATAACATTAATTGATTTTGCTAAGCCAATTCTTAAAGTAGTAGGGCCTAAATATTTATCATCATAATTTGTAGGTATCCAAATGTTTTCTTCTTCTATTTTTTCACCTTCTACATTATCAGTGCTTAATTCAGTTTTATATTCTTTTAATGTGTCATCAATTACAGTACCGGTTCCCATACCCTGTTGGATAGCAGACGTATAAACAATAGGTTTGAAAGATGAGCCTGGTTGTCTGTAAGCTTGGGTGACTCGATTAAATTTATCATTACCACGTCCGCCAATCATAGCTTTGATATGACCATTATCAGGATCAATTGTAATTAAACTCAGTTGGGGCTGTTCTTCCCCCTCACCTGCTTTTTTGGTAACAGTAGGTATATAACCATCTTCTAGTGCGTTTTCAACAGATTTATTGGCTTGTTTTTGCATTTTAGGATCAAGAGTGGTATGGACTTCTAAACCACCAGTATAGACCCGTTTTGCACCGAATTTGTCGATTAGTTTTTTTCTAATATGAGTAATAAAGTAAGGTGCTATTTTTTCATTTTCTTCTGTAGCTCGTTCTAAATCAATATCTTTTTGTTTAGCCTGTTTGGCTTTTTCTCTACTGATATATCCTTGATTAGCCATATTATTGATAACAATATTTCGTCTTGCTTTAGCTCTTGTTTTATTTCGATATGGTGAATAGCTATTAGGAGCTTTAATTAATCCAGCTAGCAAGGCACTTTCGGATAGATCTAAATTTTCTACATCTTTATTAAAATAAAATTTAGCAGCACTTTGCACTCCATAAGCACTATGCCCTAAAAAGATTTCATTAAGATAGAATTCTAAAATTTCATTTTTGGTATACATTCTTTCAAATTGTAAAGCAATATACATTTCTTGTAGTTTCCGTGAAAAAAGTTTTTCGTGAGTTAATAAAGTATTTTTAGCTAATTGTTGAGTGATTGTACTGGCACCTTCTACTTTAGCCATATGCTTCAAATCAACCCAAATTGCTCGTAAGATCCCTTTGAAATCTAGCCCATGATGTTCTTTGAATCTTTCGTCTTCAATTGATATTACAGCTTTTTGCAAATTATTTGGAATTTGATCTAAATTGGCGTAAATTCTATTTTCTTCATATAATTTAGTGAGTGGTTCATTGTTAGAAGCATATATAATAGTGCTTTCATTAGTTTTCCATTGTCCATAGTCAGATACATCTGGACTTTCTTTGATTATCCAAGTACTTACTCCAATTATAGTACCTAATCCAATAGCAAATAATAATATAGTCAGGATTGTAAATAGTTGTTTGAGTTTTTGTTTTTTGTCTACCAATAGAACTCCTGCTTATAAAAATCTATGCAAGACTATACATAGACCATAATCATATAGGATGAGATCGTGTTTAAGGTATAATCGCTATCCTAAGCAAAGTACTTTCTTTATGCGGTGCTTTGCCTTCTGTGTTTAGAATATGTATAGTCTTTACTATAAGCAGGTCTTTCACCACCTTTCTTTTTAATATTTTTTAATAATTAATTCTACCTCTCCCAAATATAGTATATACTGTATTTGGGTAGATAATCAAAATTTTTTTGCATTAATTTATTTTGATTTTCTTCAGAATAAATTAATAAGGATTCCTTATCCATAAACTTGTATTTAGTATATCATATTTTTGAAATAATATCGAATTGTTTTTAAAATCGTTTTCATCAGAAAACAGACCTGCAAATAATTGATATTTGAATTTAAATGTGATAAAATTCAGATTGAATATTGTAATCAATTAAGAGTACTAAGCTGATAATTAAAGTAAGCAGACGAGTCAGCTAGAGTTTAGTTTTAATAATATAGAAAAACCAATTTCAAAGATTGGTCTAGGTCACAACATCCCAAAGCGGTGTTAGACCTTGCAAATTAAACTGGAGGTGAAAAAACCTGGTTATATAGGGAGTATGGTGGAGCAGATAGCTATGAAACCATGGTCTAGAATAATCTATATTGATGATATATAGGTGTTTATAACTAACTAAGTTTTTATAGCCAGGCAATATAATGGAAGTTAAAGAACAATTAAAGATTATTAAAAGTGGTAGTACGGAAGTGATTGGTGAAGAAGATTTGATTGAAAAGTTAAAAGAGGCTCAAGAAGAGGATAGAGCACTTAAAGTTAAATTAGGATTAGATCCTACTGCTCCTGATATTCATTTAGGACATACTGTAGTTTTGCAAAAGTTAAAACAGTTTCAAGATTTAGGGCATGAAGTTTGTTTAATAATTGGTGATTTTACTGGTCGAATTGGTGATCCAACTGGTAAATCAACAACTAGACAACAATTAACTGAAGCAGAAGTAAAGAAGAATGCTGCAACTTATAAAGAGCAGATGTTCAAAGTTTTAGATCCTGATAAGACAGAAGTAATTTTTAATAGTCAATGGTTTTCAGATTTAGATTTTAGTGATGCAATTGAGTTATCTTCGCAGTATACTGTGGCAAGAATGTTAGAAAGAGAAGATTTTGCTAACCGCTACCAGAATAATAAGCCAATTAGTATTCATGAATTTTTCTACCCGATATTACAAGCTTATGATTCTGTTGCTATGGAAGCAGATGTAGAATTAGGGGGGACAGATCAAAAGTTTAATTTATTAGCTGGTCGAAAGTTACAAAAAGAACATGACCAACAACCGCAAGCCATTGTGATGATGCCTCTATTAGAAGGTTTGGATGGGGTTAATAAAATGAGTAAAAGTAAAGATAATTACATAGGGATTGCTGAAAGTCCTTCTGAAATGTATGGAAAAACTATGTCTTTGCCTGATGAGTTATTGGGGAGATATTTTGAATTGGTAACTGATCATTCTTTAGAAGAGGTAGAAGAAATTAAGACGAAATTGAAAGATGGTAGTTTACATCCAATGAAGGCTAAGAAAAGATTAGCTAAAGATATAGTTGTTGAATATCATGGGGCTAATGCAGCTCAACAGGCTGAAAAAGAATTCCAAAAAGTATTTAAGCAAGGCGGAACACCTGATGATATTAAAGAAATAGAAATAGAGGGATCTGATTTAGACGATGGAGAAATGTGGATTGTTGATTTAGTAGATGTAACTGGTTTAGTAGATAGTAAAAGCCAAATTCGGCGATTAATTAAACAAGGGGCAGTTAGATTTAATGATGAGAAGTATAAAAAAATAAATATAGATATTGAACTAGAAGATGAAATGATTATTAGAGTAGGTAAAAAACGATTTGCTAAAATTATTTTAAAATAAAGGAACACATAACCATCCTAATTATAATATTATGTTATAAGGAGGGTGGTTATTTTGTTTTCATCTTTAAAAAGAAAATTATTTATTAGTTTGTTTGTATTTATAATTATTATGGTATTGTTAGTTGGATTTATTGAAATAACATTGCAACCCATTCTACATAATATATGTGAAGTTAAAATAACATCTATGTTAACTAAAATGATTAATAAATCTGTCAATCATCAAGCTGATACTATGAGTTATAATGATTTAGTTACAATTAAAACTAATCAAAAAGGCGAGATTATTTTGATGCAACCTAATTTACAAGTGATTAATGATTTATCGTCTAATATAACTATGGAATTGCAAAAGCAATTAGATAGGAAAAATAATAAATTTATTGAGATACCAGTCTTTAGGATGTTAGGGATTGAAGTGTTATCAAAACTTAGTCCCAATTTAACTGCTAAAATTATTCCTTATGGCTCCACAAGTACAAATATTATAGATGAATTTGAATCTGTAGGAATTAATCAAAGTCGGCATAAAATATATTTAAAAGTAAAAACTAAGGTTAAAGTTATTTTGCCTTTGTTGGGTACAGATATCAAAGTGGCTACTAATGTACCATTAAGTGAGGCTGTGATTGTGGGCCAAGTGCCGGAGGTTTACGTGGGAGTAGAGGATGGTATTTTTAAGAAAAAATAAAGTTAGCTGATTATAGGTTTGGATTTGTAACCTGAGGGGATGTCTAAGAAGTCAAGCAAGTGTAAAATCTTGCTTTTTTTATTTTTTTGTATCTTTGTTAAATCAACTGGCAATAATAACTTGTAAATTAGTTTAAAGAATGAAAGGCGGGAGTTAATTTGACTGTTAAAGAAAAAAAATTAAGTTTGTTATTAATAATTTTTTTTGTAGCTTATTTTTTATATATAGTACGAATTATATTATTGCCTTTTGTTTTAGCTTTATTATTATCATTTTTATTAGAACCATTAATTAAATTTTTAGTAGCTAAAGATATGCCTCGGATGGGGGCTTTGATTTTTGTATTTGGTATTTTGGCTACTTTATGTGCGGTTGCAGTAGTTATATTTATCCCAGCAATATTAGGAGAATTAAATGATTTAGCAGCAAAGATACCGCACTATTTTTCTGAGTTAGAATTAGTAGTAGAAGATTTAAATAACCGCTATAAAGCTATTGAAATGCCACATACTTTGGATTTAGTATTTAATAATATAATTAATCGTTTAGAAGAAGAGGGTGTCCAATTTGCTGAGCAGACTAGCCAAGATTTAATCAATTTATTATCACATTCATTTAGTTTTGTTTTAGCTCCTATCTTAGCTTTTTATATTTTAAAAGATATGCGTAGAATTAAAGTAACATTATGGTCTCTAGTGCCCCATAGTTATCGGCGGGGATTAAAAAAACTAGTAGGACGAATTAAAGAATCTTTATTTGGATTTATTAAAGGGCAATTATTAATTAGCTTATTTGTAGGTCTGTTATCTGTTGTGGGACTTTATTTATTGGATATCAAATTTTATTTAGTAATTGGAATTTTAGCCGGGATTTTAAATTTAATTCCTTATGTAGGGCCAATTTTTGGAGCAATTCCGGCAGTGATTATTGCTGCTTTTAGTTCAGTAAAGTTAATCATATCTGTTAGTTTATTATTTGTTATAATTCAACAAATAGAAGGCGGGGTTCTTTCTCCTAAGATCATGGGAGATAAAGTAGGGTTACATCCGTTGATGATCATTTTTGCTTTATTATCTGGGGGAGAATTATTAGGGGTTATGGGGATGATGATTGCTATTCCAATAGCAGTAATTATCAAAGAACTCCTCTATTATATAGTAGTTGAGCTATTG
>JBNJDB010000059.1:0-11851 GCA_051744465.1 Bacillota bacterium | reverse complement strand
ATCCTAAATCACTATTTTTTTCTAATTAACTGCGCAAGTTAGATGCTTTATTTTATTTCCTATTTATTAGTTTTTCTTTTGATTTTAAATTCTCCATTGCCCATTCTCAATTCTCCATTGTTCTTTTTATCTCCACTCCCATATAATCAAAAATACCTTCCACAGGCGCTTCTGGTTTCTTAATTCTGACTAATACTTCTTCTACTAAATCTTGTTTAGCTAAAATTTGTTGGGCTATATTTTCAGCTAAAGCTTCAATCAAATCATAGCTTTCTTGCTCACAAATATCTTCTACTAAATCATATACTTCAGCATAATTAATTGCTTGCTCCAAATCATCACTTCTACCAGCTGGTTGTAAATCCGCATATAATTCAAGGTCAATAAAGAACTTCTGACCTAACTTATTTTCTTCTTCTAATACGCCATGATAACCATAAAACGATAAATTAGTTAAGATTACTTTATCCATCATCCTCACCTACTCTTTCTGGCGGAAAATAGCATCGGCAACTTTGACTGCTTGTAAATTTTCTGCTACATCATGAACTCTAAAAAGATCTACTCCTTGTTCAACCCCTATCACACTAGTAGCAACAGTAGCTTCTACTCTTTCTTGGGGTGGTAAATCTAATATTTCTCCTAACATCGATTTACGAGAGGTTCCCAATAAAACTGGATACCCCAATCTTTTAATTTCTGATAAGCGACGCATTATTTCCTTGTTTTCAAATTGGGAAATCCCAAAACCAATTCCCGGATCCAAAATAATATTTTCCTCTTTGATTCCCGCCTTCTTAGCAGCTCTAATACTCTCTCGCAAAAATTTCTTTATTCTAACAATTATATCCTTCTTAGACTTATTAAAACGTCCATTATGCATAATCACTACTGGAACACCATAGTCAGCTACTATTTCAGCCATCTTAGAATCCCCTTGCAAACCACGCACATCATTAATCATATCTGCTCCTACTTCTAGAACCCCTCCAGCTACTTCAGGTTTATATGTATCTACCGAAATAGGAACTTCAATTTCTTCCACTAAAGTTTTAACTACTGGTTTAATTCTAGCTAGCTCTTCTTCCTGATCTACTTTTTCAGCTCCTGGACGAGTAGATTCACCTCCTACATCAATTATATCAGCTCCTTGGGCAACCATTTCTTTGGCCCGTTCAACTGCTTGCTCTAAATCATAATATTCTCCTCCATCAGAAAAACTATCTGGAGTTATATTTAAAATACCCATAATATAAGAACGATCTCCAAAAGCAAACATCTTACCACCCCTTTGATTAATCTAAATACTTTCAGCTAAGTCTAGTACTATGATCATAGTACTAAACTAGATTGCAAATTACCATACGCCTCCAACAAATTAAGAATGGAAAATTGATAATTGACAATTAAAATCACAAAATCAATTTCAAAACCTAATAATTAGAACATCTATATCCAAAACATCTCTAATAAAATCAAGCAGGAAATTATCCCTAATAATACTAACTTTTAATTAAGTTCATTACTTCCTCGCGGGACTTTTGATCACTTCTAAAACTACCTCTAACTGCTGAAGTAATTGTTCTAGATTCCGCTTGTTTAATCCCTCTCATTGTCATACACATCTGTTCAGCCTCTACAATCACACAAACTCCTAATGGCTCTAACACATCATCAATTGCATCTGCAATCATTTTTGTCATTCGCTCTTGTAATTGCGGTCTTTTAGCAACTGATTCTACTACTTTAGCTAATCGCGAAAGACCTGTTACTCGACCATCTTGTGGGATATAAGCCACATGAGCTTTTCCGAAAAAAGGAACCAAATGATGCTCACACATAGAATAAAAATTAATATCTTTGACTAAAACTAAATCTTCATAATCTTCATCCTCTAATACCAACTCTAAATGTTCTTTAGGATCTTGGTCAATTCCTGAAAATATTTCTTGATACATTTCAGCTACCTTTTGGGGCGTACTCTCTAATCCTTCTCGCTTAGAATCTAAATCAAGTGCTTCTAATATATCTCCAACTGCTCGCTCTATTTTAGCTTTATCCAAAATTACTCAGCTCCTCATTTCTTTTTCTTTTAATTTCTGCTGCAAATTTTTAAAAATCTGACTTTCCTCATTATATTGACTACTCTCAATTGCCTTAACTTTCATCAACCCGAGCAAACTATTGCTGATAAAAGCAAAATCAAACAAAACTAATTCTGGCTTATCAATTACTACTTCTTTAACTTCTACTCCTAATTCTTGGGCACTTAAAATTACTTTACTCCTAATTATGCCCGGCAATAATCCCAACTCGAGTTTAGGTGTATATAATTTTCCATCTTTAATGAAAAAAATATTAGCCATTGTAGCCTCTAAAACAAAATTATTTGCATTTAAAAATAGGGCTTCGTCATAGCCGTTAGCTTGAGCTCCTTTTCTAGCCTGAATATTAGTAAAATAATTACAAGTCTTATGATAATCTAAAGGATTCTCTCCTTTAGTAATAGTTGCAATTTCAAGTTCAAAACCTCTTTTATAATCTTCAGTTTGATAACTAATATCCCTCGTTGAAAAATTATATCCTCTATCACAGACTGTTATGCGCAGTGCTTGATTATCTAATTGAGTTACATACTCCTCTACTCTCTGCTCTAATAGTTCTTTATTAAGCTCAAAAGAAATACCTAATTGATTGATAGAGTTATATAATCGCTCTAAATGTTCATCCAAAAATACCGCTCTTCCATTTATCACCTTTATAGTTTCAAATAAACCCATTCCATATTTAGCTAAATTACTAGCAAAAGAAATTTCATTCTTCATAGTGCCCATTCACCGCCTCCATTATTGCTTCAGCTTTATCTAGGGTCTCTTGATATTCTTCAGCAGGATTAGAACCCCAAGTTATTCCACCGCCAACTTGAAAATTAATCTGGTCTTCTTGCTTAACAATTGTTCTAATTGCAATATTTAAATCAAGTTGGCCATCAAAACCTAAATAACCAATTGCTCCAGTATAGACATTCCTTTGTGTCGGTTCTAATTGGTCAATTATTTCCATCGCTCGTATTTTAGGAGCTCCTGTAATAGACCCGCCAGGAAAAGTTGCTTTAATTAAATCAACTATACTAGCATTTTCTTTTAATTTTGACTTAACAGTGGCTACTAAATGAGAGACATTAGCATATTCTTCTAGTTGATATAACTGTGGAACTTCTACACTCCCCATCTCAGAAACTCTCGCCAAATCATTTCTTTCTAAGTCAACTATCATTAATAACTCTGCTTTATCTTTTTCACTAGTTAATAATTCTTCTTGTAATCTCTGATCTTCTTCAGGCGTAACTCCCCGTGGTCTAGTTCCTTTAATCGGTCTAGTTTCTACCATTCTATCTCTAACTTTAATAAACCGCTCTGGCGAATTAGACAATATATCTACTTCAGAAAAGTTCAAAAAAGCTGCAAAAGGAGCAGGACTAATCTCCCTTAAATTTTGATAAAGTTGATAACTAGAGCATTTTATCTTTCCCCAAAAATTCTGACTTAAATTAACTTGATAGATATCGCCAGTCTTTATATAAGCCTTAGCTTGTTCAATAGCTTTTATGTAGCTACCTCGACTAAAATTAGATTTTAATTTAGTAGGCTTAGTTGTGGCAGATGATTGACGCACCTGAGTTGAAAACTTTTCTATTTTATCAATTACTTCTAATTTAATTTCTTTTTCTTTACTGCAATCCAAATCCGGACTAGCAAAATAAACTTCATCTCTTCTATGGTCTACTACTAAGACCCAATTATATAAACCCATATATAAATCAGGTACCTTAATTTTCTCTTCAGCCTGCTGGGGCAATTTTTCTATACAGTGACATAAATCATAGGATAAATAACCAACTGCTCCTCCAATAAAAGGTAAGTCTGTCTGATTATCAATTTTATATTGCTTTAATTTAGTTTCTAATTCCTCTAATGGTTGAGCTGATTCTCTATCATACTTTAATACTTCAAAAGGATTAGCACTAATAAATGAATATCTCCCATATTTATTATTCAAATTACTATCAAGAATAAAACTATGCTCTTCATCTTTAAAAATAGTATATAATTCAAAAGCACTTAATTCAGTTGTTATTTTTTCTATCATATCTGTCACCTCTAAGCACAAAATAAATTTATCGACTTTTAGTTAATTTTAACTTTCTTAAGCTAAATTATCAACTATTATTTAATATTTATTAATTTTAAAAGGTGTCGTAAATACGACACCTTTTAAATGAATTCTATATTGAATTATAAGCTCCTTTAATTAAACTCTCTATTCTACAATCCCCAGACTATTAAATCTATTAAAAAATTAGTATTCCACAATATTCTTAGCCATTAAATTTAAAACGGACACTAATGTGAATTAATGCCCGCTCTGTTTTTGCAACAACCTATCTGGTTTTATACTTTAATAATTTAATCTAACTTACTCAACTTCATCAAAATATTTTTTTGCTCCTGGATGTAATGGAATCGCCATACCCTCTTGAGCACTCTCTAAGTCAATATCTTTTGCTCTAGAATGAGCCTCAACTAATTGTTCCTTATTTTCAAATAAAGCTTTTGTAATATTATATACTACAGATTCTTCTATGCTTTCTTCTGTAATAAATGTTGCCTTTAAAGCAACAGTATTTACCTCTTTATCTTGTCCCTTATAAGTACCAGCAGGAACATCAAATCCAACTAAAAATGGATAATTAGAATGTAAGTTATCAATCTGATCTTCACTAAATCCTAATAGTTTAATATCTTGATTTGCAGTTGTATCTACTACTTCTGTTGCAGGAACTCCAGCTGTTAAAAATGCAGCATCAATTTGTTCATCTTTTAATCTAGTAGTTGCTTCACTAAATGATAAATAATTCTCCTCAATATCATCATAAGTCAAATTGAAATTAGCTAAAATCTGTTCAGCATTTGCTTCAACTCGACTACTTGCAGCTCCAACAGCTACTTTCTTCCCTTTTAAATCTTCAATTGTCTCAATGCCAGCTCCTTCTCTAACAACAATCTGAATGACTTCAGGATATAAAGTAGCAATTCCTCTCATATTCTTAACTGCTTTATCTTTAAAATTATTCTCTCCTTCAAAAGCATAACTAGCTATATCATTCTCTAAAATAGCAAATTCTAGTTCTTGCTCACCAATCAATCTTATGTTAGTAACTGAATCTCCAGTTACTTGAGCCGTAGCATTAGTATTAGGAACCTCTTTACTAATAATCCCCGCTATAGACCCTCCAATTGGATAATAAATACTTCCAGTAGCAAGTGATAAATATTGCGTTTCTTGAACCTCTTCTTCTTCAGACGAACAGCCTACCAAAATTAAATTAAAAGCCAATAAAACAACCAAAATTAATAATAATTTTTTACTGAATAATTTCATATATTTAATTTCCCCTCTCTATACTATATCTGAATACTATATTAAATAATTGTCATAATTCATTTGATGAGTACTTAAATGAATTAAACTCTATTATACAATTTTTTAAAACTCATGTCAAGAATAAAAGCTTATATCTAGTGCTTTAATCTAAATAATCCCATAAATTAAATTCACTAAACCTAAGTTGCTCAAAATTAAGGAATTCTGTTCCTATCTCAACAAAATTTTGTGATAATTTATTCTTATCACTGACATAAAATTTTCTTTTACCGGTCCCATTATTTTTCAACAATTCCATTCTAGCTAATATTTTTCGAGCTTCCATTGCAATTCCTCGACCAGGATAAATCAATTTAACATCTTGACCAACTACCTCTTTAATAACCCCCCCTAAATAGGGGAAATGAGTACAACCTAATAATAAAGTATCAATACCTTCTTCCCGCAACGGATTCAAATACTTTTCTGCTACTTTTTTAGCTCGTTCACTATATAGTTCTCCTGTTTCTACTAGTGGAACAAATTCTGAACAAGCTTGAGCAAAAATTTCTACATCTTCACTTTTAGCCCGTAATGTATCTTGATAAGCAGAACTTCCAATAGTTCCTTCTGTAGCAATTACACCTATCTTTTTATTTTTAGTCCGGGCCAAGGCTTCTTCAACTCCCGGTTCGATGGGCCCAATAATCGGAATCGGAAATTTTTCTTGAGCTTCTTCTAATCCTGCTGCAGTAGCAGTATTACAAGCAATGATTACTATTTTAGCCCCACCTTCAACAAAATAATTTATAATATCAAAAACAAAATCTCTAACCTGACTCTGTTCTCTTGGCCCGTAGGGAAGATGAGCAGTATCACCAAAATAAACAATATCTTCAGCCGGAAATTCAGAAGTCATTTCCCGAGCAATCGTTAATCCACCAACACCAGAATCAAATAACGCAATTCCATTTTCTATTTCCATTGTCACCATCCAATCATAAAATAATTTAAGTCTAAGTCTGTATAAGTTTTTCTTAATCCTATACTTGATCTTATTTTTCCTGTGAACTTTAATTCTCAATTGTTTTTCCTACTTAATCCTATTTTTCTTTTTATCTTTAATTGTCAATTCTCCATTTTCCATTCTCAATTGCTTTTTCTAACCTCTACCTTTAGTTTACTTAAAATCGCAATTAATAATGAATTTAATTCAGAACAATCATTGCTACAAACTAAAAACGAGACCTAGGGCCTCGCATCACTCTGACTTTATAATCTGACTATTAAAAGAAATTGGCTGATTTAATTCCATATGTCCAGCTAATGTTTCAACTTTTTTTCCTGCAATTAAAATTTGCACCTTATCAATACTATTAAATTGAGTTAAAGTATTAACTATGGAATAAACAGTCATTGTTTCTCCAGCCGTCCCACCCCAATGATCACTCATCAATTCTTGGCTAAAATCTACTCTAGCAATATTATCTTTAACTCTAACCCCTAGCAATTCAGTTTGAGGAGGAATTGTCTGATTCAAATCTTCAGAATTTGGTCCTGCAATTAATTCCTGTATTAAATTAGAGTAAAGTTGATTCTTTTTTATTTCCCTTTTTTCTGGTAGCAAATAAGCAGCTTGAGAATCAGAAAAATACACCTTTGTATCTATGGTAGCAAAAAATTGGGAATAAATCAAAAAAATGAATAAAACGGTTGATAAAATAAAAATAGTTGCATATAATAAAATGGTTTTCCTATCATCCATTATTATTCCTCCTCTAATAGCAATTCAAAATGTTTAACAATTCCTTTATAAATTGCAACAGCAGATTTTTCTTTAAAATCATCTTCCATAATTTTATCTTCCTCTTCTTTATTACTTATGAAGACAACTTCTTCTAACACTGCTGGCATATTGGTATGATTTAGTACATATAATTCTTCTTGTTTTACTCCCCGATCAAAAGTTCCTAGCTTATCTACTAAATTGTTTTGGATAAATTGAGCTAATAAAGTAGAATTTTCGCCACTATCAGGGTCAATAAAAGTTTCAGTCCCAAAAGAATTTGAACTACGATGACCATTCAAATGAATACTAACAAAGATATCACTATCAGCTTTATTGGCTATTGCAACCCGTTCTTCAAGAGAAACAAATTCATCTTCTCTTCTTGTCATTATCACTTCAGCTCCAGTATCTTCTAATAATTCCTCTAATCTTAATCCAATTTCTAAAACTGGATTCTTTTCCCTCAGATCAGAAAAGCCAATTGCCCCCGGATCTTGTCCCCCATGACCAGGATCAATAGTTATTACTTTACCTTCCAAATTGAAATTAGTCAAATTAAATTGCAAGCTATTGCCTACTACATCTTTACTTAAATCAATAGACTGATTCAACTCTAGTACCACTCTAACTTGATGTTTCTCACCAGAATATTGGCTAACGCGAATTTCTTCTATAGCACCTTGGCCCTCAGGAACTTCAATTTCTTCTTTATTAGCTACTAAATTAGGAATATCAATTACTAATCTACGGGGATCAACTAATCTAGTTACTTTATAGTTTTCTGGAGCTAACAGGTTAAGATTTGCTCTCAGACCTAACTCAGTCTTTTCTATATTGATATCCGTCAATTTATTGAACAAACTAACCTCTAATTGATTATCATTCCACTCCAATTGATGCGGAATTGGTGCTATTAAATCAATTACTACTCGAGTAGTTGTTTGATCATATTGAGAAACTCGCACCTCTTCTATCAGGTCACTATTATACTCAAATTCCTTAGATTTAAGCTCAGTTACTGTAGAAGGAAAATCAAGTAATAATCTAGAATCTGATTCTAAAAACATAGTTTCAGGCTCTACTTTTTGGTTCAAATTCAATTTTACCTTATTATCCTTCTGATATTCTACTTTCTGCAAAGTATTTTCAATCGGTTCAATCACTAATCCCTTTTCATCTGATTCTGTCTTGAATTGAACTTGCTTGTCCAAATCAATTACTAGTCTAACTACATATGGATCTTTTTTATGCTGACTAATTTCTACTCCTTTAAAAATAGATCCTTGAGCTTCAAGTTGCTCTTCATCTTCTAAGATAGCATCTTCAATATCAACAATTACTCTGTTAGGATCTTCTAAATAATTTATATCATTTTTACTTAAAGAAGCTGTAGAATCAAGCTGAACTTGATTATCTGTAATACTTACTCCTGTAATTAAAGGAGTCAGCTTTAGTAAATAATCACAACCATTACTAGTAGCTTTCTTTTCTATTTTATGTTTTGATTTTGTCTTCAAATCCAAAACTAGCCGTACTGTATTACCATCAAATTGAGCTATTCTAACTTGCTCAATTAGCGGACTATCTACTTTGAAATCAGAAATTTTTTTATAAAGGGCTGTTCCTTTCAAATCAAAAACAATTCGTGAAGGGTCTTGTAAAACCATTGAATTGTTAGTCACTTGTTGATCAAGACTAACTTTAATCCCATCAGCTGACCCCTGCTTCAAATTAGCAATATTAGTTAAACGAGCATGATCCTGATAAATATTAACTATTCCTTGGTCGGGCTCAGAGCGAATTACAAGACCTAAAGCTTCTCCTAAAACTTTTAACGGCACCATAAACTTATCTTCAGATTTATATGGTGCAACAGAAAATTTGACTAATTCATTATTAACTTGTAACCTTTTTCCTCCTAAACGAAATTTCAATGACTTATCTTTATATTCTAACCGCAAAGTTTCAATTGAACTATGCCATTTCATTTTAATTGCTAAGTTATCTGTTAAAACATTCAATGGTACTAAAATATCATCTTCAGCTAATTTATATTCTAAATCATCAGTTACAACACTATCATTTATTTTAAGTTTAATATTATTCCCTTGCGCTACAGCAGACAGATTAAACAATAATATTATTAATAACGTTAATAATCCAATTTTTTTGGGCATCATAAGGCCTCCCACTTAATCTTATTTAATCCTTCATTTTATTGTTATTCTAGAGTGCTTATTAAATACCTTGTTATTTCTTAATTTTATCTGACTCAGCAAAATATTTATCTACTCCTTGCACAACTCCACTTACTACTTTAGACTGGAAAGTAGTTGAGTTTAATAATTGTTCTTCTTTTCTATTTGATAAAAAGGCCGTTTCTAATAGAACTGCCGGCATATTTGTTTCTCTTAACACAGCAAAATTAGCGGCCTTCAATCCATTATCTTGCAAATTAACCCGCTCAATAATCCCACTTTGCAAGTACCAGGCTAAAGCCCAATTATCTTTACTTGCATTCCAGTGAGCATAAGTAGCTGTTCCATTAATCCACGATTGAGAATTAGAATTAGCGTGAATACTAATAAATAGATCAGCCTCTCTCAAATTAGCTCTTTGAGCTCGCTTAGATAAAGAGATAAATTGATCACCCCTTCGGGTTAAAATGGGATTATAGCCTGCTGCTAATAACTTTCTTTGCAATTTAATAGCTAACTCCAAATTAACATCTTTTTCTTTTAATCCAGTTACTCCAATAGCACCTGGATCGGTTCCTCCATGCCCCGGATCAATCATAATTTTAATATTATTTAAATTAAAATTATTACTTTCTGGTTTATTATTATCTAGCCTAGAATTACCACTAGACTGATTGGGAGTTGACCTGCTTCTACTAACAATTGAAGAGGCTACTGCTGTTTTATTTACTGGAGCTAATTTTAATTTAATCTTATCCCCTTTCTGCTCTATTTTATAATCTACATCTTCTTTTAAATCAATTACAACTCTTGTTATAGTCGGATTAACACTAAATTGACTACTTCTAAATCCACCTATTAATTGCGAATTAAATATTTTTTCTCTCTTGATTATTCCTAAATAAGTCTGATTCAAATCGACTACTAACCGCTTAGGATTAGCAAGTTTTGTAGCATTATAGCTTACAGAATGAGTTGTAGTTACTACAACTTCAGAAGTTGAATCTTGATTATTAACAATTATATCTTGTAATTGATAAGTCTGATAATTAATAGCCTTTTGGCTAGCAGACCAATCTAATTGACCACCATATAACTCCGTTAACAACTTAGCAGGCATAAATAATCTATCTCTAATTAACCTAGGTCTAATATCTAATGCTAAAGGTTTATCATTGACTACTGCTATTTTATTCGTCGGTTCTAACTTGAGATTATAAGCACCTCCTAACACCTCTAATTTTTTTTCAGCGGATTTCCAATTCAATTGTTCATCAAAATGATCTTTTAATACCCTAACAGGTACCATAGTTCGTCCTTTAATTATTTCAGAATCTAACTCTGTAGTTCTATTATTTATTAAAAAAGTTGATTTAGCTGCTGCTGGTAATGCTAGAAATAATAATAGTATAATGGCTAGTACAAAACTTAACTTCTTCAACTTCGTTGCTCCTCTCTTATTAAATAGTTGATTGCATTATAACTATTAAATGCCCCCAGCCTAATACCTGCTTGTAAATTATAGCAAAAAATAAAAAAGGCCCACTAAATTAGTGGGCCAAGTCTAAAATCTTTATAAAATTAAATCATCATCTTTAGCAGGTCGTGCATCAAATTCTTCTTTCATATCCGCATATCCATCTCTACCTAAAACACCATAAGCATAATTCTTTCCTAATTCTACTCCTGGTTGATTAAAGGCATTAATATTATATAATTCTCCACTCATAGCAGTCTGTAATTCAAATAGATATAAGAATTGACCTAAAGTAAATGGATTAACTTCAGGGAATTTAACAGTACAATTTAAACGATTATTCTTAGTTAAAGCCAATTCAGTAGCCTTCTTTTCTGTTGTAATCAATTTATTAAATGTATGATTAGATAGATAAGAAAGACCTTCGACATCTTCATAAGCAGTTCCAATTTCTAACTCCTCTTGGAAATTATCAACTTCAAGGAAAGTTACAACTTTATCATATGGTCCTTCCATATATAATTGTGCTTGAGAATGTTGATCAGTAGCACCTAATGCTTTAATTGGTGTTGGGCCAACATTAACTACATTTCCTTCTTTATCAACTTCCTTACCTAAAGATTCAGCCCATAACTGGCGATACCAATCTGCTACATCTTGTAAAACGTGAGCATAAGGCATCATGACTGACATTGGCTTACCATCTTGATCAGCTAAATACTGTAATACGGAATTCAAATAAGCCGGATTAGACCATAAATCATCAGTATCACACAATTCTGCCATATATTCTGCTCCAGCTAATAATTCTTCAATATCAATTCCTACAAAAGCAGAAGAAACTAAACCAACTGGACTTAAAACAGAGAATCTACCTCCAACAGTATCCGGTACATAATAAGTCTTCATATCTTCTTTTTTAGCAATTTCAATCAATTTTCCAGAATCTTTACTTGTTACAGC
>JBNJDB010000058.1:0-11873 GCA_051744465.1 Bacillota bacterium | reverse complement strand
TCTTATTTTTAAGACTCGCAGGATGACGAAATAGATAGTAATTCAATTACCTTGAATATTTTATGTGATAAAGGAGCTTGATTATCGCTTTTAATCCTTGTCACAACCCCATATATTCAGTTATTAGAATCACCTTATCTATTAGTATCATACCACTATTTCCAGCTTGAATGCATAGTAAATTTTAACAATATTCTAACATTTAGTTAGCATATTGTTAGTACTTACATCCTGAGGGCAAGCCCATCAGGTTTTACGTACTAATTCTATAACTCAAGCAGGTACTCACAACCTATATTTAGTTGTTGACCCTGAAGATAAGATTACTGAGTCTGATGAAACTAATAATAGTCGTAAACTAAAGAAAGAAGTTCCAGGGGAACAACAACCAGATTTGTTTATTACTAATAAAGATGTTTCCTTATCAACTGTTAAACCTTATGCGGGCCAAAATGTTAAAATCACAGCTAAAGTTAGAAACAAAGGAGCAGCAGCTAATAGCTCTTTAGTTAGTTTCTATCAAGGTGATCCGCAAAATGAAGGGCAATTAATTGCTACTAAAAAATTGGATGCTTTATCCTATTTGGGATCCCAGGAGATAGAATGTTCTTGGCCAACAGGAAGTATTCCACAGCAACAAGAAATTCATGTAGTAGTAGACCCTTTGAATAAGATTGAAGAAGGTAAATATCAAGTCAAATATAAATCTGTAGATAAGGTTGGGAATCAAGAACAGGAAAATAATCTAACAGTAATCATTGATGAAACTGCTCCTGAAACTACTGTAAAAGCTACAGCGGATAAATGGAGTGACGGTTGGTTCAAAATTGCTCCCCGAGTTACATTGTCGGCTCAAGATAATTTAGAAGGAAGTGGAGTTGATGAGATTTACTATCGCTACGTGAAGCGGGAGAAGTTCATAAGTATAGCGAACCATTTACTATCAACGAGGAAGGCATAACCGAGTTATATGTTTACGCTGTAGATAATAATGGCAATCAAGAAACTCCTTATAAGACTGAGATTAAGTTTGTTAAACCATGGTCAGCGCCATATAATCTGTTAGTGCAGGAATTAAGTAATAATGGAAATGTTAAGGTGGATCGAGCCTTTAGTAATGGGGCTGTATCTATTAAAGGTAATTGTCAATTGAATTATGTGGGAACAGTTCAAAGTGAAATCGATAAACGAGGTAATGTAACGATAGAATCTTTAGCCACAGATCTTTCTTATCAAAGCTTACCTCAACCTGATTGGGAAGCCTTAGAAAATATAACTACTCTTAAAACTGATAAAAAGATAAAAGATACGGTGTCTAATGTTAAATATAAAAACAACTTAAAGATTTCTGGCAAAGGTGAAGTACAAGGGATCTTAGTTGTAGATGGTGACTTAGAAATCTCCGGAAAGACTCGTTTTCCTAATACTGGAATCTTTTGTACAGGAGAAGTTATTATTAGTGGAAATCCAGAGATAACAGGTGTTATTTATACTGGTGATGGCCTGAAGATGAGTGGAACTCCAGAAGTTAATGGAGCTTTAGTAGTAGATGGTTCAGCAACAATTTCAGGTAGTGTGGAGAGTAATCAAGTTAAAATAAAAGAGTATTTAGATTATTTGCGAAAAACTGATAGTGAACAATAAATTGAATTCCAAAAGAGGAAAGTTGGTTTTTAAAAGATGTAGCCCATAATTGGGTTACATCTTTTATTTAGTCTGTTTTATTATATTTAATAGACGCAAGTATTATCAAATTTTATCCAATTTAAAAAGGATCCTTGCAGGAAATAAATCATTTATATAGAAATAATTAGAAGTAATAATAATTTATTGAAATCGAGGGTATGTATATTATGGATAGAAAAAAATCAGGATATGCTTTAATTGTTGTCTTATGGTCAATTATGATTTTAACTATTATTTTTGTTAATTTAATCGATGAAACTCAGCTGAATAATTTGTTAGTTCGAAATAATTTAAATAGTAAAGAATTGCAACAAGCTGCGGTAACTGGAGTTCTAAGAGGGGTTAGTTCATTAAAAAGTGATAAAACTACAGCTGATACAATAGAGGATGACTGGTTTCAACCGACTACTTTTGAAGTTGATGATACTTTAAGTGTTCAAGTTGAAATAGTAGATATAGGGAGTAAATTGAATATTAACTACCTTTCACAATCTAGTCTACAAGCAATACAAGAAGAATTTGAATGGGAAAAAGAGGATTGGGATAAGTTGGAAGACAAATTACTTGGTGAAAGTGACTTATCTTCTGAAGAACAAAAGAATAAATTGGGTCTAATACCTAGATTAGAAATAATCAAATCAGAGTTTGCAACTAAAGAGGATTATCAGCAGTTTGAAAATTTAGTTACTACTTATGGCAAGTTTGATGTGAATTTATATGGACAAGCATCTTTTAGTAAACTATTATATTTTTTAAAAGCAAAATTGAATTTAGAGCAATTAAATCAAAATATAATTGAGACTGCCCTAGAGCAATTACCAGATAAGAGAGAGCAAGATAGTCAGACTGAAGTCAAAAAATTTACTAGTGTAGAAGATTTTTTACGCCAAGCTTTTCCCACTCAAGCAACTCTGCGAGAAAAAATAGCGCCGTATTTAACTGTTAGGTCTAGAATTAATATTAATTTTGTCAGTCAAGAAGTATTGCAAGTATTATTAAAAGAGTCTGATCTTGCTGGAAATCACAAGGAAGTTGCTGAAAAGATTGCTACTTATTGTGACCAAAATAAAGTAGAAAAATTATCTGAACTAGATGCTATTGGAGTAGGAATTATTAGTAATGAACTTAAAAGATATTTCACTACATCTTCTACTTATCTATTAATTAAAGCTAGGGCTAGTAATACTACTAGTGACCAAGAGCAAATGATTAAAGCGGTAGTTCATAAGATTCAGACTGATAAACAGAAGTTCAAATTTCAAATAATCAACTGGAGGGAAGATTAGAGTTATTTCAGCTAAATCAAATCTTAATTTGCAATCTAGTTCAGTACTGTGATAATAGTGATAAATTTATTTGATAGTATTTAGATTAGTTAGGAGGAGGAAAAGAATTGTCTGTGAAAGTCATTAAATTAATTAAGTTTATTATGATTTTGATTTTAGTTGTAGTTTTTTATCAATTTATTAATTTAGGTTATGATTTTTTTAATGAATATTCCAAACCATTAACTATAGATTTTAATCCTGAAAAAATCAACCAGCAACTTGAAGACCTACCTGCTTTAGAATCTGAGGAGCAATTTATAGTTAGGAATAATAATTGGACTAATTTAAAAACAAACCATTTTTTTGGTAGCCAACAAACTATAAAAAAAGAAGAAAAATCTCGTGATTATCAAGCTGATAAAAGAAAAAAAGAAGTAGCGCAAGAAAAGGTTCCCTTTGTTTTAGTGGCTACTTCAGTATTAGAGAACCAAAGTGAAAATAGGGCTGTTTTAGATGCTGTTCAAGCTGATAAAACTTATCTAGTTCAGGAAGGACAAACTATAAAAGGTTATCAAGTGATTAAAATTAAATCTAATAAAATAATTTTAAAGATTGATCAACAGGAAACTTTTTTAACTATTGACCGCAGAGGAGAGCGATAAGATGGCTAATTATGAAGTGGATTCGGAATTAGTAAGTAGTTTTTCGCGTGATTTTTTACGGGAACATCATTTATTACCTATAGAGCAGACCGAAAAAGAAATTGAATTTATAACTTCTGAACCTCTTTCATTGCCTGTTACAGATGATTTGAAGACTTATTGTCAGCGCAAAATTAAGATTAGATTAATAGATGATGAACAGATTAGTAAGTTGGTAAATGAATATTTAGGTGCTCCCGTTGATACAGTTGAAGGAATGATGGATGATTTAAATTCTTTTGAGTTAGATGAGTACTCTGATTTAGATAGTAATGTAGAAAATTTAGAAGACTTGGCTCAAGAGGCGCCTATTATTCGTTTAGTAAATGTGGTTATTACTAATGGACTCAAAAAAGGGGCTAGTGATATTCATATTGAACCATTTGAAGATAATATTAGGGTTAGATATAGAATTGATGGTGTTCTGTATGAGACTGAAGCGCCACCGAAAAATGTACTGCCGGCTATTATTACGCGGATTAAAATAATGGCTGATTTAGATATTGCAGAAAGAAGGTTGGCCCAAGAAGGTCGAATTAGAATTAAGGTATTGGGTAGACAGCTCGATATTCGAGTATCTATTACTCCTACACTAGAGGGGGAAAGTGCAGTTTTGCGGCTCTTAGATCGAGCTGAGGTATTATTGAATCTTGATAATTTAGGATTTAGTGATGAAATTCTAGAGAAATATGCAACTACAGTAGAACAGCCGAATGGAATTGTATTAGTAACAGGGCCAACCGGTAGTGGAAAAACAACCACTTTGTATGCTACTTTAAATTATTTGAAATCTGAAGATAAAAAAATTATTAGTATTGAAGATCCGGTTGAATATCAATTAGAGGGGATTAACCAGATCCAGGTGAAGCCTGAGATTAATTTTACTTTTGCTGAAGGATTACGTTCCATTTTGCGTCAAGATCCAGATGTGATTATGGTAGGAGAAATAAGAGATATAGAGACAGCAGAGATTGCTATTCAGGCTGCCTTAACTGGCCATTTAGTCTTGGCTACTTTACATACTAATGATGCTGCTGGAGCAATTAATAGATTGTTGGATATGGGAGTGGCAAATTATTTATTGGCTTCTACTTTAAATGGGGTTTTGGCGCAAAGATTAGTGCGCAGATTATGTTCAGAATGTAAAAGTAGTTATCAACCTGATAAAAGTCAGTTGAAGATATTAGATCGTGAATTGAGTACTGGAGATCAAATCTATAAAGCAACTGGTTGTGAAGAATGTGATGATATTGGTTTTACTGGTCGAGTAGGAATTTATGAATTAATCACTGCTGACCAAGAGATTAAGACGGCAATTAGTGAAGAACAACGAGTGGAAGAAATAAGGAAAACAGCTAGAAATAAAGGAATGGATAGTTTATTTGCAGATGGATGGGAGAAGTTAAGAACAGGAGTAACAACTATTGATGAAATTATTAGGGTAACAAGGAAATAATGATAGGGGGCGTTAAAGATGGCCCAGTTTAATTATCAAGCTATCGATAATCAAGGTCAAGAATTAACTGGAGTGGTTGAAGCACCAAATGAACAAGAGGCAAAACGACAATTGCAAGGTGAAAATTTGTATATTTTTGAGTTAGAAAAAAAAGATGGATCCAGTGGAGAGAATAGAGTTGAATCTAGCGGACAAATTAATTTATTTAATCAAAATGATAGCTTACTTGTCTTTACTAATCAATTAGCTAATTTGTTAACAGCAGGAATTCAATTAGGAGAGGCATTAACAATTATTAGTAAGTTGATGTCTGCTAGTCAATTTAGCAAAGTGATAGATGATATTTATAGTTCAATTAAAGGAGGACAAAGTTTTGCTGAAGCTTTAGAAGAATATCCCAATCATTTTTCTGAGGGATATATTGGAATGATTAAAGCAGGAGAAGAAGGAGGTTTTTTAGCCTTAACTTGTGAACGTTTAGGAGAAAGCTTAGAAGAAAGCAAACAATTGAAATCTTTTATAATTACTAGCTTAATTTATCCGTTGGTTTTGGTGGTGGTCACGATTTTAGCTGTTATTGTAATGATTACTTATGTATTACCAAAGTTTGTTTCGATTTATGAAAATTACGGAGATAGTTTGCCTTATCTGACAGAATTGTTACTGAATATAAGCCAGTTCATTTCTCAATATGGCCTAATAATTTTATTATTACTAGGGCTAGGGGGCTTGAGTAGTTACTTTTATTATCGAACTACTACGGGAAGAAAGAAAATTGATAGATGGCTATTAAAAATTCCAATTGTGGGCCAATTATTGACGATGGTTAATATCACAAAAATTGCTCGTAATTTAGGGACGATGTTAGACAGTGGAGTGCCTCTGTTAAGAGGATTGAAATTTAGCCAACATGTTACTAATAATATAATAATTGAGTCAGCTGTAGCTGAGGCAGCAAGTCAAGTAAAGAAAGGAACTAACTTAGCAGATGCTTTAGAAAAGAGTAGTGTTTTCCCCAAAATAGTTGTTTATATGATTGGGATTGGAGAACAGACTGGTAAATTAGCCGAGATGTTATTACAATTAGCTGATAATTTTGCCGATGATTATAAAGATAATTTAAAAAAATTAATGAAAATTTTTGAGCCAGTTATAATTTTAGTGATGGGATTGATTATTGGGGTGATAGTAGTAGCTATGTTACTGCCGATACTCAACATCAATACAATTTCATTATAGGAGGTTGCAAAATGTTAAGAAAAATAGAGAAAGAGCAAGGTTTTACATTAATTGAAATACTAATAGTTGTTGTGATATTAGGGTTTTTAGCCTCTACTGTAGGGCCAGAATTATTTAATAAAGTTTCTCAAGCTGAGAGAACTAGTGCCCAAAACCAACTAGATGTTTTTAAAACAGCTTTAGATAGTTATAGATTGGACAATCGAAATTATCCTTCTACTGAGCAAGGGTTGCAAGCTTTAATAAAAGAACCAACTGGTTCTCCACCAGCTAATAATTGGAATGGCCCTTATTTAGAAAAAAAAGAAATCCCTAAAGACCCATGGGGGAATGATTATCAATACAAGTCTCCTGGAGATCATAATCAGCATAAGTATGATCTATGGAGTAAAGGAGCGGATAATTCTTCTGGAGGTGAAGGAGAGGCGGCTGATGTTACTAATTGGTAGTAATCAGGGGTTTACTTTAATTGAATTATTGTTAGTAATGGTTTTGATAGGGGTAATAGTGGGGTTGACTTTACCTAACTTTATTGTGTTATTGGAATCAATTGAGTTTAAAACTACTAGCCGGCAGGTACTTAATTTATTTGATAAGTTAAGTTTGCAATCAATTATTGATGGTCAAAAGCAGGTAGTAAATATCCAAGGTAATAATTTAGTTTATCAGACTAAGTCAGGAGAGCAAGTTACTTTTGGGCGAGGGATTAAAGAAATAAAATTAAAAGATGGAACGACACCAATTTATTTTTATCCGACAGGACGTAGTTCAGGAGCAAAACTATTATTAGTCACTAATAATGGTTATCAAACAACTATAGTTATAGATAAAATCACAGCTAAAGCGGCAGTGGAGGATAAAAAATGAAACTCAAAAGTGGTTTTACTTTATTAGAAGTTTTGATTGCTATGACTATTTTAGGAATTAGTATTTCAATTTTGGTAGCAGGTTTTTCGGAAGTTAGTGATTCTTTAGTTAAAGGACAGGACTATACTTATTTATCTACTTTTGCTACTACTAAATTAACAGAAGTGGCAACGGGAATGGAATTGTCTTATAGTGGTTATTTAGATTATCAAGAAACGACCTATCAGTGGTATATTGATACTGGTTATAAAGAGGATGAGAATATAGAACAATTAGAATTAATTATTGAATCGAGGCAAGGTAATCAAATTTATTCTTTAAAAAGAGCTGCGTGGGTTGAGCAATAGGAGAGATAATAATGAGAGATGAGGGATTTACTTTAGTTGAGATTTTAGTAGCAATTACAATTACAGGGATTATTTTAGGCTCTATATTTACTTTATTACAGCAGAGTTTTGATTTATGGGAGACTGCAGAAAGTTATAATAATTGGGAACAAAATTTTAGAGTATTAGAAACTAAATTGACAAGAGATTTGCATAATTTATTTAATTCTCAGTTAGCTAAAAAAAGACTGTTTAAGGGGACTAGTCAGCAACTAGAATTTTATAAATTAACAGCTAGTGGTGAATTGACAAGAGTAACTTATCTGTTTGATGATTATGAAAATAAATTTATAAAGAAGCTTAGCTATCCCGAGCAAGACAAAGAAGTAGAAAGAATTGAATTTTTTTCTGAGTTGGAACTAGAGCGAATAGAATTTAAATTTTATGATCGAGAAGCAGATTATTTAAAATCAGATTGGTCGTTACAAGAACAAGAAGAAAAAGTTCTAGAAGAGGCTAGTTCACAGCAATTGAAAAAGTCTTTACCGCAAGCAGTTCAATTGGAAATAAAGTTAGAAGAAGTAGACGTACCTCCTTTAGTTATAGAAAATTTTATTGGTAGAGAGTATGGAGGGTAAATAAAATGGAGTTAGGGAATTGGATGTTTAATCAGTTACAGACTTATTTAGAATTTGGAATTGAGCAGGTGAAATTAGTTCAAATTAAAGGAACAGAAATAGTTTATCAACAATCTTTTAAGCGGGAAACAGAAAATATTGATTTTTATTTAAAACATCTTCCAGACCAGCCCCAGGAAATAACATTATTAATACCAGGAGTTAAAACATTTACTGGGACTTTAGATTTGCCTTGTGAAGCTGAAGAACGATTAGCAGAAATTATTAAATTTCAATTTGTTGAGCAATTACCTTGTTCCCCAGAACAAGTTTATGCTACTTATTATTTAGCTCGCCAAGAGCAAGAAAGAATTAAGGTTATAGCTTGTGCAGTCATGAAAGAATATATTGATGACTTATATCAATCAGCTATAGAATCTGATTTAAAAGTGAAATCTATTGTACCAGAGCCGCTGGTCTTTTATTCTTTATATCAAGGTTTGCCAGAGGATAAGGAGCAAGTTATCTATGTTGATGGTAGTTTAGAACATTTCCAGTTTACTTTTTTAAGTGCAGATACTATTTATATGAGAAGTAGTAAGACTAAGGATATTAAAGAGACTTTGTTTTATTTGAGAGAAGCATCTAAGTTGAAAGCAGATGAATTTAATTTATCACCAATAGAAGAGTCTGATTTTATCGTATTCAATCAAAACCGGAAAAAAGATTTTTGGTTTGAAATTAGTCAAGTAACTGAGATGATAGCTGACCAAGAATTAATTGATCTATCAAATGAATCTAAAAATAATGAGTGGAAAAAAATTAGTATGTTAGCTGCTTTAATAGGACTGATTATAGTAGTCAACTTTAGTTTGCAGTGGAATTTAAAACAACAAAAAATAGATAATTTAAAAAGAAAATTAAGCCAAGTTAAACCAGTAGTCACAGAAATTAATAGTTTAGATCAAAAGATTTTTACAACTAGAAAAAAGATTGATCAAATTAAGATGGAAATAAATTTGAATAATAATTATCTACCTTGCTTAGAAGAATTGACTACTAATTTAGGAGCAAAAGTTACTATTAAAGCAATTAATTTAAAAAAAGATCAATTAGTTTTATTATCGGGAACAGCTCCATCTGCTAGTGCAGTAATGGATGATTTAGAAGAATCTTCTTATTTTAAAAAATTGAAATTTTCCGGGACTATTGAAACATTAGATAACAGAGAGAGATTTAAGATTGTAGGTGATTTGAATCGTGGAATTAACCAATAGAGAGTTGAAGTTATTGATTTTAGCAATTGTAATTGTTGGTGGAGGTTCCTTGCTCAAATGGGGAATTGTACCTTTGGCAAATGATTATCAAGCTTTAGATAAAGAATTAAAAACTAAGGAAACTGAATGGATTAATAACAAGAAACTGTTAGAAAACAGTCTTAAATATAAAAAAACTTTTCAGCAGACTAAAGGGGAACTAGAACAATTAAATTCACTGATTTTTCAAAATGATATTAATCAAGCACAATTAAAAGGTTTAAATATTCTAACTGCTAAGATTAAAAAAAGTGCTTTAGAAGTAAAACATAAGAACATTAGAGTGGAAACGAAACCGGAAAAAGATTATAGTTTACTAGTTTATGATTTTTCTGTGAGTGGAAGTTTTCAACAGTTAATTGATTTATTAGTGGCTATCAATCAGGCTGATAGGTTGTTTATGGTAGAGCAATTACAGTTAGCAAAAAATACAACGGAGTCGGGAAAATTGCAGATTGATTTAATGATAAAAACAATTGGCAAAGAAAATGGGATTAATATTGAGTCAAATCAATAATTAGTAGTGTATAAAAGGAGAGGTAGTTGTGAGAAAAAAAGTATTATTTTTCATTGTGGTGTTATTAATTATAAGTTGTGCACTTAGCAGACCCGGACTAGCACAAAATGATGATTTAGTTACTCTTAAAGTTAGAAGAGCCGAAATCACTGATGTCTTAACAATGATCACTGAGCAGTCAGGAGTAAATATAATTCCTGATGAAACTGTAAAAGGGAAAGTTACTCTTAATTTAAAGCAAGTAAAATTAGAAGAAGCTTTTGCAGGATTAAAAAGAGCCTATGGATATAGGCTGAGCAAAGTTAGTGATAATATTTACTTGATGAGTAAGAAAGAAAACCAAAATATAGATATAAAAATAGAAGACAACAAACTTACTTTGCATATTTTGCGTGGTGATATTCGCAAAGTATTAAAATCAATTTCTAAACAGTCAGAATATAATATTATTATGGATGATTCAGTCCAAGGTCAGATTTCTATTAATTTTAAAGATGTTCCTTTAGAAACAGGATTATCTAGTCTGTTACAGATCAATGGATTTACGGTAAGTAAGAGTAACAATATTTATCGGGTTAGTAAAGCTGGGACTAAAAGAAGGGATAATAATCTGTCGGTGTCTGTTGTTGATGGGCAGGTATCTATAGATGTAGAAGAAGCAAGTGTAGTTGAAGTTTTGCGAACTATGTTTAATTTAGCTGCTAAAGATATGGTTTTATTTGGTGAATTACGATCTAGAATTGACTTGAAGTTAAATGAAGCGACAATTGATGAAACTTTGGATATCCTGTTAGCAGGAACGAAATTTACTTATCACAAGAAAGGGGACAGATATTATATTGGTGATGAGAATTTTAATAACCCTGCTTCTGATTTGTTTATGGAGACAGAATTAATAACAATTGACCATATTAAAGCTAATCAAGTTCCTAAATTATTATCTAGAGTGACTAAAAATGTAGAAATTAAAGTTGTTGAAAAACAGAATGCTATTTTAGCTACAGGAACGAGTCAAGCACTGAAGAATTTAAATCAATATATTGCTAAAATTGATCAAAAAGCTCCCCAAATTGTAGTTGATGCTCTAATAATCGAAGTTTCTAAAAATAGTAATCAAAATCCAGTTGCTAAGCTAGGTATGAATTATAAAGATGAAGATGAGACTACTTTATTGGATAGTAGTTTAGGCGAATTAGCATATAAATCAGTTCTTGATTTGCCGTCTGATTTCTATCTAAAGTTAGAGTCTTTAGTGAATAGCGGCCAGGCTACTGTAAAGGCTAATCCAAATATTACTACTTTAAATGGACAAGAAGCTAGTATTAATGTAGGGATGGTACAATATTATAAAACTAAAAAGTATAATGAAGATAATAATACAGAAGTTTCTGAATATCAGAGTATTGATGCTGGAGTCGATTTAAGTGTTACTCCATGGGTAGGTAGCTCAGATGAAATTAATCTTGAGTTAGATCCATCAGTTAGTAATATTAGTGGTGCTGCATCAGATGGTCCCCCAGAAATTAGTGAGCGGACAGTTAGTACAAATGTTCGTGTGAAGGATGGGGAAACAATAGTAATTGGGGGTTTAATTCAAGATGTAGGTTCAAAATCAACTTCCAAGGTTCCTATTTTAGGTGATATACCACTAATAGGAGGGTTGTTTAGATCAAAAAATAACAATGTGGATAAACGAGAATTAATAATTTATATAACCCCTCATATTTTAAAAGATGAAAATCAAAATGCTAGTAAAAGTAAAGAAGAAATGCTCAAAAAAGCAGAAGAGAGGATAAAAACTGAATAAATAAGGGCTACAGGAAGATTCAACCCCAGGGTGATTTTGCCCTGGGGTTTTCCATAGCCAAAGGTTATTAATG
>JBNJDB010000057.1:0-12357 GCA_051744465.1 Bacillota bacterium | reverse complement strand
GGTCTAGCTATAACTCGAGCTACTGCATTCTCCCCTTGTAATATTTCTCTTGCTTGTTGACACATTTCATATAATTCATCAACAGCAATAACTTCTTCATGAGCTGCAATTTGAAAAACACTATCAGCAGAAGTATAAACAATTGGCTGACCAGTATTTAAATGTTCTTCTCCTAATTCTTCAATAATAACTGTTCCTGAAGCTGCTTTATTTCCTAAACTATCTCTACCTATTGCTTCATGAAACTGCTCCATAATTTCAGTCGGAAAACCATCAGGAAAAGTAGGGAATGGGTCCTCAGAGATTAGCCCACCTAGTTCCCAATGACCAGTTGTTGTATCTTTACCATTAGATTGTTCTTTCATTCTCCCAAAAGAAGCTTGTGGCTCTTCAACTCTAGCAATTCCTTTGACATCTACAATATTACCTAGACCTAATTTTTCTAAATTGGGCAAATCTAAACCATTCACTTCTTCAGCAATATGCGGTAAAGTAGCAGCCCCAACATCACCAAATTTCTCAGCATCTGGCAAATAACCAATACCTACACTATCTAATACAATTACATTTACGCGATTAATTTTGTACATCTTAATCACCCTTTCGTATATTTTGAATATTTTTTGCTAAATTTATCACTATTATCACAGTACTGAACTAAATTGCAAATTATCATCCATACCCAGATAAATTGAGAATTAAGAATTGATAATTGACAATTAAAAACATCCATTTTTTTATTCTCAGCTTCTTATACTTAGTCTTATACTTAGTCTTATACTTAGTCTTATACTTAGTCTTATACTTAGTCTTATACTTAAAAATACAGTTGTTAGACATCAGACGAATCCTAATAATAGTTATTCTTCACTTAATCAAAAACTCCTTTTTAAAATCCCAAAAATTTATTAAAAATACTAATTAATTGCGGCGTAAGATAAGTTTCAATTACAGCTGCTACTATTAAAACCAAAACTACAACTGCCATTAAAGCTGAATATTTAGTAACTATAGCCCAAAAATTCAAATTACTCCGCCCTACAATACTCGTTAATATTTTAAACACAAAAACTAAACAAAATAATGACGCCAAAATTAAAGCAGGCACTATAAATAAATTTTGTGGTAAAATTGCAATTATAGCTAATAATAATCCCCTAAAAAATAGTTCATCCACCAAAAATCCTACTGTAAATCCTAAAATAAATCCTCTAAAAAAAATAATTAATGGTACAAATACTATACCAATCAAACTTAAACCTAATACCCAGAGGAGTAATACAAATTTCAAATTAGAGATCATCACTTTCTTAAATAGCAATTGCTGGTTAGCTAATAACTCTCCTAACTCTCCTGAAAAGTTAGCTAAATAATTAATCAAAGCTTCTTTTTGTTGGTAGGATAATACTTTAACTGCCACGCTACCTGCAATAATACCAACAATTAATGTACCGACAATTAATAATAAAAATAATGAATAATGACGGAAAAAATATTTTAACTTATTTTTTGAATATCTATAATTAATCATTCCAAGCCCCCCTTTTCTACAAAATTATTTAGTACTCTTAGCTAAATTATTTTTTTAATTCATAGTACTGAACAAAAGTGCAAATTTATTGGCACCTGCTTGACAATTGATAATTTATAATGGATAATTGACAATTAAATTCAAAAACATTAAAACAACACCTAATAATTGAACTATGAAAGTCATTGTGGATTTAATCGAAAATTATCCTATTCACTATTTAAAAAACCTAATTCCACTATGGTTTCTGCTATTTTTTGGGCTGCTAATATATCCTCATAAGAATTTGAACTAGACACCACTAAAGTAAGCCCTTTATTATATCTCTGCGCAACTTCCATTGCCCTCCTTGCTGAGTCTTCTAAAGGCTGAGCACCTTTTTTATATTTAGTTCTAACTATTGTACCAGTCACAACTTTTGCCGCTCCTCCATTATAAGCAGCATCAAAGGCTACTCCTCCAGTCTGACTTGCTATCACAACTACTTTATTAGCAAAATCAGCAAATTCAGTTATCTCGGTCCCAATATTAGGCAAAACAGCACCTAACCTAGCTCGAGAACGATTAATTCCTACTAAAACAGACTGATTGTTAGCTGTTCTTTCTGTCCTTGAGCCAAATCGTGGTTCAGTTATTAGTATAACCTCTGTATCCTCTTTTACTGCTTTTTTGCCCGCACGATAACCAATTTGAGTTGGATTAACAGCTACTGGAGCTGAAGTATTATCTGGACTAGCACCCCATACAGCTACTGCTCCTCCATCAAGTACTGCTTCAGCTGTAGTTGACATATCTATAATATCTATTACCATTACTACATCACCTCTTTTAGCTGCTCTAACTGCTCCTGAGGCATTATAGGCTATATCTAAATTTTTAATTTCCATCACTAATTGCTCCTAGTTTTTCTACCGCAATCTGCCCTGCTACTCCAGCTGTCATAAAATACTCGGGTACTTCACTACAATCTTGGCCCATAGTTGTTACTTTAAATTTCAAATTTTCTAATTGTCTTAGCGTTTCTTGACCCGAACGATAGACCACTTGATGCTTATCAACAATCTCAGTCTCCGCTAGTTCTCTACTAATCATTTTTTTCTTAGCCCCTTTAAATTTAGGAATCCCCACTGTAGATTCTACTAAAACCAATTCTCCTAAATTAGTTTTACTATGATGGCTCAAACCATAGTGGCGTTGTCTCGAATCAGAAAAATTAATTCGGGGTACAGCAATAGGTTGACCATCTAAATTACTAACTGCATTTAAAATATCTGCTTGTTCAGTACCACTAAATCCATATTTAGTCCCGGTTCCAACAATACCAGGACCCATTGTAACTACAATAATATCCATATCGTGCATATAAGCCCCTAACAATGCAGAATAAATATTAACTGCTTCTAAATCGCCCCCAAATGAATGACCACTAGTAATTGTTAAATCAATTAAATCATGCTTTTGCAATTGGTAAACAAGCTCACTTAATGCCAGAGGCAAAGCAGCTGCATCAGTCATAACATAAGCAATTTTAGTTTTTGATTCTTTAGCTTTAATCATAGTTGCAATAGCTGGTAACATACTATGTAATGTACCTACAACAACGGGCGTGCCATCTATTGAATCAACCTTTAAAGCTTGTTTATGGTTAGGACTTTCTTGTTCTGCCCAAGTACAAGTTTGCAGTTGATAAGGAGTATATCTTAATTTCATTATATGGCCTTGACCTTCTAAAGTAGATTCTTTTCCTAAAATACAGACTACAAAATCATAGCCTCCTGTCCCTAACTCCAAAGAAGTAGCAGCCGTATTAACTATTACTCTATCCTCTACTTCTATTTCACCTAGTAGCTGATTGTAATTAATAGCTTGCTTTTTTTCTGCTCCTATTTTTAATTCTACTTTTGTCAAAGTAGGTCTATGCGAGATAATTTTAGTAACTTGACCTTCTGCTAATTCTAACATGATTACCCTTCCTTTATAGTAAGAATACTCTCAACTAAATTTAATTCTAATATCATAATGATTTAGCTCAAGTTTCTATAAATCTGAATCAATCTCAAATCATCACAATTTATTATTCCCTTTAAAAACTTTTAAATTCAAAAAAATAAAAAATTCCCAGCAGATAAATCGACTGGGAATTAATATTAAGCTAAATTAGCTGATTCTTTTATTATTTCTACTGAATAATTAACTGCATCAACTAAATCTGAAACTTTAATATTTTCATCTGTAGAATGAACATCAGTCATTCCAATTCCTAAATTAACTGTTTCAATTCCTTGACCGTTCAAAATATTAGCATCACTTCCGCCACCAGTACTTTCTAATTGTGGCTCAACACCTAAATTTTGAGCTGCATTAACTACTAATTTAACTGACCGATCGTCTCTTGTTAGATCAAATGCAGAATACATCCGTTCTACATCAATTTCTACTTCAGCCGAAAACTTTTTAGCCGATCTAACAAAAATATCAGTCATATGGTTAATTTGTTCTTTTAATTTTTCTTCGTCTCTACTCCGAGATTCTCCTTCTAATTCAACCAAATCAGGAACAATATTAGTAGCATGGCCTCCTTCAATAACTCCAATATTAGCTGTTGTTTCTTCATCTATTTGACCCAAATTCAAATTGGATATAGCAATACTAGATACTTTAATTGCATTAACCCCACTAGAAGGATTCAATCCTGCATGAGCTGATTTACCATAAACTCGCACATTGATCTGATCTTGAGCGGGAGCTTGAGTTACTATTGTGCCAATTGGACCGCCTGAATCATAAATAATTCCTAAATCTGACTCCAATAAATCATAGTTGAGGTTCTTGGCCCCTAATAAGCCAACTTCTTCTGCTATAGTAAAGACAACTTCTATATCACCATGCGGAATATCTTCTCTTTTAATCCTTTTCAACATCCCTAAAATAGCAGTAATACCTGCTTTATCATCAGAACCTAGTATAGTATCCCCCTTGCTATAAATTACTCCATCTTTGATAATTGCTTCCACATTTTCACCAGGGATAACAGTATCTAAATGAGCACAAAACAATAGAGTTGGCAAATCTTCTGTTCCTGGTAATTTAGCAATGATATTGCCCGTTTCACCATCAATTGCTCTACCTGCGCTATCAGTTGTTACTTCCAACCCCCAATCCTCTAATAGTTCAATCAAATAATTAGCAATTTGCCCTTCTTCTTTTGAGTGGCTATCAATTTTAACTAATCTTTTAAACTGCTCTATAATTTCATCTTCCATTTAAAATCTCCTCTCTTATATTTATAATATTCAATTCAATTAAAATCAATTCCTTTTTTACAATAAATTTGTAAATTTAATTAAAAAACTCTAGCTTGAGAATCAAGCTAGAGTTTAAATTAATTATCTATTCTTTAAAGCAATACGTAGACAAACACCTAATCCACCAAATAAGACAACTGAACCAAATACTAGCATAATAATCGCACCCATTGTCATAATTATTCAGCCTCCCCTGGTTGATGAGTTAAATTAACATCTTCATTCCACTTAACATGACGCATAGCAAAAGCAAGGGCAACTAGACCTAAAACAAAACCCCAACCTAAACTTAAAATTGCACTGACTGGATATCCCTCATATAATTGATCAAAATTTCCGTTAACTAATGGCGTTAATTCTCCAATTGCTTTACTGACTAGCATATAACCTAATACTAAAACAGTTATACCTTTAATAGAGAAATTCCACCAGTTACCTATTTTAAAGTCAGAAACTGCATTAACATGATTTTTAATTTCATTAGGATCCCATAAATAACCAATGATTATACACTCAATAAAGCCTACTACTGCTAGTCCATAAGCATTTATGAAATGATCTATTACATCTAATATTCCTATTCCTAAACCAGTAGCAAAAATTAGGCTACCTAAAAATCCAGTCCCACAAACAAGAGTAATTGCCTTCTTACGTTTCATAGCGAATTTATCCATAATTGAAGAAGAAAAAGCTTCAATTAATGACATTGTAGAAGACAAACCAGAAATGACCAAACTCAAAAAGAACAACACACCAAATATACCACTAAATGCTGGTAATAAATTAATTGCTTTCGGAAAAGCAACAAAAGCTAATCCAATTCCGCCGCTAACAACTTCATCAAATGGTACTCCTTGAGCTTGAGACATATAGCCCAAAACACCAAAAATACCTAAACCAGCTAAAAAACTAAATCCACTATTGGCAAAAGCAGTAATAAATGCATTATTGACAACATCAGATTTTTTAGGTAAATAACTTGCATAAGCAATCATAATTCCAAAACCTAGACTTAAAGTAAAGAATACTTGACCATAAGCGTCAATCCAAACATCTGGATTAAGCAATACTGAAAAGTCAGGTTGTAAGAAATGATTAACTCCTGCTATAGAACCCGGCAAGGTTATACCTCGTAAAGTAATTAGAATCAACAAGACTGCTAAAATAGGCATGAATATTTTACTAGCTTTTTCTATTCCTTTTTTAACACCTTTATACAAAATAAAATAATTCAAACCCCAAACAACTATTAAACCAGCTAAAACATTAAATTTGAAACCACCAAAATTCCAAAATCCAGTTGCTTCTAAAAAGTCATTCATAAAGAAAGCACCTGTCTCTGTACCCCAACTTTGGTTAAAAGCATAGACCAAAAAGTTAACTGCCCAAGCAATAATTACAGAATAATACACTGTTACAACAAAAGTAATTATTACTGACCACCAACCAACTGTCTCATATTTGTCCTTAATTTTTCTAAATGATAGAGGAGCTGATCCTCTCATTTTATGTCCTAGTCCCATTTCAAGAATTAATAGTGGAATCCCTGCAGTTAATAATGCAAAGAAATACGGAATTAAAAATGCACCACCACCATTATCATAGGCCATATATGGAAAGCGCCATATATTACCTAAACCAATCGCTGATCCAATTGCAGCTAAAATAAAACCTGCTCTAGTTCCCCATTGACTACGTTTCTCCTCCATACTCTCAACTCCCTTTAATTATCTACTCGACTTTTATATAATTAGTTTTCCCTTCCATTATACAATCTAAAGCAAGCATATGTCAATATTTTTAACAATTTGTATTGAATAGAATTCTACCTAGCTTTCACTAATTAATAATTCAATCGACACCTAATTGATCAATGTAATTCAATATTCGGTTACTTTCTATCAATTTTGTCAATGAATAAAATTCTGAGTAAAAATTGATTACTATTAACCCAATTAACACGAATACTTGTAGCTCAAATGGAGACTTCAAAATAAACAAGAAACCTAATAAAGCTCCTAAAATATTTGAGCCTACATCACCCATCATTCCTTGTTGTTCCAAATCAAAAGGTAATAAAAACAGAGTGATTATTAAACTAGGCAAAGCTAAAACTAAAATTTCTTCTTTTAAATATATGATTAACAATAATAAACTAAATATAAAAGTTTTTAAAGCTCTACCTGGTCTAAAATCTAATAAATTGATAAAATTAGCTGTTAGCAGAACAACAAAGGTCGCTACTAATGATGATAAGATACTACCATACCAATAAAAAAACAAATAAAAAACCACTATAAAACTAAATATCATCTTTAATAATCCAGTAGTTAATTTTTGCTCATAAAACAAAGCTTGCAAATGTCCTTTGAAGCCTTGAAAATCTTTATAACCTAATGTATCATCTATAATTCCAATTAGAGTCATAGTTAATAATAATATAATCAATTTAGTCGTTAAATCAAAATCATATATTCCTAATAAAGCCCCGACAATAAATATAATTATCAAATTAATACCAAATAATAAACCATAGCTTTGCAAAATTGATTGGTTTTGATAATTTTCAGTTGTTAAACCAGCATCTCTTAATAAATTAATTATTAAATTAAAATCTATTATAGTTAATATTAGAGTAATTAATATAATTAAAAAAATAGCCATTATTTCACTTCCCAAATCTAGAGAATAAGACTAGTGCCACATCTTTGAATTGTTTCCCCCGATGCCAAAATCCAGAAAGAGTATTAGCTGTTATTCTATGCTTCATTTCAACTGGAATTTCTGCAATTTCAAATCCAGCTTGCCAAGCATCAATCGTCAATGCTACTTCTACTCTGAATCCAGCTGCAAATTTATTTATTTTTTTTAATACTTCTCTTTTCATTGCTCGCTGACCTGATAGAGGAGCAGAAAAAAATCTCCCAGTAATCTTCTTCAACCCCCAAGTTGCTAACTTTTTTACTAAGCCACATCCCACATTCTGTTGCACAGGAGGAAATTTGGCTATTGTCATATCTACTTTTTCTTCAACAACAGGGGCCAATAATTTTTGGGCTTCTATGGCTGTCTGCTCTAAATCTGCATCAATTAACAAAATAATATCTCCTTTAACTTTTCTTAATCCATGATTCAACGCTGCCCCTTTACCTTGATTATAGGGCAATTGAATAACTTTAGCTTTAGTTTTCTTAGTTTGCTGATAAGTTGCATCAGTCGAACCATCTACTACTACAATTACTTCATCTACTAACTCTAATTTGAATACTGTATCTATAGTAGTTTTAATTTTATCTTCCTCATTAAAAGCTGGTATTAAAACTGAAACATTCAATCTATATTAACCCCTTCTCTAATCTTTGATTTTTTAGTAGTAAGTTTCAGTACAAATTCAATTATTTTAGGAAGTGAATCTAAATTAGTAACTGAACTATGCACTATTTCTGTTTCTGAATCTGAATAATCGCTAATTAAATCTTCTTTAACTTCTCCAATCAATAGTAACTTAGTATACTCGTTTTGCTCAGTTGTATCTTCTTTTAATTGATTTATTAATTTAGGGTTAGCTAATTCTAACAAGTTTATTAACTTATTTTCAATCTTAGCTTCTACATTATCACCACTAATAATTAATAGCTTCTCCCCTGTTAGTTTTTCATTAATTACTAAGGGAATAATCTTCTTTTCAAGTTTCAAATTCGTAGCTAAACGGTCTTCTAATTGATCTACTTGAGATGCAAATTTTTTATTTTCTTGCCGTAAAGTTTTAAAATCATTTTCTAAATCATTAATTAAATTTTGCTGTTTTTCAATAATAGTATCACTACCTATAATTGTGCTACCAATTAAAATTCCAATTGTAAGAGTAATAAATAAAGCTATAATTGTGATAATATGATATTTAATATCTACTAACATCCTATCCCACCTAAATTCCCAAACTGACTTTCAGTTTGATAATTATTAAACTAAACAATTGTTTCATAGTTGGTGAAATCAATATAATAGCTAAAATCGGAAATAAAGCAGCACCTAATAATTGAAGAATAGATTTAGTATTGATACTATTATGCTTATATAATTTGCTAACACCTTTAGCATCTACTAATTTAGTACCAATCTTTAATCTAGCTAAAAAAGTACTAGCCATCCCCGAACGCCCCTTTTCCAAAAAATCAATCATATTAGTATGAGTCCCTACTGCTACAATTAATTCGGCTTTTTTTTCATAAGCAAGTAACATTGCAATATCTTCACTCATTCCTGAAGCTGGAAATTTTTTTGCCTCTAAATTTAAATTTTTTATCCGTTTCATTCCTGGCGCATCTCCATTAGGATAGGCATGTACTATAATTTCAGAATTTTGCTCTAAAGCATAATCACTGACACTATCCATATCACCAATAATAATATCAGGTTCAAAACCATGCTCTAATAAAGCATCTGCTCCTCCATCAACACCAATCAATACTGGATTTACTTGTTGAATATAAGAAATTACTGTATCTAAATCTTTCCGATAATCTTTACCTCTAACTACAATTAAAACTTCTTTTTTTCTTAAGTTAGTCTCTATCTCTGGGCTATTTAAACCCAAAATAAGATCCTTTTCCTGTTTAGCATAATTCAAAGTATTATCAATAAACTTATCTAATTCATCAGCTAAATTTTGGTGAGCTATCTCAATTTTTTCCTCTATATAGTCTAAATTTAACTCTTGTCCTATAGCTAATATTTGCCCTTGAGATTTTAATTTACCATCAATAATTTCAATTTTTTCTCCTGTTTGTAATATATCCAACAAATTATCCTCAGCAAAATCAATAATTGGCATTTCTGCTTCAACTAATTTTTCTGGGCCAAGATTAGGATACTTACCACTAATAGATTGGCTATTATTAAGCACTGCTTTTATATTAGAATGTACTAAAGAGCTAGCAGCTAATTGGTCTAAATCTTTATGATCTATTACAGCTATTTCATCTGGTTGTAACTCTTTAACTAAATCTTTTGTTGTTGTCCCTAATCTTACAGTGCCCCTTATCTTCATGATAAAAGCCTCCAAATTAAATTAATATTACAGCCAACAAAGGTTAATTTTGTAGTCCTTAACTTATATATAGTATATCTAATTAGCTTAAATATTATACTTCTTTACCCAGCAAAAAAAGACAAGCCACCACAAGGTGACTTGTCTTTACAAAATAAAAACAGGGAATTTAATTTCTTAGCTAACTTTCATTTCTATTCTTAACTTATCAGCAATTTTAGCTACAAATTGTGAATTAGTTGGTTTACCCGTAGAACTAGTAATTGAATGTCCAAAAATTTCATTAATAACTTTTGTATTACCATTTTTCCACGAAACTTCGATAGCATGCCTAATTGCTCGTTCTACTCTACTAGCAGTAGTATCGAAGGCTTTAGCTACCTCAGGATATAATTTTTTAGTTACTGCACCTAGCAATTCAACATCTTTAATTACCATTGTAATTGCTTCTCGTAAATACAAGTATCCTTTAATATGAGCCGGTACTCCTATATTATGCATAATTTCAGTAACTTTTTCTTCAATATTAAATTCTTGCTGTTGTTCTTGCTGAATTACACTATTGCCATTATTACTTGTCGGGTGCTGAACTTGTTTAATTCTACTAGCTAACTTATCTAAATCAAATGGTTTTAAAATATAGTAATCGGCACCTAATTCAACTACTTGTTGAGTTAAATCTTCTTGGCCAAAAGCAGTTAACATAATAATCTTAAACTGATCATTAAGCCCTTTTTCTTTGATTTCTTCTAGAACACCAATTCCATCAAGTTGGGGCATGATTACATCAAGGACTAGCACATCAAAGTCATTTTCCTCAATTTTATCTAAAGCCTCTACTCCATCGTTAGCAGTTGCAACTACCGTAAAGCCGTCTTGTTGATTAAGAAATTCTTCTAAGAGATTACAAAAATCTTTGTTGTCATCTACTAATAATACTCTAATTTCATCAGATTTCTGTGTCATTTTTTTCCTCCTCTTTTTTATTAGTTTTCCTAATTAATTATGTTTCTACATATATTTCCAAACTCCTTCTTTAAAAATAAAAAACCAGAGAATTATGAAACTTTTCCTCTGGCTTTTTCATTTTGACCATCATATTTAGTTTGCATTAACATCCATTGAGCAAAAATACCATAACCCTTTGTCGAGTCATTAACAAAAACATGGGTTATCACCCCTACCAATTTATCATTTTTTACTATTGGACTACCACTCATTCCTTGTACTATTCCACCAGTCTTTTTTAGCAATTCTTGATCCGTAATTTCAATTATTAAACCTTTTTCTGCTGGCTTATACTGCCGCTTAACTTTATTAATTTTAATATCAAAAGGCTTTATTTCTCCCCCTGCAATAACAGTATAAATTTTAGCTGGTCCTGGCTCTACTTCAAGAGGGCTGGCCACAGAAATAGCTTCATCAAAATAAGGGTTTTCAATCCCATTAAACAAACTACCATAAATACCAAAACTATTATTCTTTTTTATATCGCCAATCAAGCCTTCCTGTTTGAAAAAAGTTCCTAATTTTGCTCCAGGCAAACCTGCTTTACCTCGATTTATATCAGAAACATAAGCTTTGACTATTTTTCCTCTTGCAACATCAATTGGCAACCTTGTATTAGCCTCAGTAATCATATGACCCAAAGCACCATAGGATTTACATTGAGGTTCATAAAACGAAATGGTTCCTACTCCTGCTGCTCCATCATCTACATAAATACCAATCATATATTCACCATTTTGATTTATAATTGCTTCTACTTCTTTAAATATAACTTCTCCAGATTGCTTTTTTATCTTAAATTTTAGTTTTTTATTTTCTTTACCAAATTTCTGAATCAATTTAGCTAAATGATATTTATTCTTTATTGAAACACCATTAACCATCAATAACTTATCTCCAATCTCTAACCCCGCTTCCCCAGCTGGATATTTTTTCTCCCCATTAGCATCTACTACATGAGAAGATTTAACTACCATAATCCCATCTGACTCTAGCATAACTCCAATAGAATGGCCACCTGGAATTACTTTTCTCTCCGGGAAAACATCGACTACCATACTCTTAATGGGAATAACTCCAAATAATTTAAAATCTAAATTATACTTACCTACTGCACTAGCTTTTAGGGCCAACTTTTCCGCTAAATCAACTTGCAAACCATCATTAGTGAGCGGAGTTCCATTAATTCGTAAATCACCTGATTGTTGCAGATCAATCTGAACTGAAAGAGGTAATTTCGTATTTAAATTTTCCTTCTTTCCTTCTATTAAATGAAAATGTGAAGGCAAACCACAAAATGATAACAGACTAGGAAAAGAAACAGCTAAAACTACGACTATTATTAGATTTATTACAGCAACTTTAAAATACTTATTCATTATCTCATCTCCTACACAATCCCCACCTGTGTAGAAAGCACGCAACTAGCAAAAAAATCAGCATATAGCTTGCAGACTTTAACT
>JBNJDB010000056.1:0-12786 GCA_051744465.1 Bacillota bacterium | reverse complement strand
TATTCAGGAAGAGTTAAATTGAAAAAAAGTATTAGATTAGCTCCTGAAATTAATGGAACAGTTAAAAATCTTAAAGTTGAGATTGGCCAACGGGTTAAAACTGGAGAAAAATTAGTAGAATTAGATCAAGAAAAAATCAACTTAGCAATTGAAAGATCTAAACTAGCTGTAGAACAGGCTAATGTAGGACTTGACCAAAGTGAATTAAATTTAGAAGATTTAAAAGAAGAAAGAAAGATTGCAGAATTGAATGTGGATAAAAGCAAAGCTAATCTGACAGAAATAAAAGCAAAATTATCAGAAGCTAAGGCTAATTTACAAAAGATAAAGAAAAATTACCAACGGAGCAAAAGATTATATCAAGAAGGAGCAATTCATGAGAAAGAATATGAAGCTGCTAAGACAAATTATCAAATGGCTGTAGCTAAAGTTGAACAAATAGAAGCGCAGCAACAAGGGATTCAGATCGAGATGAAAAAATTGAAAACTAAATTAGAACAATTGACTATAAAAGAAAGAATGCTGCAAGAAAACTTAAAAAAAGCACAGCTCAATTTAGAATCAGCTGAAAACAATTTACAACAACAAAATTTAGACTTAGCTAATACAGTTCTTAGAGCACCTGAAAGGGGCATTATAGTAGATAAAAAAGCAGAAACAGGTGAAGTAGTGGGACGCGGGCAACCATTATTAGAATTAGGAGTTGATAATAAAGTTAAAGTTGATGTTGCTGTTGCTAATCAAGATTTAAACCTGATTAAAGAGGATACGAAGGCTCAATTGACCTTTGTTGGTTTAGAAGATCAAACTTATACAACGGAAGTAAACAAAATATATCCGTTAACTAATAGGTCGGGATTGACTACAATTGAGTTGGTATTAAATAATCCAAATCATAGATTAAGAAAAGGAATGACGGCAGATGTTAAATTTGTTGTAGAGAATAATAAAGATTCTCTAGTAGTTCCTGAAGAAGCTATTTATAGGTCGGCAGGAACTAAGTATATATTCTTAATTAAGAATGGAAAAACAGTAAAAAGAGAAGTACAGTTAGGAATCAGGTCTAATTCTCAAGTAGAAATAATTTCTAATATTGCTAGTGAATCTGTAGTAGCTATAACTAATTTAAACCAATTGAATAATGGATCTGAAGTATATATTTGGAATAGTGAAGAGGTGAAACAATGACTTTAACTGAATTTGCAGTTAATAAGAAATATACTACAGTTGCTGTTGTTTTGGCAGTTATTTTATTAGGAACAGCAGGTTATTTCTCTTTAGAAACAAAATTGAATCCGGATATTGCTCCAGTAGTGGTAACCATAACAACTACTTATCAAGGAGCAACAGCTGAAGATATTTCAGATTTGATTAATCAACCTTTAGAAGAAGACTTAGGTACAATAGAAGGTGTTGAGCAGATAAGCTCTAAGGCTATGGAAGGGACATCTATTATTAATGTAGAATTTGATTATAGTAAAGATATTAATGTGGCTGCAGTAGATGTCCAAAATATAGTCAATCGAGTAAAAGGTGACCTCCCAGCTGAGATAAGTGAACCACAAGTGAAAAAATTTAATTCGGCTGATAAGCCAATTTTAACTTTAGCTATTGCTGGTGATTATAGTTTAACTCGACTAAGAAGTCTAACAGATAATGAATTAGTTACTAATTTGCAGTTAGTTAATGGCGTTGCAGCAGTTAATACTTTTGGGGGTCATAAAAGAGAAATTTATATTAGTGTGGAACAAGATAAGTTAGAACTCCATGATATTTCTTTGCAACAACTGCTAGCTAAAGTAAATGGAGAAAATATAACAGTACCGGGGGGCAGAATTACAAAAGAGAATAGTGAATATTTAGTTAGGACCCAAGAAGAATTTGCATCTTTGTCTGATATTGAGCAATTAGTTGTAGCAAATCGCAATGGTGCTCTAATTAAATTACAAGATATAGCAGAAGTAATAGATTCTTATGAAGATTTACGAAGTGGATTTCGGGTTCAGGGCCAAGAAGCAGTGGCAATTAATATTATTAAGCAACAGGATGCTAATACCATAGAAGTAGTCAATGATTTAAAAGAAGAAATTGCTAGTTTAGAACGACAATTTCCTGAATTAAAATTTACTATTACAGATGACCAATCTGATTTAGTCAATATAGTAATTAATAATTTATCTAGTAGTTTGAGAATCGGTATTATTTTGACAATGATATTGATTTTTTTATTCTTGAATAATTGGCGGAATACTTTGGCAGTATCAGTTTCAATACCATTAACCTTTTTACTAACATTAGCCTTATTAAAATTATTTGGTCTAACTTTAAATTCTACTACAATGACAGGGCTAATTTTAGCAATAGGAATGTTAGTTGATGATTCAATCGTAGTAATTGAAAATATCACGCGTCACTTTGAGGAACTAGAAAAAACAGCAGTTAAAGCAGCTATTGAAGGAACTAATGAGATTGCTGTGGCTACTATAGCAGGATCAACTACTTCTATTGTTGTCCTATTGCCAGTAATGTTTGTCGGCGGGTTTATTCAGCAGATGTTTAGACCTTTATCTATGACCTTGCTCTTTGCCTGGACTGGCTCATTGGTTACTGCTTTGACAGTGATTCCTCTAATCATGGCTGTAGTATTAAAAAGGAGAGATCAAGAACAGGATAATATTTTTCATAGATTAATCGAAAATTTCCGGAGATTGATTGATTATACTAAAGATATGTATTTGTCTGTATTAGATAAAGTTTTAGCTAATAGAATGATTGTCATAACAGTGGGTATTAGTTTGTTAGTAATTAGTTTTAGTCTGCTCCCATTGATTGGTTCACGAATGGTTCCGGTTATGGATAGTGGACAGATTTATATTTCTATTGAGTCGGAGCCAGGTAGTTCGTTAGCTAAAACTACAGAGATTACTAAAGAAACAGAAAAAATTATTGCTCAAATTCCAGAAGTTAATATCTACTCTAGCCAACTTGGGGCTGAACCGGGGAGTAGTATGTCTAGTATTACAGGAGCTAATGGCGTGCAACAATCATTTATTTCTGTATTATTGAGTGATAGAAATCAACGCCAGAGAGACATTTGGGAAATCCAGGCAGAAATTAGAGCTAAGATGAGTCGAATTCCAGGAATCAGGTCTTATGTAGTGCGGGAAACAGGTTCTACAGCAGTTTCAACTACTAAAGCACCGCTAGTAGTTCGGTTAGAGGGCGAGAATTCGGAAATTCTAGAAAAGCAAGCGCAAAGATTGATGCCTAAATTACAAGAAACAGTAGGCGCTACTAATATTACGACGGTTTGGACGATGGCTAGTCCAGAATACCAATTAGATATTGATCAACTGCGAGCAACTGAATTAGGAGTAACTAGTCAAGAAATTGCTCAACAAGTTGCTGCTGCGATTAATGGAGTGGAGACAGCTAGTGATTATAAGTTGGAGAATAAAGAAGATATAGCTATGCGACTAAGATATAATAAGGAAGCAAGAGCTGAAAAAGCTGATATAACTGATATTATGATTACTACCCCACAGGGTCAAGTACCATTTAAAGAGCTAGGAGAAGTCAAACTAGTAACAGGCGCTAATTTGATTACGCGAGAAAATTCTAAAAATACTTTAGATATAATTGGGTATACTAAAGGTAGACCATTAAGTAAAGTTACAGGTGATTGGCAGAGTATACTAGATGATTTTAAATTACCACAGGGATATGAGGTTAATATTGCTGGAGAAAAAAATGATTTGGTGGAAGCTAGAGGGAGATTGTTAGTCAGTTTGATTTTAGCTATAGCATTTGTCTATCTATTACTTGTAGCTCAGTTTAAGTCATTCTTACATCCCTTTACGATCATGTTAGCAATTCCTTTAGAATTGATTGGGGTCATTGGTGGATTATTATTAACCGGTAAATACTTGTCTATGCCTGCAATTATGGGTCTGATTTTATTAACCGGAATTGCTGTTAATGATGCGATACATCTAATAGAGTTTGCTATAATAAACCAAGAGGATGGATTAGCACCTAAAGATGCCATCTTTAAAGCAGCTAAATTAAGATTTAGACCAATAATAATGACCACTTTATCTACTGATGTAGGAATGTTACCGCTAGCTTTAGAACTAGCTGTGGGAGCAGAAAAGTATTCTCCTTTAGCAATCGTGGTAATTGGTGGTTTAACAGCGTCAACATTCTTATTATTATTTATTATTCCAGTTGTCTATACCTTGTTTGAAGATTTAAAAAGAAAATTTATTTAAAATAATCTCTGCTTGTGTGATATAAATCAAAGAAAATTAATCTGAAGTAGTTTATAATAATTATTAAGAGATAGATTGTTGTTCTTTACCTTTAAATGAATGATAATTCATTTAAAGGTTGCTAAAAAGAAATAAGAGGAATGTTCTTAGCTAAATGAGATAAAATTTTCAAAATGGAAAAAACAATTTGCGTAGTTCTAGTTGCATTATTTATTGCTTGGTTACATTCTTTTAACTGTCAATTTTACATTTTCAATTATCAATTTGTTTGGGTACGGATAGTAATTGGCAATCTATCTTAGGACTATGAAAGTAGTAATAAATTTAGCTGAAAGTATACAAAATATACTAAAAGGAGTGGATTAATTATGGAAATTATTAAAATGGATCAAGTTGAAGGAAGTAAAAACAAAAGAGGTGTAATTGCTAAAGGATTATTGAGAAATGATGATGCTCAAATTATGAATCTAGTCTTGGAACCAGGCGATGTAGTAGGAGAACATTCTGTACCAGTTAATGTTTTCTTTTATATTGTAGAAGGAACAGGGACTTTACAAATTGGTGATGAAGAACAAGTAGTAGAAGCCAAAGATATTATCCCTTGTGCTCCAAATACTACAATGTCATTAGAAGCTGACCAAGGCGAAAAATTTGTTGTACTTAATGTTAAGACACCTAGTTTATAATTTGAAGATGAAAAGAGCCGGCTTGCTTTTGGAGTAAGTGGGCTCTTTTTTTATTTAGGTGAAGATATTTTTAGATTAATCCCGAGTATTCCTGTTGACATAGTTTATTTTATGTGTTAATCTCTATAGTAACAGCTAAACACATAAAAGTATATAAATTTACTAGGGATTAGGAGGGGCTAGTATGAAAGTCAAAATTAATGGTGAACAAGTAGAATTAGAAGAGGAATTAACAGTAACAGAGTTATTAGAGGTTAGAGATGTGGATATGCCGGATATGGTGTCGGTAGAATTAAATGGAGAGATTATTGCTAGAGATGATTTTGGTGAACAAAACATTAAAGCTGGTGATCAAATAGAGTTTTTATACTTTATGGGTGGTGGAAGAATTGGATTTTAGTGAAGAACAATTAGAAAGATATTCGCGCCATATAATATTAGAGGATGTAGGTGTTGAAGGCCAACAGAAGTTGTTAAACTCTTCAGTTTTGATTATTGGAACGGGAGGTTTAGGTACTCCTGCTGCCCAATTTTTGGCTGCTGCGGGAATAGGAACAATTGGTTTAGTAGATGCTGATAGAGTAGAAACTTCTAATTTGCAACGACAGGTTCTACATCATACTCCTGATGTAGGAAAGTTAAAAGTTGAATCAGCTCAAGAAACAATTAATCAAATGAATCCTGATGTAGAAGTCAAGACCTATGATTATTATTTAAAAGCAAGTAATATAAAAGAAGTAATTCGCGATTATGATTTTGTGATTGATGGCACGGATAATTTTCCAGCTAAATTTTTAATTAATGATGCTTGTGTAATGGAGAATAAGCCTTTTTCTCATGCTGGAATTATTAAATTTAGTGGGCAAACAATGACAGTAGTACCTGAAGATGATTCAGCTTGTTATCGTTGTGCTTTTCCTGAACCACCAAAACCTGGTGTAGTTCCATCTTGTAAAGAAGCAGGAGTAATTGGGGTCATGGGTGGTGTGATTGGAACGATTCAGGCTACTGAAGCAATCAAATATATATTAGGTCATGGTGAATTGTTAACAGGAAAATTATTAACTTATGATGCTCTAAAAATGGATTTTAGAAAAGTTGATATTAATAAACGAGAGGATTGCAAGATTTGTAGTGATGAGCCCGAGATTACTGAATTAATAGATTATGAACAAGGTGGTTGTGAGCTATGATCATTAAATTGCCTAAAAGAGGATATGATAAAATTTTAGAGCAAGCTAAAGATGAATTTCCTACAGAAGCTTGTGGATTAATAGCTGGAATAGAGGAAGAAAGTCAAATTCAAATCAAAGAAGTATTTCCGATGACTAATATTGATGATTCAGCTGAGCATTTTTCAATGGAACCAGAGGAACAATTTGCTGTAGTCAAAGAAATTCGCAAACAAGATTATGAGTTAATTGGTAATTATCATTCGCATCCGTTTACTCCATCTCGACCGTCAGAAGAGGATAAAAGATTAGCTTATGATCAAGATAAGATTTATTTCATCTTATCATTGCAAGATGATGAGCCAGTTTTGAAGGCATTTGAGATTAAAGAGCAAAAGGATGTCAGTGAAATAGAGTTAAAAATAATGGAAAATGGAGAATTGAGAATGTAGAATTATAAAAATGAAAAATTTAGTTAATTAAAATATAAGAAATTTGAAATATGAGATTGTTGATTTTAATTGTCTATTATCCATTATCAATTGTCAATTAATAAAAAGGGAAGGTGAAATTAATGGCAACTAGGCCGCAATTTAGTATTCCAGAAACAATTAAGGAAGATACAACAGACTATCAACAACAAGTAGAACGATTTTTGAATGGTGATTTAGATCCAGTGAGGTTTAAAGGTTATCGGGTTCCGATGGGCGTTTATGGCCAGCGCGGTCAGACTGCAGGTGCAGACAAATATATGATTCGCGTTAGAGCTCCTGGGGGAGTAATTACTAGAGAACAACTTAGTCTTTTAAATGATTTAAGTAGTCAGTATGGAGCTGATTATTTACATTTTACAACGAGACAGGATATTCAAATTCATCAAGTGGATATGAAAGATACCCCAGAAATTTTATATAAATTATTAGAAGCAGGTCTTAGTCCCCGCGGTGGTGGTGGAAATACAGTTCGAAATATTATGAATTCATCTCGAGCCGGTGTCAATCCTGAAGATGAATTTGATACGACAGCTTATTCTTTGGCTTTAACTGAATATTTGATTAAGACTCGTTCTTCTTTTAATTTACCTCGTAAATATAAGATTGCCTTTTCATCTACTGCAGAAGATGAGGCATTAGCTACAATTAATGATCTGGGTTTTATAGCTAAAAAAGAAGATGGAGTAAAAGGATTTAAGGTTTATGGTGCTGGGGGTATGGGCAATGAGCCTGAAATTGCATTGTTATTAGAAGAATTTATTGTAGCTGATAAGATTTTTCATGTAGCAGAAGCAATTAAGAGATTCTTTGATGATTATGGTGATAGAAGTAATAAACATCAGGCTAGATTGAGATTTGTTCGCAAAAAATTAGGAGACGAGGAGTTTATTAGCAAGTATAAAGAGTATTTGCAAGAAGTTTTAGAAGAAGGGATTGCAACTGAAGAAATAAATCATTACCAAGAATTAAGACCACAAGCAAGTGATAGTAGTCTTGATTTAACGGCTGATTATTTATATTCGGAACAAGAAACAGGTTATTATTCTATAGAATTACGGCCTCCAGAAGGAGATATTAATTCTAAAGAATTGCATGAATTATTAGATGTATTAGAAACTGAAGAATTATCGTTGCGTACTACTAATAAACAAGGTCTAATAATTAGAGGTGTTAAAGCTAATCAGGTAGCTAGCCTGGTTGCTGAAATAAAGCAGATTAATGCTGAATTATTAGTGGCAAATGTAGCTACGATGCCGATTGCTTGTAAAGGTGCTTCTACTTGTAGGTTAGGTCTGTGCTTATCTCCTAATTTAGCTGAGGCTATTAGAGATAAGTTATCTGCATTAGAGCAATCAATTCAAAATTTATTACCGCAGATATATATTAGTGGCTGTCCTAATTGTTGTGGCCAGCATTTAATCGGTCAGATAGGTTTTGAAGGTAAGGCTAAGAGGTTCAATGATCGCTTGGTGCCTCATTATTCTCTATTAGTAGGTGGTAATATTGGAGAAGATCAGAGTAAGTATGGCTCTAATCTAGTTGATATACCTGCTAAAAGAATTCCTGATTTTTTAGCTGAATTAGCTAATTTGTTAGCAACTGAAGCAGATTATGATGGTGATTTTAATTCTTATTTGGAGCAAGGTGGTAGAGAGAAAGTAATTGAGTTGGCCCAAGAATTTACTACTATTCCTAGTTATGAGCAAGAGGCTGATTTATATCAAGACTGGGGTAGTGATGAAGATTTCTCTTTAGCAGGACGGGGACCAGGTGAATGTGGTACTGGAGTAATGGATATTGTTCAATTAGATATTGATACTGCTAAAGATAATTATAGGGCTGGTAAAGAAGAAGATAATGAAAAATTATATCAAGCAATAGTTGATGCTGCGCGAGCTTTGTTGATAGTTAGGGGTATTGATACTGAAAAAGATAGAGTTATTTTAGATTCTTTTCAATCTGAGTTTATTGCTAATGGTTTAGTAGATAGTTCTAGATCTGAACTGTTAGATGCAGCTTTTGACTATAAATTAGGTGATATTGATAGTTTATCTGATTATCAAACAGATATAGAAGAATTAATTGAGCGAGTAGAAGAGTTATTTGAATCATTAAATTCTAATTTAGAGTTTGCTTTAGAGGATGATAAGCAAGAGCAAGTAATAGAGGATAATAATCAAGCAACTGTAGAAACAGAATTAGCAGATTTGCGGGGCGTAGACTGTCCGATGAATTTTGTTAAAGCTAAAGTTGCTATTGCACCTTTAGACTCAGGAGCAATTTTGGAGATTTATCTTGACCCAGGTGAACCAATTGAGAATGTACCCCAGAGTCTAGCTAAAGAGGGTCATGAGATTCTAAATCAAGAGCAGAGTAAAGAAGGACATTATATTTTAACAGTAAAAAAAGGCGACTAGATTAGTACTTTGATAATAGTGATAAGTTTAGCTGAAGGTATTTACTAAGAGAGGAGGAGCGAGTAGATGGAGTTTTCAACTAAAACAGTTCAATTAGATACTGGAGATCAATACGGGGCTACTAATACGCCAGTTTATTTAACCAATTCATTTGCCCATGAAAGTGCTGAAGAATTGGAACGAATATTTAATAATAAGGCGCCTGGTTATGTATATAGTCGGGTTAGTAATCCTTCTAATCGGAAAACAGAACAAAAATTGGCTAATTTAGAAGCAGGGAAGACGGCAATTTTGTGTTCGTCGGGTATGGCAGCTATTGCGACAGCTACTTTGAATATTTTAGAAGCTGGAGATCAATTTGTAGCTACTAGTTCTTTATTTGGTGGGACATATAATTTATTCAAAAGTTATCGTAATTATGGTATCCAGCCTAAGTTTAGCAGTGGAGTAGAGAGAAGTGATATAGAAGAAGAGATTACAGATGAAACTAAATTTGTTTTTTTAGAAACAATTGGCAATCCTAAATTAGATATACCTGATATTAAAGGAATAGCTCAATTATGCAATGATAATAATATTCCTCTAATCGTTGATAGTACAATGACTACACCTGCTTTAATAAAACCATTTGAATTAGGGGCCAATTTAGTAATTCATTCTACTTCTAAATATATTAATGGCACTTCTAATTCTATTGGTGGGGTTATTATTGATGGTGGTAACTTTGCTTGGTCTGAGCTTGATAATTTTTCTGATTATTAACGACAAGGCAAATTAGCTTTTTCAGCTAAAGCTAGGCAGGAAACTTTTCGAAATTTGGGAACCTGCCAAGCTCCTATGAGCTCTTTTTTGAATGAATTAGGATTACCTACTTTAGAATTACGGATGAGAAAACATTGTGCTAATGCCTTAAAATTGGCCCGGTTTTTAACAGAACAGCCCCAGGTGAAAGAAGTCAATTACCCTGGATTAGCAGATGATAGATATTATGATCGTGCCCAAGATCTATTTGATTTAGGAGCTGGGGGCGTGCTAACTTTACGAGTGGGTAGTAAAGAAAAAGCTTTTAAAGTAATTAATAATTTAGATCATTTTTATAATTTAGCTAATCTTGGTGATGTAAAATCATTAGTTATTCATCCAGCGTCGACTATTTATGCTAGTAATTCGAAACAAGAACAACAAGAGTTAGGAGTAGATGATGATTTAATTAGAGTTAGTGTCGGAATAGAGGATAGTACAGATTTGGAAGAAGACTTCAAGCAGGCCTTAGCAAAGATTAAGGAATAGTGGAGGGTAATTGCTACTAGTACGACTTTAGTAATTTGAAATCAAAAAAAGTATGGTGATACTAATGGCCGAAACTGAAATAATAAACTTAACAACTGATTTGTTAATTATTGGCGGTGGCGCTGCTGGATGTTATGCTGGAATCAGGGCCAAGGAAGAAGAACCTACTAAAGATGTATTAATTGTAGATAAGGCTAATATCAAGCGGAGTGGTTGCTTAGGAGCAGGGATTAGTGCAATTAATGCTTATCTAAATCCAGGAGTGACCCCTGAAGATTTTGTAGATTATATCAAAACTGATTCAGAAGGATTAGTCAGAGATGACTTATTATATACGATAGCCCAAGGAGTTAATCAGGTAGCGCAAAATCTAGAAAAATGGGGACTACCATTTTTAAAAGATGAAGTTGGAAATTATGTTCCCAAAGGGACTCGTAGTGTAAAAATAAAAGGAGAACATATAAAACCAATTTTAGCAAATGCAGTAACAGACAAGCAGGTTGATGTTTTAAATCGAGTTAATATTACTAACTATATAATAGAAGATAATAGAGTCAAAGGTGCTTTTGGATTTTCGGTGCGAGAAAATAAATTTTATGTGATTCAAGCTAAGGCAGTTATTTCTGCCACAGGGGGAGCAGCAGGGATTTACAAACCGAACAATCCTGGACAGGCTCGCCATAAAATGTGGTATCCTCCGTTTAATACTGGAGCAGGATATGCAATGGGCTTAAGAGCAGGAGCAGAGATGACTACTTTTGAAATGAGATTTATTGCCCTGCGGGCTAAAGATGTAATTGCTCCTACAGGAGTCTTGGCAGTTAGTTATGATGCCCAGCAAGTTAACGCGCAAGGCGAGGAGTACCAAAAAAATTACTCGAAGAATAGTACCCCGTTTAGATTATATGCTACGATGAACGAACAGGAAGAAGGGCGGGGACCGTGTTATCTAGATGTTAGTCATTTAGATAGAGCAGGGAATCAAAGATTAAAGAAGACCTTTTTAAATATGGCGCCTGATATAGTATTAAAGTGGGCTGATGAAGGAGTAGAACCTAGTGAACAACCAATTGAAATTTATGGAACTGAACCTTACTTAGTAGGAGGACATTCTCAGTCCGGGTATTGGATTGATGAAGATCGTCAGACTACTCTGAGGGGACTTTATGCCGCTGGGGATGTAGCAGGTGGGGCACCTAAGAAGTATGCCACTGGCTGTATGGTAGAGGGCGAAATAGCTGCTTTAGCTGCTGTGGATTATATTCAAGAAGTTGAAGTTGGAGCTATAACTAAAGAGCAGATTGAAGAAGAGTATAATCGAGTTGTGGCTCCTTTAAATAGAGAACAAGGAATTGGCCCACAACAATTAGAGGAAAGATTGCAAAAGATTATGGATGAATATGCTGGAGGGCTAAGTAGCAACTATAAACTTAGTGAAAATAAATTGTTAGAGGCTAAAAGGCTGTTAGAACTATTAGAAGCAGATATTAAATTGATGGCAGCAGATAATAAACATCAGCTAATGAAAGCTCATGAAGTGATTGACCGTATTTTAGTAGCTCAAGTCTTGGTAGAACATTTGTTATATAGAAAAGAAACAAGGTGGAAATCTTATCAAGAACGAGTTGATTATCCTGATAAGAATGATAGAGACTGGTTTAAGTTTATTAATTCTATTTATAATTCAGAGCAACAGCAAGTCGAAATTATTGAACGCGAACATGTAGAAGTAGGTGAGAGATATGAGCATTCGGATTAATAAAGAAACTTGCAATGGTTGTGGTCAGTGTCAAGAATCAGAATGCATGAAAGTCTGTCCTGGTAATTTATTATATAAAAATGAGAATAATAAAGCAGAAATTCGCTCTGTAGCAGATTGTTGGGATTGTGCTTCTTGTGTTAAAGAATGTCCCAGAAGTGCAATTGAAATGTATCTGCCCTATGAAATTGGTGGTCGGGGCTCAACTTTAACAGCCCAAGATAGGGGAGCAGAAATAGTCTGGACGTTGCAGCAAAAAAATGGAACTACTAAACAGTTTAAAATCCGAAATAAATTATTCTTTAATTCTAATATTTAATTATCTCCTGGCTGCTGATCTGTGGTCAGGTTTTTTTGTTTTTAACAGAATCTGAATATTGGAAGATAAGTTTGACAAAATGATTCTTATATAGTATTATTTAACTAACAAAGATACCCTTAGGGGGTAGTTGCAAAATAATATATTACTTAAAATAAGGTAATAATATTAACATATTCCCCGCTCTAATTCAAGAGTGAGTCTTTCTTGGCTATACTTAGGTAAAATAATTAAGACGGTGGCAAAAATAATGTTTCATTATACTGTTGAGAGTAAGGTTGATGTACAAGAAACAATAGAAGTATTAACTGATAATTTAAAGCAAGAAAATTTTGGTGTGTTATGGGATTTTGGGATGAAGGATAAACTGGAAGATAA
>JBNJDB010000055.1:0-12938 GCA_051744465.1 Bacillota bacterium | reverse complement strand
ATATCTATATCTATATCTTTTTTCACTTAGACTCATATGATACATTTTTTATTAATTCATAGCCATTTTTTACTTAGTCTTAAATTATTTAATTTCCAATTTTCAATTCTCAATTGCTCATTATCACTTTAAGCTATGCACTATAACGCTCTTCTAATATTTGAATAGCCCTAGTAACAATATCATCTATAATATCAGCTGCAGGTTCAACCTGAGAAACCATACCTGCTACTTGACCCGCCATCACTGAACCATCTTCAATATCACCATCAATTACAGCCTGCTTTAAACGACCAATACCTAATTCTTCAATTCGCTCTTTATCAGCATCTTTTTCCTCTAACTTTTCTATTTTTCTAGTTAATTTATTTTTTAGATTTCTAACAGGATGACCCGTTGATCGTCCAGTTACAACAGCATCTCGATCACGAGCATTGACAATTGCTTCTTTATATTTGTTATGTGCTATACATTCTTCAGCACAGACAAATCTAGTTCCCATTTGCACTCCCTTAGCACCTAAGCTTAATGCGGCAACTAAGCCTCGTCCATCAGCAACTCCACCAGCAGCAATAACTGGTAAGTCAATTGCATCAACTATTTGAGGTACTAAAGCCATAGTATTAAGCCGACCAATATGCCCACCGGCCTCATTACCCTCAGCAATAACAGCATCTACACCATATCTGGCCATCCGTCGAGCCAAGGCTACAGAAGGAACGACCGGGATTACTTTAGCACCAATAGAATTAAAATCATCCAAATACTTAGCAGGATTTCCTGCTCCAGTAGTAACAACTGGAACTTCTTCTTCTACAACAACCTGTACTACATCATCAACATACGGAGAAAGCAACATCACATTAACTCCAAACGGCTTATCAGTAACCTCTTTTACTTTTTTTATTTCTTCACGCACAACATCGGCCGGAGCATTCCCAGCACCAATAATTCCTAATCCACCTGCTTGAGATACAGCACCAGCTAATTCTCCAGTAGCTACCCACGCCATACCTCCTTGAATAATTGGATACTCAATTTCTAATAAATCACACAATTCATTTTGCAACACTATTATTCTCCTCCTTTAAGTCCATTCTATTACTGTCGCACCCCAAGTTAAGCCTGCACCAAATCCTACTAAAACTACAATATCACCTCTTTTAATCTGATTATCTTGTACTGCTTCAGCAAGAGCTAACGGAATTGAAGCAGCAGAAGTGTTTCCATATCTATCTAAATTGACATAGATTTGATCATCATTCAAATCTAATCTTTTAGCAGCAGCATCAATAATCCGACTATTAGCTTGGTGTGGAATCAAGTAATCAATATCATCTTTATTCAAGCCAACCTGCTCTAAACTCTCTAATGCTGCTTTTCCTAAGATTTTAACTGCAAATTTAAAGACAGGCTTACCATCCATACGCACATAATGGTCTCTATCATCTAAGACAGCTTGAGAAAATGGAGTTTGCGAACCACCGCCAGGAACTTCTAAAACATCACTGCGAGAACCATCGGCTCCTAAATGATTAGCTAAGATTCCACCTTCTGCTCCAGGAGTTAAAACAGCTGCTCCCGCTCCATCTCCAAAGAGAACACAAGTATTGCGATCTTCCCAATCAACAATTTTAGAAAAAACTTCTGTTCCCACTACTAAAATATTATCATAAGCAGCAGTTTCAATATATTGAGTAGCAGTAGAAATCCCATAAATAAACCCCGTACAAGCTGCTGCTAAATCAAAAGCAGGAGTATCTGTTATACCTAATTTATCTTGTAGTATACAAGCAGTAGATGGAAAACCAGGATAATCAGGAGTTGATGTGGCAACCAAAATCAAATCCAGATCTTGTGCTTGCAAACCAGCATCTTTTAAAGCATCTTCAGCAGCTTTAGTAGCCAAATCAGAGGCAGTTACATCATCAGCTGCAATTCTTCTTTCTTTAATTCCAGTTCGTTTAGTAATCCATTCATCACTAGTATCAACTTTATCTTCTAAATCTCTATTAGTTACTACCTTTTCTGGAGTATACGAGCCAACTCCAGCAATCTTAGCACTTCTCCCATTTCCCATACTCTTAACCAGTCCTTTCATCTATATCAGCTTTAATTAATTTAGGTAAATCAACTTTTGTAGCTTCTTCAGCGTTTTTTATAGCATTATAAATAGCTTTAGCATCAGAGCTACCATGGCCAATTATTGTTATTCCCTTTACTCCTAACAAAGGAGCTCCACCATATTCAGTATAATCAAGTTTATCTTTAACTCTCTTGAATACTGGTTTCAAAAATAAAGCACCAATTTTAGCTAATAAGCTATTCTTAATTTCTCCTTTTAATAATTTGAATATTGTCTTCGCCAATCCTTCAGCAACTTTTAAGACAACATTTCCGACAAAACCATCACAGATTATTAAATCAAATTCACCAGTAAAGATATCTCGACCTTCAGCATTACCAACAAAATTTATATCTTCTCGCTCCTCTAATAAATCATAAGTCTCTTTAGTTAATTTATTACCTTTTTTCTTTTCTTCACCAATACTCAGTAGTCCTATTTTGGGATTATCAATAGCAAATAATTCTTGTAAATAAGTATGACCCATTACTGCCTGTTGGACTAAATTAAGTGGGTCGCTATCTACATTTGCTCCCGCATCCAATAATAAAGTCTGTCCTTTTAAGGCTGGGAAAACAGTGCCAATAGCTGGCCTTTTAACACCTGCTATCCGACCAATATTAAAAGTAGCAGCTGCCATAACTGCACCAGTACTACCAGCAGAAACAAAAGCATCGGCTCGATCATCAGCAACTAAATTACTGCCCACCACAATTGATGAATCTTTTTTTTGCCGTAAAGCCCTAGTTGGTGTTTCATCCATAGTAATTATTTGAGAGGCAGGTTCAATAGTAATCTGATCTCTATCATATTCTTGTTTTTCTAATTCAGCTTCTATTTTATCTTCTTGTCCCACTAAGATTAGTTCTGCAGCAACATCTTGACTAGCTTTAAGTGTTCCTTTTACTATTTCTTGGGGTGCATAATCGCCACCCATAGCATCAATAGCAATTTTCAAATTATTGCCCTCCCTCTCGCAATTCCTGCTCTTCACGAGCAAAAACAATGAACTTACCGGTAAAAACTTCTTTATCGTTAGACTTAATATCTACTTTAAGTTCAAATTTATTCTTAATTTGATCAGTTACTCTAGCAGAAGCTAATAACCTTTGGCCCACACTAACTGGTTGGTCATAACGCACATCAGCCGAACCAGTCACTGCTACATCAGAATCTATAATTGCTACAGCTAATGAATTAGCTTGAGCAAAAATATGATGGCCCCGCACAATTTTCGTCTGCTCTAAAACCATATCAGCAGTTGTCTCTAAAACTGATGAACCTCTCTTATTTAACTCTATATCTACTAATTCACCTATTATTTCTCTACTCTGCACCGATTTAACTTTAGAATAAGTCTCTCGGGCAACTAATTTAATCCTTTTTCTAACTTCTGGTATCTCTAAATCTCTTCTATCTAACCTAATCGTCTGAATACTAACATCAAATTTTTCCGCTAATTTCTCATCTGTCAAAAAAGGGTCTTCTTCTAACACAGTTTGCAATTCATTTTGTCGTTGCTCTTTATTTAAATTTCCCATTAGTTTTATCACCTATTCACGATTAATACCTGGTACTAATTCAAAGCAATATTAATTATACATAATTCAAAACTAAATTTCAAGAAAAACAGCAAATAAAATAGTAAAAAAGCAAGACAATAAGCTGCCTTGCTTTTTTTCAAAAACTATTTTACCTTTCGCCCATTATAATATCCACACTCTGAACAAACTTGATGAGATTTTTTCAACTCATGACACTGTGGACATTCAGATAGATTAGGTGGCGTTAGATTTTTATGTGTTCTTCTTTTTCTTTTTCTTGTTTTCGAAGTCCTCCGCTTTGGTACTGCCATATTAAACACCTCCTTGATTTTACTTTAGACTAGAAAAATTACTCTTCTTCATCTAATAATTTTTCTAATTTAGCCAATCGAGGATCAACTTCATGCATCATACAATCGCAATCATCATCATTTAGATTAATCCCACAACTTGGACATAAACCTTGGCAATCTTCATCACAAACAGTTTTCATCGGGACTGCTAAAGTTATATGATCGACAAGAGATTCTTCAAGATCTAACTCATCATTTTCAATTTCGGTTCGAGAAAATTCGGCTTCAAAATCAAATTCTAATGAGCTTGTAAACTCTTCTAAACAACGACTACATGGTACTTTTATCTTTGAATTTATTGTACCAGTCACAATAAATTCATCTTCTGAATTTATTGCCCGACCAACAAAACTAATATCATCAACAAAAGATACATTACGTCCTTGAATAGTTAGATCAGCAAATGGAAACTCTAAATCAACCTGTTTAATAGCCCCGAGTGTTTCTTTAATACTCTCTACATTTATTTTCATATTTATCACCTACTTAAAAACCCATTTGTATTTGGATTAAAGAGATAGATCTTAAATTGTTAATTAGGCACAGCGTCTTAATTATAATACAACATAAATAAATTTGTCAAGTATTATTCAGTTACAAGCTCTTTAGTATCTCTAGCAATTACCAATTCTTCATTAGTTGGAATCACAAATGTCTTGACCTCTGAACTTTCAGCACTAATTTCTTTTACCTCTCCTCGGACATCATTTTTCTCCGCATCTAATTCAATTCCTAAATAATCTAAATCAGCACAAATAGATTCCCGCATTGCAATCGCATTTTCTCCAATTCCTGCTGTAAACACAATAGCATCAACACCATTCATCGCAGCAATATAAGAACCTATATACTTTTTAACCCGATAAGTAAAGATATCTAAAGATAATTGAGCTCGATGATCTCCTTCTGCTGCAGCGTCTTCAATATCTCTAGTATCACTACTGATTCCAGAAACGCCTAAGAAACCACTTTCATTATTCATGATATCGTCAATTTCTTGTGGCGATAGATCTTCTTTTTCCATAATAAATGGTACTGCTGCCGGATCAATATCTCCACATCTTGTCCCCATCATCAAACCTTCTAAAGGTGTTAGTCCCATACTAGTATCAAGAGATTTGCCATTTTTTACAGCAGTTACGCTAGCTCCATTTCCTAAATGACAAGTAATAATCTTTGTATCTTCTAAATCTTGGCCCATCTCTTCAGCTGCCCGCTTAGCAACAAATTTATGAGAAGTACCATGTGCTCCATATCTTCTTAAATCATATTGCTCATAATATTCATAAGGAAGAGCATACATATAAACCTCTTCAGGCATTGATTGATGAAAAGCAGAATCAAAAGTAGCAACTTGCTGAGCATGCGGCATTAACTCTTCACAGACTTCAATCCCCATTAAATTAGGTGGATTATGTAGTGGAGCTAATTTAGCACAATCATCAATTTTATCTTTCACTTCATCATCTACAATCACTGATTGATCAAAATCTTCGCCACCATGAACAACTCGATGTCCAACAGCATTAATCTCATCAACGCCTGCAATAACTCCTGTATCGCTATCAGTTAAAGTATTAATCACTAATTCCATTCCTACTTCATGATCAGGAATATCTGTTTTAATTTCAAATTCTTCACCAGCAACTTCTTGCTCTAACCTAGAACCTTCAATCCCAATTCTTTCTACTAAACCTTTAGCTAATACTGACTCATCTTCCATATTAATCAACTGATACTTAATTGACGAACTACCGCTATTAATTACTAAAACTTTCATTGAAACTCCTCCTTGTATTAATGACCATCATCTTTTAAATTAGTTTATTCTGCACAGTTTTGCGCTTGAACTGCTGTCAAAGCAGTTACATTAACAATGTCTTCCACATTACATCCACGTGATAAATCATTAACTGGCTTAGCAATCCCCTGTAAAACAGGACCAATTGCTTCTGCTCCAGCTAACCGTTGTACTAATTTATATCCAATATTAGCAGCTTCTAAACCAGGAAAAACTAACACATTAGCCTGACCTTCGATTTCACTATCTGGATATTTTTTCTGAGATACACCAGGAACTAAAGCAGCATCAGCTTGCATTTCTCCATCTACCTGTAGCTCCGAATCCATTTCTTGTGCTTTAATAGTCGCTTGTTGGACTTTATCTACTAATTCATGTTGAGCACTTCCATTAGTAGAAAATGACAACATAGCTACTTTAGGATCAATTTGAGCTAAATTTTGCGCAGTTTCAGCTGAAGATACAGCTATTTCTGCTAACTGACCAGCATCAGGCTCAGGAGTAACAGCACAATCTCCAAAGACCAATAAACCATCTTCGCCAAAGGACTTATCAGGTACAACCATAATAAAGGCTCCTGAAATTACTGAAATTCCTTTAGCAGTACCAATGATTTTAATTGCCGCTCGCAATACATTTCCTGTAGCATTTTCTGCTCCAGCAACTTTTCCATCAGCATCTCCTTCTTTGACCATCATCGCCGCAAAATAAAGCGGGTCTTTAATTTGCTCTAACGCTTCTTCTTGGCTGATCCCCTTATGTTTTCTCAGCTGATAATAAGTTGCTCCATATTCCTCTAAACTATCTGATTTAGCAGGGTCGATAATTTCTGCTCCAGCTAAATCCACTTCTTCTTCTGATGCTACTTTCTCAATTTCTTCTTTCACTCCTAATAATACAACATCAGCAATTTCTTCCTCTAAGATTACGGGCACTGATTTGATTATTCGTGGCTCAGTTCCTTCAGGCAAGACAATTTTTTTCTTATCTGCCTTAGCTTGTTGCTGAATACTGTTAATAAAACTCATTAATTTGCCCCCTTATTAATAAATAAACTTATACAATTAACTAAACCCCCAAAATAAAAACTTTAAATTTGAATTAAAAGAACTACAAAACAAACAATAAAAACAAATTGTTAAAAGGATATCCAACTTATAAATTACTAGACAACCATAGCAATCTCCTTGTTATTTTAGCAAATAATTCTGGATTCTGCAAAGTTTAAATCAAATAAATATTCAAACAATTGTTTAATTACTGCTAATTTCTGATTTTTTCAAACTAAAAAGCTAATTATTGATATTTAATAGCTGATAAGTTATTATAGAGTTATATATCAAACAATAAAATTTAATGGAGGAATTACAAAATGAAAGTATTAGGTATTATTACCGAATATAATCCGTTTCATAATGGGCATCAAATTCATTTGAAAAAATCTTTAGCTAAGAGTAATGCTGATGCAACGATTTGTATCATGAGTGGTCCTTTTTTACAACGAGGCACACCAGCTATAGTCAACCAATGGGCTCGTACAAAAATGGCACTCAAGCTAGGTGTCGATTTAGTAATCCAACTGCCCATCAGCTATTCTATTCGTAGTGCAGAACACTTTGCTAACGGCAGCATCAAATTATTAGATGCTAGCAATCTAGTAGATAGTGTCTGCTTTGGTAGTGAAGTAGGAACTATTGAGCCACTACAATTTTTAGGCAACTTATTAGCAGATGAGCCACCCCAGTTAAGTCAATTAATTCAGCAATACCTAACTACTGGTATTTCGTATCCCCAAGCCCGGGCCAAGGCCGTAATAGATTATTTAAAACACCAAGAAACAAGCTTAGATTTTTCTCACCAGGAACTAGCTACAATTTTAAATAGTTCTAATAATATTTTAGGTCTAGAATATATCAAAGCATTAACTAATTTAAATAGTCCAATCACCCCCTTAACAATTAAACGCAGCGGGGCTGACTATAATTCAAATCAGCTACAAAAAATATCTAGTGCTACAGCAATTCGAAACCAGATCAAAAGTAATCACCAACAAGGTTCTACTTTAATTGACGAAGATCTAAAACAGACAATGCCCCAAGCTACAATTGAATTTCTCCAAACTGAGTTTGCAGCTGACAAAGGTCCTATTTTCCCAACTAATTTTGAGGAGCAACTACTTACCATCTTAAGAAGAATCTCTACAACCGATTTACAACAGTACGAAGATGTTAACGGGGGCTTAGAAAACCGGATCAAATATGTTGCTCAAAAGGCTACTTCTTGGTCTGAGCTAATCAATAAAATCACGACCAAACGATTTACTAGAACTAGAATCCAAAGAATTTTGACCCATGTTTTACTTGATTTAAAAAAAACTGATTTAGAATCATTTGACCAAGCAGACGGACCACTTTATTTTAGAATACTTGGCTTTAACCAACAAGGAAAAAAATTACTCCATCAGATCAAAAGCAGAGGAGATTTACCTTTGATTTCTAAAGTAGCCAACCATTTTAAGTCAAATTATCAACCACAAAATTTACTCCAAAAAATGCTAAGCTATGACCTGCAAGCTAATAATATCTATAATCTCGCAATTAAAAACAACAAATATAAAAAAGGCAATATCGATTATCGCCAGCAACCAATCCTAGATCTATAACTTTAAGTTAGATCATGAGACTTTAAATACTCAATTATCTGTTCGAAAGTATCCACTTTGACTAACGCTATATCATCAACTTTGATTTCTTGGGCCAACTCCCAATTACCAGCTGGAACAAAAAATAGATTAGCCCCCTCTTCTTCAGCTGCTACAATTTTCTGTCCGATACCATCTATTTTCCCAATACTACCATCTAAATTAATAGTTCCCGTGCCTGCAATTTTAGCTCCTTGGGTTATATCTGCTTCACTCAATTGGTTATAAATCTCTAAAGCAAACATACTACCCGCTGAAGGACCACCAATTTGACCAGCATTTATATTAATTTTAATTGGAAAATCATAGTTCCGTTTATAAGGAGTTATTAATACTCCAATTGAAGGCTCACCACTATTTTCTTCTAATGATTTAGTCTCAATTGAATAATTCTTCTGCTCATCATCTCGTTTAACAGTAATCTGGACTGGAGCACCTAGTTCCCGATCTTGGATTTTATCTACCGTTTCAGTCAAGAGTTGCACTTGAGCACCATCAACACCGACAATAATATCTCCTTCTTTTAACTTATCATAAGCATTACTAGTCTCTAATACTTGAACAATCTCAACTCCTTCACCAGTTATCTGCGGTTGATACCCTACACCTTCTAGTGCTACAGCTTGCGATTTCAATTGACTTTCAGCCATCATTTCCCGCATTAAATCAAAATATTCATCCATATTAATATCCTCAGGTAAGAAATCCATCGATTGCAATTCATAAAATTGAGGTTTGAATAATTTAACCCATAAATAATCAATTGTATTAGCCTGTTTCATAGACACAGTAGTTAGCATTATATCACCTTGATTTGAATAAGAATCACCTTCAATTTCTACCATCGGAGCAACATTTTTAGCTACTCCAGGAGAAACAACATAATAATCAAGCGGATATAATAATAAAAATCCACTGACAATAATAATCCCTACTAATAAAATCCAAAACTTATTCTCGTTAATTAATTTCTTCACTCTCAGTCCTCCCAGCAATCATTTTTTTTATCTCATCTGCCTTATTCTTAGCAGCTTTATAACCTAAATCAATGCAATGTTGTGCTTTAGTAAGTTCCGTAGAGCCAACATCACCTAAATCGGGCATGATTAAAAAATCTGCGCCTACCCGTTTACTATGGGCCAATTCTTGTTGCATAATATCAATTGAATTCATAATTACATCAAAAATATTAGCCACCTTACGATCTTGACCAGCAGAAGAACTAACTTCAACTCCAATTACTATATCAGCTCCTAAATCTCTTACTTCAGCTGTTGGTACACGATTTAATAAAGCACCATCAACTAACAAATGCCCATTTAATCTATAAGGCACAAAAACACCAGGAATTGACATACTAGCTCGCAAAGCCTCAGCAACAGGTCCGCTATCTAAAACTACATTCTCTCCTTTTTCAATATCCGTTGCTATGGCCACAAAAGGAATCTCTAATTCTGAAAAGTTCTTATCTTTAGTTAGCAGTTGAAAAAATTCCTTTATTTTATTCCCTGCTATTAATCCTTTGCGCGGTACTGTAATATCAGTTAAATGATCCCATTCAATATGAGTTGCTAACCGCTCTAACATATGTAGATCCAAATTAGCAGCATAAAACCCACCAATAATAGAACCTGCACTAGTCCCCGCTATATAATCAACTGTAATTCCTTCCTCATCAAATGCTTTTAAGACACCTATATGTGCTAAACCTCTAGCAGAACCAGCCCCCAAAGCCAAACCTACAGTTGCCCCCATCAAACCACCTCACTAATATAATTGATAATTTAAAATGGAAAATTGACAATTAAATTCGAAACCATAAAATTAAAAAAACAAGAAATAAACACTAACTTCTATAATATTATCACTTTAAACTTAAAATAATTACTCCATTAAACCGAAAAACTTATAATTCGTAATAAAAATTTAAGCTTATTTATGCTAAATCTCTACACAAGCTAATAGCACCCCTATCTAGTTTCTAATTATCGTCTCACCTTTATTTTATGATATTCAATATAAGTCAAAATTATCCTTGCTAAATAAATTATGTATTAAAACTATAATTTTAAAATAAAAAAGACCTCAGGAATAAACCCAAGGTCTTAGCAGTCATTATTAGTTACGCTTCAATAGCATCAACAGGACAAGTAGAAGCACACTGTCCACAATCAATACAACCGTCTGCCTCGATATCATACTTAGCAGAACCTTCAGAAATTACATCTACTGGGCAAACAGGCTCACATTGACCACAAGAAATACATTCGTCAGTAATTGTATATGCCATTTGAGTCACCTCCAATTAAATTTTAAATATTAAACAGCTGTAAACTATGTAGCTTGATTATAAATTAACACTACAGCTTATATTATGTTAACATAAATTAATCAATTAGTCAATCTAATTTTAGGCCATTTAAGACTAAATGAGCTGTTGATAAATTAGTTGCCAAAGCTACATCATGTACATCAGAGACTCTAAGCAAAGCAGTAACATCAGGTTCATGGGGTTGGGCAGTCAAAGGGTCTCTTAAAAAAATAACCGCTTCTAAATTATCACCAGCAATCTCTGCCCCAATCTGCTGGTCACCACCTAAAGGACCTGATTCTTTACGTTCTACTTCTAATTCAGTCTCAGTATTCAATCTCCGTCCTGTAGTTCCAGTAGCAATTAATTTATACTTTTTCAACACTGCTTGATGCTGTCTAGCAAATTTAATCAAATCTTCTTTTTTCTCATCATGAGCAATCAATGCTATTTTCTTCATAATTTCAACTCCCTTTTTTTATAGTCTGCTTAATCAAATCTTTCTCGATTAATAAAAATTTTCCTTTTAAATTCGCCAAAGATTTATTTTTTTAGCAAAAAAACAAAAATTGATCAATAAAAGAGGAGCTTCTATCTAATAATAGAAATAAGATATAAGTGATTTCTTATAACTAAACTACTAAAAGAGGAGGACTAACTATGAATTGTTCTACTATTATGGCAGTTTTGGTTGACAAAAGAACTGATGCAGCTCCAAGAGTACAAGAAATCTTGACTGATAATGGCTGTATTATTGAAACAAGATTAGGTTTGCATGAATCAATTGATCAATGTTCTGAAGAAGGTCTGATTTTACTTACTTTATGTGGTTCTCAAGCAGAAATTGAAGACTTGCAAGAGCAATTGAGTGCTATTCATCGTGTTGAAGTAGATATGATGCAATTAAGTTTTTCTGACTAATAAGACATTGGGCCCAAATTGTGGGCCCTTATCCTATTCTAAATTATACAAATCAGCAAATTCAATATCCACCCTATCAATCATATCTAGCTTAGCACAGCTAGACTTTTGCTCCTCTCTATTACCCATCTTTAGCTGCTTATCAGGAAGTTTTATCGCAAACTCAGTATATTCTCCTGCCCTACTATCTAATTCTAATTCGCCATCATGCAGTTCAACAAGTGATTTCACAATAGCCAAACCAATACCACTTCCCTCATTAGCTCGATTAAATGATTTATCAACTTGGCAAAAACGATCAAAAATCATCTCTTGTTTCTCTTTGGGAATCCCAATTCCTGTATCTTTGACTATGATTAAGACTTGCTCTTCTGTTTGCGCTAAATTAATTATTATTTCATCGCCAATTTCAGTGAATTTAAGGGCATTAGAAATCAGATTTAATATAATCCGTTCTATATTAAAGGGGTCACAAGCAACTACCTTTTTATCTAATTTTGAATTGAATTTCAAAATCCTATCTTCTGTTTCTATATGACTTCTAACTGAGTCAATTATATCCTCTAAAAGTTGAACCAAATCGGTATTTTTTAAATTCAAATCAAAAGAATTAGAATCAAGTTTGGTAATATCAATCAAATTATTAACCAACCGCAATAATCGATTACTATTCTGCCTAATAATCTCTGTATAATTATTTAAATCTTGATAAACTTCTGGCGCAAGATTATTCTCCTGATAAGAATCTGCTACCTTTAATGCAGAAAAAATTAAATTCAATGGCGTCTTTAATTCATGAGATAGATTAGCGAAAAATTCAACTTGCAGTCTATTATATTCTAATTTCTCTTTTAGTAAACTAGATCTAGTAACATCTAATCCTGAACTTAAAATTCGTTTAATATTTCCTGTTTCATCTTTTAATACCCTACTAGTCCAGATTATTTTCCGTTTAGCACCAGACCTAGTTAGTACTTCATTCTGCCCATAATTGATCAAACTAGATTGACCCGCCGGAGCTTCTGCAAAAATATCTTTGGCCCGCTTTACTTCTTCTCTAGCTAAAAAATCACTCCAATCCTTCCCACATAATTCCTGTTTGCTATAACCTAAGACTTGACAGCTCTTCTGATTGACTTCTGTTATTTTACTATTTCCGTCAATCCCAATAATCATTACTCC
>JBNJDB010000054.1:0-12993 GCA_051744465.1 Bacillota bacterium | reverse complement strand
AAAGTAGAGGACAAGTTGGCCCATCCTACTTTTTTTGAAGTGGTTACTGCTATTGCTATTTTATATTTCGCTCAAGAAAATGTTGATTTAGCTATTTTAGAGGTAGGTTTGGGAGGGGAATTAGATGCTACTAATGTTGGAAATAGTTTGGTATCGGTAATAACTAATGTTAGTCTAGATCATACTAAATATTTGGGAGATACGGTAGAAGAAATAGCTAGAGAAAAAGGTGGGATCATAAAACCTGGTCAACCAGTAATAACTGCAGCTACTAAACCAGAGGTTATTGGAGTATTAAGAGAGCTTGCTGAGGATAGAAATGGGGAGTTGATTAATATCAATGAAGAATTTTCTTGGCAACAAGAAGATTCTAATTTAGCTAGACAAAAGTTTAGCGTTGTGGGAGCCAAGAGAGACTATAAACATTTGAACTTATCTTTATTAGGTCAGTATCAAATAATAAATACTGTGACAGCTTTAGCCGTGGTTGAAACTCTTAACAATGATTATTCAGTTAATAAAACTGAGATTAAACAGGGGTTAACTGAAGTTGAATGGCCTGGTAGATTAGAAGTAGTGGCTACCAATCCAACTATTATTTTAGATGGTGCTCACAATGAAGTGGGAGCTGAAGTTTTAAATTATGAATTGGAGTCTTTAAAATATAATAATTTAATTATAGTAGTAAGTATTTTAGCCGATAAAGATTATAGTTCTATTATTGAACAACTAGCTACACATGCTGACCAGCTAATTTTAAGTAAAAATAATAATCAACGAGCAGCTCAGGTTAAAGAGTTAGAAAGGCAAGCTCTAAAATATAATTTAGATTTAATAATAGAGGAAGAATTAGAATTAGCAGTAGACTGTGCAGTAGAAAATGCTAGCAAAGAAGACTTGATTTTAATTGGTGGTTCTTTATATACGGTAGCACAGATTAGAGCACGGTTTGTTTAATATTAGAACAGTGAACTATGAGCAACAACTAATTCAAAGTAGATTGTTTTGAATTGGTGGCTCCTAGCTCACTGATTGTAATTTAACCAAGGTAAATTCCTGAGATGTGATTGATTTTATCTCTTCCTAACTCGTGTCCATTAGTTTTAATTACTATTTCTGTAGTAGTATCATCAATTTGATTTTTAGCTCTTAATTCTTTAATATTAAATAGTAAAAAGAAATTATCATTTTGATCAGTAATTGTGTCACTAGGTTGTACTCCAGTGCCTGAAGTCATACCACTTTTATTATCTACACCATAAAGTAGATATTCTTGGGGAGCTAATTGACAGTTGTCAACTTGAATAGCTAAATGACCAGCTACATCATTGAGCGTAGTGTTGTTTTTAATATCAGAGTTATTAATATCACATTTAGTTGATTTTAAATCTGTCACTTTAATTGTCATTAGAAGAACCTCCTTTGTTAAATTTTAGGGATGTTATTGATAACCATTATCGTTCTATATATTATATTTTACATAATATATTTTATTGTGTCAATCCAACTAGATAATATTTTTCCTAATTGGGAGTTTATTTAGTAAGCTTGTTGGCATATTTGTTTTTTTTTGATATAATGCATTGTGGCGTGTTCATAAATATAGTAATATTAAAGGAGAAAAAAATGGATTATTTAAATGAAGAAGAAGATGAGTTAAATAATGATAATATAATTGGCGAAAATATAGTAGGTTATTTAATATATTTTCTGGTTTTTGTTGTTTTGTCATGTCTGTCTCTATATTTTATTTATAAAATATTTGGGGCTAATTCTAATTTTGCAATTTTTCAATCGTATTCATTATCTATTTTTATTAGTCTGTTTTCATTATTAATTTTCTACTTTAGTTTTGATGGATTAAGACTTTATTATGTATTAAAAACCTTAAATACTGAAATTGATTTTAAGCATATAGCTAAGTTAGTTTTTATTAATTTGTTTATTTCTAATGTGACTCCTTTTGCTACAGGTGGTGGTTTTGTTCAAATATATTTTTTGAATAAACGAGGGGTTTCTTTAGGAAATGCTACAGCTGCTACTACTATAAGAACAGTATTAGCAACTATATTTTTCTTTATTGCAACTCCAATTATTATAGTAACTGAGCCAAGTTTGAGTCAGGTACTACCTAAGCAAACAGTTTTGTTTTATGTTTCATTGTTTTCTACTCTTTATGTTCTTTTTTTCTATATAGTTATATTTAGAAATAGGTTGTTAAAGAAAATTGTATATAATATTTTGCGATTTATTAAAAACAAGAAAATAATTTCTAAAAATAAGTTTAGGGAATTATGTCAAAATTTATTTGAAGAGATTGATATTTTTAGCGATAACTTAAACTACTTTCTAAAAGGAGAAAAAAAATATATTATTGCTACGATAATATCTACATTACTATTTTTATTAGCTGAATTCTCTTTTTCAGTAATTTTAATTATTGGGTTAGGATATGAAGTATCAATGCTCTCCATAATTTTACTACAGGTAGTAGTTGTTTTTTCAATGTATTTTGCGCCAACTCCTGGGGCAACTGGAGTTGCTGAAGGTAGTTTTTCATTATTATTTGCTCGCTTTGTTGATTCAAGTGAGATAGTACCTTTAATATTTGCTTGGCGTTTTTTAACAAAATATATTGGAATTATAATTGGGATGATTTTATTCTTTATAGGGTTTATTAGAGGTGGTGGAGTTAATGAGCAATAAGTCTAAGATTATATTAGTAAGTAGTATTTTGATATTAGTAATTATTATTTCATATAGAATTTATGCTCCTAAATCTATTCAAGATTTTAATGCAGTTAATTTAAAAAGTATAGAAAAAGTAAAAGAAGATTTGGATAATAAAGATTCTTTTAGCTTTGTAGTTTTAGGAAATATAAAAAATTCTATTAGAATATTTGATAAAAAGATTTTGCCTCAGATCGAAGAGGATGATATTGATTTTGTAATGTCAACTGGTAATAATGTGGTTGATAGTGGAGAAGGGAAATATCGTGTTTTATATCGAAGTTTATCAACTACAGATGTTCCTTTTATTACGGGGGTTGGTGAGAATGAAGTAAAGGAAGGGGGGCATAAGAATTATTATAAATATTTTGGCCCATTTTATTTTTCTTTTCAAGCAGATGATTCTTATTTTATTTTTGTTGACACTACTGGACATAGTCCTCAAGCTTGGCAGAAAACTTGGTTGGAAAATGAATTAAAGACTTCTTTACAGTATGATAAATCGTTTGTAATCATGAATAAGCCCCCACTAGAGATTGATGTTGATTATTTGTTAGATGAAGAAGCTAAATATATTAGTAAGCAAGAAGATAGAAACTACTATCAAGAAATTTTTGCTAAATATAATGTGACTAGTGTTTTTTCTTCTAATTTAGAAATTAAGCATAAACAAGTTTCTAATAGTATACCTTATTTTGTTTCCGGTGGAGCTGGTGGTGCTATGATTTTAGATAGCCCCCAGAGTTTTTATCATTATTTAAAAGTAGAGGTAAGCCCAAGTGGAGTTAATTATGATGTCATTGAAGTAGATAAAGAATTGGGATTTTTACCTCCTCAACTAGCTAAGTTTGTAGAAAATGTGTGGATTTTTTTGCAATCATTTATGTATACTAATTACACTACTGTTTTATTAGTATTAGTGATTATTTTTATGCTCAGTTTTATGCTTTATTTAGAGTTGCGTCGCGAGGTTGATTACTATAGAGAGTTTGCTGGACAAGATAAAAAATTACCAAATCGAAAATTAAGGATAGCCATTTTCACTAATAATTATTTTCCTTTTATTGGTGGTGTACCGATTTCAATTGCTAGATTAAGCAAAGGTTTGCAGAAGTTAGGTCATGAAGTATATATATTTGCTCCTGAGTATCCAGGGACTAGTAAAGATTCCGATTTAAATGTAATTAGATGTAAAACATTTTGGCATCAAGAACAAAATGGCATGGAACTACCAATTGTTAATATTTTTTCTAGTGATATAGAAGAAAAGTTTGATGAACTTAATTTTGATTTAGTACATGCTCATCACCCAATTTGGCTAGGATCAAAGGGTTTATCATTGGCTAAAAAACATGAGATACCAAGTTTTTTGACCTATCATACTAGATTGGAAAAATACACTCATTATTTGCCAGATTTTAAGATTTTTAAAAAATTGTTTAGAAATAGAATAGCCCATTATATTATTAAAAAAGCTGCTAATAGATCTGATGCAGTATTTGCCCCGACTGAAAATGCTAAAGAATATTTGCGAAATATTGGTGTTAGCAAGCATATTAAAGTCTTACCTACTGGTATAGACTTTGATGATTATCAGATATCTGAGCAAAAAATAAATTCTTTAGCGAGCAAATATAAAAGTGATGATGAAGTAATATTATTATCTGTATCCAGATTGTCTAAAGAAAAAAATCTTTATTTTTTAATGAAGTCGTTAAAGTATATTAAAGAAAATACTGATCTTCAGTTTAAGTGTTTAATAGCAGGAGATGGCTCAGAGAAAGATAACTTAGAAGACTATATAACAGAAAATAATTTAGATGATTATATAGAATTAATTGGAACTATAGATTATAAAGAAATCAGTAAATATTATAATTTAGCAGATTTGTTTATTTTTGCTTCCAAATCTGAAACACAAGGGATGGTACTATTAGAAGCTATGGCGGGTAAAACACCTGTAGTGGCGGTTAGATCTAGTGGTATCGATAATGTCATAGAAAATGGTTATAATGGATATAAAGTAGCAGAGGATGTCACCGAGTGGTCAGGAAAAGTTATTAAATTAATGAAGGATAGAAAATTATTAGCAGATATGTCGGATAACGCTTATCAATATGCTCAAGATAATTCAATTGAAGAAATGGCTCAAGATGCAGTGGGAGTTTATAACAAGTTTATTAGCTACGATAGTCAAAATAAAGAATAATAATTTGAGAAGTGGAGGAGTTAGTAATGAAGTTAAAGTATGGTTCACAAAAATTAAATTGTGAATTAGATAGTCTATCTAATTCACAAATTTTAAGACCAAATGAACAAGAAGGAGTATCTAATCCTCAGCAAGAAGTTGAAAGTAAATTAGAGGATCCTATTGATTCAGATTCTTTACAGAAATTAGCTAGAGATAAAGATGCTGAACAAGTGGTTATTATTGTTAATGATGTCAGTCGCGCCACTCCCTATAAAGTTATGTTACCCCCTTTATTAGATGAGTTACATCAGGCGGGGGTTAGCCAAGAAGATATTTCTTTAATAATAGCTACAGGTATTCATGATCCTAATACTGAAGAGCAGAATAGAAATATTTTTGGAGATAGAATAGTAGACGAATATCGGTTGGTTTCTCATAATCCTGATCAAAATTTAGTTGATTTAGGTGAATTGAGTTCGGGAAATAGACTTTATCTTAACGAGGAAGTAGTAAACGCTGATTTATTAATTACTACTGGGGTAATAACTCCTCATTATTTCGCTGGTTTTTCTGGGGGGCGAAAATCTATTTTGCCAGGAGTAGCAGGTAGAGAAACTATCCAATTTAATCATTCGAGAATGGTGAATTTAATCGGTGATTTGCCTCCGATAAAAGAGAATCCAATTAGTGGAGAAATGATTGAAGCTGCTAAACTAGTAGATGTAGATTTCACTTTGAATGTTGTTACTAATAGTAAAAAAGAGATAGTAGATGTAGTAGCAGGTGATATAGAAACTGCTTGGTTAGCTGGTGTTGAGACTTCAGCACAAATGTATCATGTGCAGTTAGAAGAAAGAGTTGATGTTGCTATAGTTAGTGCGGGAGGATATCCTAAAGATATTAATATTTATCAAGCGCAAAAAGCTTTAGATAATGCTGATGGAGCAGTTAAAGAGGGTGGAACAATTGTTCTTTTAGCAGAATGCAGAGCAGGATTAGGAGAAGATATTTTTGAAGATTGGTTAAGTGATTCTGAAAAGCCTGAAGATAATGTAGAAAAAATCAAAGAAAAATTTATTATTGGTGGACATAAAGCTTTTGCTATTAGTAAGGTTGTTTTAGAAAAAGAATTCATTTTAATATCTGAATTAAATTATGATATGACAGAAATGATGTTTGCTACTAAAGTGGAGACTTTGGACCAAGCATTAGAAAAGATTAATCAAAAATATGATAATTATAATTCAATAGTACTACCCCAAGGTGGCTTAACAGTTCCGGTTGTTCGGTAAAAAAACTATACAAAATAAATTTGCTACCTGAGTACTCAGGTAGCAAATTTATTTTTAAGTTTATTAGTTAATATCAATAGTCTTTTTATTGCGTTCTTCTTGTTCTAATTTAGGAAGATTAACTTCCAAGATGCCGTCATTATATTCTGCTTCAATATTACTTTGGTCTACATTGCTTACTTTGAAACGCCGCTGATAGCTACCAGTTCTTCTTTCTTTACGAATATAATCTTCTTTTTCTTCCTCGATGACTTCTTGATTATTAGCCGAAATAGTTAAATAATTATTATCGAGTTCTAGATTGATATCTTCTTTGTCCATTCCCGGTAGTTCTGCTTCAAGGATATACGCTTCATCTGTTTCTTTAATGTCAGTTTTAAAATTCACTAAATTATTCATGTCCATAAAATCCTCTAAAACGCTAGAAAATAAATCTTGAGGTCGACGATCACTAACTTCATTTTGATTTTCAGATTTCATTAAATTAAACATAAAACCACCTCCAAAATAGTAGTTTTAGTTTAATTCCTAACCTTTATCTTCATTTATAATTATAAAAAAAAAGACAAGTAAATTCAAACTCCTATAATTCTAATTAAGGGCTAACAATGTCAAATAATTCAGTTTAAGTAAAATAAGAGTAGTTTTTCTTAGTAATAGATATGGTTTTTATAGAATTTACTTTTTAGTTAACTGGCTTATTTGAAATAATTTATTTAAAAAAAGGTAAAATAAATATTATAAAGAATTACTTATATAATATTGATGGTTAAAATTATTATATATATAAATAAATAGAGGGGATAATTATGAATAAAAATAAAATAGAAATATTATTTCCAAATGGGGAAAAAATAGAATGTGATAATTTAATTGCATTATTGCAAAATGATAATTTAGTAGAAGAATTTGAACAACTATTAATTGGAAATTGGAGTTTGAATGAATTAATAGAAACGAAGTTTTTTTTAAATCAAATGTATGATGAAAAAATTAAAGAAAAATTATCAGCACAGGATAAGCTTAAATTTGAAAGATTACAAAAAAAGAAACAAGAACAGAAAAAAAAGTTAGAGCAATCATTATCAGCTGGAGAAAGAGAATTATATAATTTTTTAGAGCCTGAACCTGAACTTATAATGTCTGGCGATTTGCCTGATGATTTAGATGAACAAGATATAGATAAATTTTTTGATGAAATATTTGATAATTTAGAGCAGTTAGATAAAAATAGTAGTCAATTGAATCAAGCAGATGATTTTGAAGATGAAAAAGTTGTAGATATAGAAAAATATAGAAAAGATTAAAAATTAAACTAAAAAGTAAGGTGATTAAAGTGCGTTTAGGCAGAATTGATAATAGAAGTTATATTATTTTAATGATTGTAGTAACTGCTTTTTTGATTTTTTTTAGCCCAATAGTTGTAGGGCAGGATAATATTTTAGTCTTACATTCCTCTCACCAAAATTATGCCCCTACAGAAGATATTCAACAGGGTATTGATTCAGTCTTTACTGATAGTAATCCTAATTTATATGTTGAATACATGGATAGTAAAAGGTTTTTTAATAAAGAACATTTCAAAACTCTTTCTCAACTATATAGAAATAAATATAATAATAAATCTATTGACCTGATTATTACTGTCGATGATAACGCATTTAATTTTGTTAAGGCCTATAATGATAGATTATTTAATAATATACCTGTTGTATTTTGTAGAGTTAATTCTATTAATAATCCTTCTCAAGATAGCGGTCAAAGATATTATGGAATTAATGAGAAAGTTGATATCAAAGATACGATAAAATTGGCTTTTGATTTACATCCTGATCGTAAGCAATTAGTTGCTTTTTTTGCTAATAATCTTAGTGGGACTATTAATCAGTACTTATTTATTCAACAGATGCAGCAATTAGATTTAAAGAAAAACTATAGTTTTTATCAAGTAAATAATCTTCAAGAAATAAAGCAGAAATTAGATGCTCAGAGAGAAGATGAAATAATTTTTTTAGGAAAGGTTATGAGGAAAGATAATAATAATAATACCTCGTTGAGCTATGTAGTTGAAGAAATAGCTTCTTATAATTCGAGTCCAATTTATAGTAGTTGGAGTGGTTACTTAGGTCATGGCTTAGTAGGAGGTAAGATAATTGATGGTTATTCAGAAGGAGAAGAAGTTGCTAAATTAGCTTTAGATTTATTAGAAGGAACTACTAGCGAGGAATTAAGTAATAGTAAAAACTCAAGATATGTATTTGATTACCAACAATTAAAAAAGTATAATATAGATTTTAATAATTTACCGAGTGAAAGAATGATTATTAATTCTTCTGAATCATTTTATAAAAGAAATCAAAATATAATTTGGATAATAGTGTCTTTATTTATAATAATAATATTTTTGATTATGTATATAATTAAATATAGAAGAATGAAAGAAAAGTTAGAAATTGAAGAAGAAAGATTGAGGTCAGCTGTTCAGGGGTCCCGGATAGGAATTTGGGATTGGAATGTAAAAGAGTCTAAGCTTAGATGTAGTTCAGATTTTATGAATAAACTGGGGTATAGTTCTAATATAATTGAAAATTATTTATTTATTTTGAAAAAGAAAATCCACCCTCAAGATAGGGATGAGGTAATAGATAAATTAACGAATAAATTAGATGAAAATGATTTTTATCAAGCAGAATACAGATGGAAAACTGGTGATGGATGGAAGTGGATTTTAGATCAAGGAGAAGTTATTAAAAGAGATGATAATGGTAATATAGTTCGAGTAACTGGAACATATCAAGATATCAGCTTGCAAAAGGATATTGAATATGAATTAAAGCGAACAAAAGAAAAGCTCGAAAATATATTTGCTCATAATAATATTGTTTTCTTTTCTTTTGATGTAGAATCACGTGATATAATAGAAATTTCAAGTTCATGTACGAAAGTTTATGGTTATTCACAGCAAGAGTTTAATAATCAATCTAAGTTATTATCAGATGTTATACATCCGAAAGATAGGCAAGTAATTGAAGAAAAAGAAGAATTGTTAACTGAAAGCCAAAAAAATCATTTACAACTTGAATATAGAATTATTAAAAAGAATGGAGAGGTGCGGTGGGTAGAGGAGTATACTATCTCTGTTAAAAATTATGCAAAAGAAATTGTAAGATTAGATGGGATTATAACGGATATTACTGAACGAAAAGAGGCTAAAGAGAAGTTAAAGGAACAAGCATATTATGATTCTTTAACTGGTGTCTATAACCGCCATATGGGATTACAAATATTGGAAGAAGAAAAACAAAAATTAACTGTTGAAAATGCAGCCATTTGCTTTATTGATGTTAATAATTTAAAAACAGTTAATGATAATTATGGTCATAAAGAAGGGGATAGATTAATTAAATTAGTAGCAATAACACTTGAACGAGAAATTAGGGATAGTGATAAAGTTATTAGGCTAGGTGGAGATGAATTTTTAATTTATTTTCCTAATTGTAATAGAGAGCTTGCTGAAAAAATTTGGCAACGAATTATTAATAAATTCAATTTAATAAACCAAAAGAGAAATAAACCATATCAAATATCAGCTAGTCATGGTATAGTTGATTATCAGACAGAGGATAATAGGTCGGTTGATAAATTGATAAATATTGCTGATGAAAAAATGTATGAAGAAAAACAGAAGATGAAAGAAGAAGGAACAGAAAATTATTAAGTTTTCTAAAAGAATCAAGCACTCCATCTAAAGCTTTAGATGGAGTTTTTTTAGTTTAGAAATATAATTCTTGACTTTTACAATTAGATATGTTAATTTTATATTGCTTTAATGCATTAAAGCAATATAAAATAGGAAGGTGATTGTAATGAATCCAGTACTTATATCAGTATCGACAATGATTATTCTTAGTTTAGCAAATTTAAATGTTATTTTGGCTTTATTAGTAGCTGCTATTGTAGGAGGAGTGACAGGTGGCTTAGGTTTGACTGAGACTATGAATACCTTAATTGATGGTATGGGAGGGAATGCTGAAACAGCTTTAAGTTATATTTTATTAGGTGCTTTGGCTGTAGCAGTTCAGAAGACAGGAATAGTTCATTTATTAAGTAGTAAATTATCCAAGTTAGTAAAGGATAAGAAGAAGCTATTTGTACTAATGATTGCTGCTTTTGCTAGTTTGTCCCAAAACTTAATTCCGGTTCATATTGCTTTTATTCCGATTTTGATTCCACCATTGTTAGAGTTGTTTAATAAGTTAAAGATTGACCGAAGAGCAATTGCAGCGGCTTTAACTTTTGGACTACAAGCTCCATATATGGCTATTCCAGCTGGTTTTGGTCTTATTTTTCATAAGATTATTCGTGATGAAATAGTAGCTAATGGTATGGATGTTAGTTTAGGACAAATTTCTAGCGTGATTTGGATTCCAGTGTTAGGAATGGTAGTTGGTCTATTTGTGGCAATTTTTATTAGTTATAATAATAATCGTGACTATGATTTAGGAGCGATGGAAGAGGAATTGGGTTCTACTACTCAGGATGTAGAATGGAGTTATCAGCATCTGTTTTCTTTATTAGCTCTATTTGCGGCCTTAGCCATCCAATTAACTATTGATTCGTTGCCCTTGGGGGCTTTGGTGGGTCTAACAATTATGGTTCTAAGTGGTAGTGTAGATTGGCATAAACTACATGATTTAATTGATGATGGAGTTAAGATGATGGGTGTGATTTCTTTTGTAATGTTAATTGCTGCTGGATATGGTGATGTAATTCGAGCTACTGGTGGGGTTGAATCTATTGTTCAGTCAGTAAATACATTGATTGGAGGAAGTCAATTTTTAGGTGCAATATTAATGTTACTTGTAGGGTTAATAGTTACTATGGGGATTGGAACTTCTTTTGGAACTATTCCGATAATTGCTGCAATTTATGTTCCCTTGGCCCAGTCTTTAGGCTTTAGTCCGTTGGCGACAATAATTTTAATTGGAGCTGCGGGAGCATTAGGTGATGCTGGTTCTCCTGCTTCTGATAGTACCTTAGGGCCAACTGCTGGTTTGAATGCTGATGGCCAACATGATCATATTTGGGATACTTGTGTACCAACTTTCTTACACTATAATATTCCATTGATCCTATTTGCTTGGATGGGAGCATTAATTTTATAATGAAAAAATGACTGATATTAGATATATTTAGATAAAGAACACTACCTCGATTTAAAAATCAAGGTAGTGTTCTTTAATTTTAACAATAATTTAATCTTAAGGAAAAGAAACTGTAATATTAGTCTGTGATAATAATAGTAAGTCAATAAGGCGAAGTCTAATTGGAGTATTCTCAGATAAGTTAAATAAAATTTTGATCAATTTATTGGAGTGTGAATGATACTAGTGGTAAATTTAGCTGAGAGTATTCAACTTTTAATAAGGGGGGATAATAATGATTAAACAACAAGTAATACTTAATAATAAGTTAGGACTACATGCTAGACCTGCTTCTGTATTGGTTAAAACAGCTGAAAAATTTTCATCTGAAATAAAATTAATTAAAGGAAATAAAGAAGCTAATTTAAAAAGTATTCTAGGAGTTTTATGGTTAAAGATAAAAGACCAAGAAGAAATTATTCTTCAAGTGAACGGCCCAGATGAAAGAATAGCTTTAGAAAAAATAGTAGATTTGATTGAAAATAAATTAAGAATAATTAGTTATGATAAAACAACGAGCAATGATAGCAGTAATAATTATACTAATCCAGATGAATTAGTAACAATGCTAGGACAAGGAGTCAGGAAAAATCTTAAGGGAATATAATTATAAGTTAGGGGGTTAAATATGCAACAAAAAAAGCAAGAATTAGAGGAATTAAAAAAAATAATTAATAATAAACTAGTGCGGACTTTTTTTCAACCAATTATAAATTTGAAAACCTGTGATTTATTGGGCTATGAGGCATTAAGTAGAGGGCCAAAAGATAGCCAACTAAAAGATCCCTTGAAATTATTTGATTTAGCTAGGAAAAATAATTTATTATTTGCTCTTGAAAAAGTGACAAGAGAGAATGCTTTATTGAAAGCTAAAGATTTAAGTGCAGATTATAATATATTCATTAATATTGATCCCCAGGTAGTATATGATCAAAATTTTAAATCAGGGGTTACTAAAGATATATTGGAGCAACTATCAATTTCACAAGAGAACATTGTAATTGAATTAACCGAAAAGACTTGTATTGATGATTTTGAAACATTTGAGTTGGCCCTTAATAATTACCAAAAGCAAGGATATAAAATTGCTATTGATGATACTGGAGCTGGTTATTCTGGTTTGCAATCGTTGGTTTCTATTAGTTATAATTATATGAAATTAGATCGTTCTTTGATTAAAAAGATTAATCAAGATAAAGTTAAACAGGAACTATTAAGATCACTTTTGAGATTTTCTAAATTTATTGATTGCCAAATAATAGCTGAAGGAATCGAAACTAAAGAAGAGTTCAAAACCTTAACTAAGATAGGTATAACTTATGGGCAAGGCTATTTTATTGCTCGCCCCAAAAATGATATTAAAAATATAATGAAAAAGAAAAGTGTATAAATATATTAATTTCACAAAAAAATAATATTAATACTAGAAAAAACCTCGATTTATAAATCGAGGTTTTTGTAATTGGATAGTATCACGAGATTAAGTATTATTAAGTTTTAATCTGAATAATATTAAGCAGGAAATAATTTATTTATCTATAACTTATAATAAAAGCGAAGACTTATTTCATATATA
>JBNJDB010000053.1:0-13045 GCA_051744465.1 Bacillota bacterium | reverse complement strand
ACTTCATTATCTGTTACTCCAACATCAAAAGCATCTTCTACAACTCCAACAGCATCATCACTCATCAATACCAAGCTACCTTCTGCTAGAATATCTGTGACTAACAGAATTAAAAACTTATAGTCATTCTCAGCAACTAATTCCCCAATACTAGCTAAAATATCATCCTTAATACCATCTACTTGGCTAGCATCCATAACTTCAATCTGTCCGACTCCAATAGTATCTCCGGCAAATTCATACTCTTTATAGTCATTAGTAATTAATTCTTTAGGCGCTAGTTTATTAACTACTGACCCCGCTTTAAACATCTTAACACCATAATCTTTCACATCTAAATCTAATTGGTCAGCTAACATAGTAGCTAGCTCCTGATCAACCTCTGTCGAAGTTGGTGACCGAAAGATTACTGTATCAGATAAAATTGCTGATAATAATAAACCGGCCATTTGATCATTGATTTCTACATTATTTTCCTGATATAACTTAGTAATAATAGTAGAAGTACAGCCGACTGCTTCATTTCTAAAATAGATCGGATTACCTGTTTCAATATCACCGATTCTGTGGTGATCAATAATCCCTACTATCTCCGCATCTTCTATTCCAGCAATAGCTTGACTTTTTTCATTATGATCTACTAAAGTCACCTCATCTTCAGCAGTAACCTCTTCTACTAATTGCGGTGTCTCAACATCAAAATAATCTAAAATAAACTCCGTTTCAGCATTGATTTTTCCCACTCTAATTGCTCTTACATCTTCCCCCAGTTCTTGTTGCAAATTTGCATATGTAATAGCAGCACAAATTGAATCTGTATCTGGATTCTGATGTCCTACAACATAATTACTCATTTTTAATAACCTCCTATGTTTAATTGAAAATTGAGAATTGACAATTGATAATTTTTAAAATTCAAAACCTCAAGCAACTACAATTTCTATAACTATTATACTAATTCTATTTCTTATCTTTATTTCTTTATCTTTTTATTTCTTCATTCTCAATTCTCAATTTTACATTATCAATTAGTCTTAGTCAAGTCAGTATATTCAATAGCTAATTTCTTAATTCCTTGGTCAGGGAATGTTACTGTCACCTGGTCTAAATCACCAGTTTGATCAAAACCTACTACAGTACCTGCCCCCCAATGAGGATGAATTACTTTATCACCAGCTTTATAATTAACTTCTTGCATTTGTTCAACTACTGCTTCATCTTCCTCACTCGCAAACAATTCATCCGGAATATCACGCAAAAACCGAGATGGTAATCGCGATTGGAAGCGACCATATATTTGTCTACTATTAGCATTAGTTAGAAATAATTTTTCCTCTGCTCTAGTAATTCCTACATAACAGAGTCTTCTTTCTTCCGCAATCTCTTCTTCATCGCCCATCGATCTACCATGGGGCAAATATTCTTCTTCCATACCTGCTAAAAAGACCACTGGAAACTCCAGACCCTTAGCGCTATGTAAAGTCATTAAGACTACTGCTTCTTGTGATTCATCTAAATTATCTATCCCAGCAATTAAAGCTACATTCTCCAGATAATCTCCTAACTCAGCTGGATCATTCTCTTCTACAAACTCTTCCATATCAGATAATAATTCCTTGATATTATCGATTCTATTTTTAGCTTCTTCAGTATTCTTCTCTCTGAGAGAATCTATATAATTACTTTCCTCTAACAATTCTTTAGTCAACTCAACAATAGAAAGTTCGTCTTTTCTACTAATTAAATAACTAATCATTTCCCCAAATTTATTAACTTTATTACTGAATCGTGTAGTTATCGTCTCAATCTGATCAACCTGATTAACAACCTCTAATAAATTCAAATTATGCAAATTAGCATAACTTTTCAACCGTTCTAAAGTAGCTGGGCCAATGCCCCGACTAGGCTGGTTAATAATCCTCTCTAAACTAACATCATCAACAGGATTATACAAGACTCGCAAATATGATAATACATCTTGAATCTCTTTTCGCTCATAAAACTTAAATCCACCAATAATCCGATAAGGAAGATTAGCTTTACGTAATTTATCTTCTAAACTTCTTGACTGAGCATTAGTTCTATACAAAATTGCAAAATCATCTAAGCTTTTATCTTCTTCTTTTAATCTTTTAATATTATCAACAATATATTCTGCCTCATCTTGACCACTCTTAGCTTGATAGAGACTAATCCCTGCACCCTCAGGATTATCAGTCCATAATTTTTTCTCTTTCCGCCCTAAATTATTAGCTACAACATTATAAGCTGCATCTAATATATTCTTAGTTGATCGATAATTCTGTTCTAGCTTAATCACTTCTGTATTCGGATAATCTTCCTCAAAATTAAGAATATTGCTAATATCTGCACCGCGGAATCCATAAATCCCTTGGTCATCATCACCTACTACACAGATATTATTATACTTTTGCGATAATAAATTAACTAATTCATACTGGGCATGATTAACATCTTGATACTCATCAACCATTATATATTTAAACTTTTCCTGATAATAGTCTAAAACTAGCGGATTATCCAAGAATAATTTCACCGTTTGCATAATTAAATCACCAAAATCAAAAGCATTATTTTCTTTCAAACGCTTTTGATACTCCGGATAAACTTGTTCAACCATTTCTTCTTTATAATTTTTTGCAGTGAAATCTTCCGGGCCAACTAACTCATTTTTAGCATCGCCAATGCGATACAAACATTTTTTAGCATATTTTTTGACATCAATATCTAAATCACGCAAGACATTTTTGATTAACTTCTTTTGATCTGTTGTATCAAAAATAACAAAGTTAGAATCATAATCCAACTTTGCACTTTCTTTTCTTAAAATTCGGACACACATTGAATGAAAAGTACTCATCCAGACTGCTCTTCCATCTTTATTAATCAATTTATTAACTCGCTCTTCCATCTCATTAGCTGCCTTATTTGTAAAAGTAACTGCTAAAATATTAGCAGGATTAACACCATAATTATGAATTAAATAAGCAATTCGATGGGTTAAAACTCTTGTCTTCCCACTACCCGCACCAGCTAAAATTAACAAAGGTCCCTGATTATGTTGAACAGCTTTTTTCTGCTCAGGATTTAGCTCTTTTAAAATCTCCATTTTTTACCTCCCAATACTAAAGCACAATTGAACTAAATTAGTTATTTATAAACTTTTAATTCTTTATTGCTTTTATCTTTTATATTTAATATTGCTTAAGCTTATACTTTTATCTTATACTTAATCTTAAACTCAAACTTAATTATATCTTAAATCTGCAAACTTGTCTAATTCTAGGACTAACTTGTTTTTAATAATTAATACCATTAGATTAAATTTAATTGTTCATAATTGCCCTTGGAGTGAATAAAATAATTAAAAAGGGGGTGGCCAATATCAAAAAAATAATTGCAATCTTTTTTATCATTTTATTGTTATTATCTTTTATTGTAGGTAGCGTAATTAATATTATACTTACTAAAGATCAATCAACCACCTCCCAACAATCAACTTTACCAGCTATAAAATTAAAAAATTTATCTGATAAAAATAAATCATTAACTAAATTATCATCGCCTACTATAATCTTGTTTTACTTACCGCAATCAACTAGTTGCCAACAACAATTAGAAATTTTATCAAAGTTCGACAAAAATCAAAACAAAACTACCATATTAACAGTTGCTATTGGTGATGTGAAAACTAATAAACTACAAAATCTAAAACAAAAAAATAATTTCAAATTTAAATTTTTGATTGATACTAAAGCCCAATTAACAGAAAAATTAGGCATCTCTGCTATACCTACTCTAGTTTTCTATCACCCACAACAAGAAATCAAATTGAAGGAAGGATTGACTAACGAAAAAGAATTTAAAAAATATTTTCCTCACAAAAAATAAAAAAGTAACCAAGTGGTAGTTACCACTTGGTTACTTTTAAGTACTCTATCTATGCAGATTCTTCTTTTGCGTTAGTTTCATCCATTTCGCCTAAACATTCATTGCAAATTATTTTGCCTTTGAATTCTATTGTATCTCCTGCATTTCCACAGAAAATGCAAGCTGGCTCATATTTCTTCAAAATTACTTTATCTCCATCTACATAGATTTCTAATGGATCCTTAGTATCAATATTTAAAGTTCTTCTTAATTCAATTGGAATTACCATTCTTCCTAAGCCATCTACTTTTCTAACAATACCTGTTGATTTCATACTTAAAACCCCTTTCGAGCGTTAATTTATTTTTTTGACATGATTCGACACTAACCATGAAATTAATTATATCAGTTATACCAACTTTTGTCAAGAATACTTTTTAAAATACTAAATCTTACTAAATTGAGGTTTTAAGCAAAAATTAAGAATATACATCCTTAAAATGTTAATCAGCTAAAATATCACGCGCAATAACGACTCCCGAGGACGATGCTTGCATTAAACCGCGAGTAATGCCGGCTCCATCTCCCGCTACATATAAATCATCTACTTTTGTTTCTAAATTGTCTTTAACTTCTAGACGAGATGAATAAAATTTCACTTCAACCCCATATAATAAGGTATGGCGGGAATAAACACCCGGACAAATTTTATCTAATGCTTCTAACATTTCATCAATTGCTTTTAAATGTCTATATGGTAAAACCAGACTCAAATCACCTGGTGTAGCATCTTTTAAAGTAGGCTCAACTATACTTCGCTCAATTCTTTCTGGAGTAGAGCGGCGTCCATCTAAAAAATCTCCTAAACGTTGAACGATCACACCTGCTCCTAATAAGTTAGCCAATTTAGCCACATCTTTACCATAAGTAATTGGTTCTCTAAATGGATCTGTAAAAGTTTTACTCACCAAAAGAGCAAAGTTAGTATTATCAGTTTTCTCTGTAGCATGACTATGACCATTAACAGTTATTAATCCATTATTATTCTCATTAACTACTTCTCCATTAGGGCACATACAAAATGTTCTAACTTTATCCTCAAAAGTCGGTGAATGATAAACAAACTTCGATTCATAAACTACATCTGTTAATTCTTCCATTACTGCCGAAGGAAGTTCAACTCTGACTCCTATATCGACAGGATTAATAGCCATATTAATTCCTAAACGTCCCGCTTCATCAGATAACCACTCTGAACTTTCTCTCCCCGGAGCTACTACTACTTTATCACCTTCTATTTTTTCACCAGCTGCAGTTTTAACACCAGTTGTAGTTCCTGAATCAGTTAATATTTCATCAGCCATAACACCGGTTCTAACTTCTACACCAGAATCAATTAGATAATCTTTCATCTTACTCAATACACTCTTACTGTGACCAGTTCCCAAATGTCGAATTCGTGAAGGAATAAAGTTCAACTCGGCAAGAGAAGCATCCCGATTAATATCCTCAATTTTTTCCTCATCAGGGCCAAATACTTTATCAGGTGCACCAAATTGACAATACTTTTGGTCAGCATAATCAATTAATTCTACTAATTTTTCTCTTCCTATATATGAATCTAAATTACCACCAATCTCAGGTGACAAAGTTAATTTACCATCACTATAAGCTCCAGCACCACCCCAACCACAGACAATTGAACAATTATTACATTTAACACAATCCGTTCCTTGAGTATTTTTAGGACATTCTCTATCTTGAATATCTCTTCCTTTTTCTAAAATAATAACATTTAAATCACTATTATCAACCAATTCCAAAGCTGTAAAAATACCTGCCGGGCCAGCACCAACAATAACCACATCATAATTTTTTGACATAAAATCAGTCCTTTCTAATATTAAGTCCCTCAACAAACCCTTAACAATATTACCATATTGAATAGAAATTATCAAGCTTGAACTGAACAAAAACTGAATAAAACCAATAATAGTTCAGCTTTTCTGCACAAAAGAAATTTAAACACAAAAAAAAGACGGTTTCCCGTCTGAGTAAAATCAATATCATTTAAAAGTAGAAAGCTCCAGTGACTTTTTAATCAATTGTGCTAAATAGAAATATAAAAGCACTACTATTCCAACTACAACAGAAGTTGAAACTAAATTTCCCATTACTAAAAAGTCATAAAGACCATGTAAGAATATAACTTGAACCAAACCAATATAAACTAAATTAGGGTTCTTTTCTAATTTAGAGCGTCCCATATAATATCCTAAAATACCAGAAAAAGAAGCATGGACTAAACTAGTAATAAAAGCTCTAGTAAGACCTACTTTAAACCCTAATACAGCAGAATATAATAAATTTTCAAAAGCAGCAAATCCTAGCCCAGCTGTAACTAAATAGATGATACCATCCATCACTTCATTAAATTCATCTGATTTATAAATAGTATATCTAATTGCTAAATACTTCATAGTCTCTTCTACTAAACCAATTACTAAAACTGTTAATAGCAACAAAGTCAATAAATTTGGCGGATTAGCAATCAACTTAGAAAAAGGATATTCTAATAAAATTGCTGGGAAGACAGCTAAAATACCATACAAAAAAGCCTTTAAAACTAAGTTAACTGGTTCTGGATCATACTTATCTTTCCGATAAAAGAAATAGACCCATAATAAACCTGGAACAAAAGAAACAACTAATAACCAAAATAAATGTTGCACCCTAACCCCCCCTAAAAGATTATAATAATAGTATGTGCCAAATCTATTATTGTTATTATGGGGTTTTATAGAAAATAGTTAGCATTAAAGATACAACAATAACAAAATAATAATAACAATGAACAAACCTATTATTGTAAATAAAACTCCAACCTCATTATTATTCTCATCAATATTCTTGTTATCATTAGCAGCAACATCAACTTTAGATTCAGGATGAGAGAGCATAACTTTAGGGCCCACTAATAACTGCCCATAAATCTTATTCCCTAATTCAACTAATACTCGATAACGATCTACCTCTTCTTTATAATCAATCTTGGCAATTGTTCCTACACCCAAGCCTTTAGAAGTCTTTATTTTATCTCGTAACTCACTATTCACCTCACTATTATCAGTTATTCTAACCAATATTTCATCACCTACATCAAAAGAAGTAATCAACTTACCACTAATAGCTGAAATAACTGGCGAACACTTCAATTTAAGGTCAATATCCAATCCTAAACCTTCACTACCATAATCACTTAAAGAATCTGGATTAGATTCTTCTGATTCTCCTTCTCCTAAATCTAGGTCTTCCTTCTCACTTGCTCCATCATTCTCTGTCTCTTTAAATCTAGCCGGATAAACAGCTACTAAATCAGATTGCGAAGCAAATTCCCAATCTAACTCTAATTTGATTCCTTCTTGAACTTCATCTTCTATCTTTTCCTTAATTAATTTTTCTACTACTTCTTCTTGTCCATCTTCTAATAGCTCAACTACTTTGGTTACTACTAAATTTTTTTTCAACTCTTGACATATAGTTTTATCTTGACTATTGTCTAATGCTATTAATTGCTTTAAATTATCATTAAAATTCTGATTATCTAAATCTAAAAACAAATCATAAACACTCTCATTATTACTAGAAGACCCTAAGTCAACATAATTAAATTTAGCAGACTCAAGCTCACCAATCAACTCAAAAATACCATAAGTTTTAGTTCGACCACCATATTTATAACGACCTCTAATTACTAAAAATTGCTCTTGATTTTCTTCAGCCTCTTCTATAACTTCTTCAGTATCTTGAACAACTTCTCCACTAGAATCAATTTCTTCTTCAGTAAATTTATCTTCCTGATCAGCCATTATCATTTCACCTTCTTTATAGAAAGTTTACTTGTTAAGCTATAATTTTGTATCTACCATTTAATAACTTCAACAATTACTCTTTATTCTCCTGCATAAAAGAAGGTTGAAATAGAAAAAAGTCGGATTCAACCGACTTTTTTTACTACACAAATCAGTTTTGAACGCACCACATTTTAATCTAAAATTTGATTAGGCATTTGACTAGCTTGGTCTAATGCTTGCAAAGTAGCATCTGTTGCTTCTAAATATTTTTTTAAATTATTAGCTTGATTATTTAAAAACTTAAGTTCTTTAGAAAAAGAATCGCGCTTGGATAAAAAAATAAATAAAACTAATAATAACAATAATAAATCTTGATTGGCGAAAATTTCTTCCAAAAAATTTTCTACAAGCGAATCTCCTTCGGTTAGTTTAGCTTTGCCTCCTCCATCAGAAAAATCATCCTCACCCATTATAATCCTCCTTTCATTAATAATAACAACTAAATAAAGATTAAAATAGCTCAAAATCACCTTAAGTATTAATCATAAATAAAGCTTTATTCATTATATAATACGAATAAATTAAAAAAATGTTACATTTTATTCAATTTATTAAATCCTAACTAATATATTTAATAATAGAATTGAAAGGAGGTACCACAATGGAGCAAGATGATTATTTGTTTTTTCCGGAGGCTAAAACTGTAGATAAACTACTCAGTGTATTCAATATTCAATCACAACAACAATTACAACCAGACAAAGTAATCAATATTTTAAGTCTGTTAAACTTATTAAATATAACTAGTAACAATTCGGAAACAGATTCATTAAATCTAGAAAATAGCCAAACTATAAACAAATTAATGAATAATTTAAACTCCCAAAACAATAATCAATTAGATGACTTAGTTAACTCAATTAAGGGTAATTCTTCTACTAACAATAATTCTCCTTTAGATAGCTTATTGTCTATGACTAATAATACTAATCAAAATAATAATAATTTAGACCCTACATTAGTTCTTAAATTAATGAATCTAATTAATCAATTTAAAAGTTCAAAACCTAAACAAGAAACTACCGAAGATAAAGAAAATAATAATCAAGGCAACGAACCTATTAAATCACAACCAAATAATTCAAATGAAGATGAATAACAAAAAAGTCGGCATTAGCCGACTTTTTTTATTAAAATTGTTCTAATAATCGTAAAGCTTGATTAGTTTTATCTTCTTGCTTTTCTCCCTGATACGCTACAATAGTTGATTGCTTACTTTCCAATTTGAGATTATTATTTGCTAATTCTTGTAATAAAGAATTATTTTCCGCTATTAAATCTTTTAATTCTCTATTATCAAATTCTTTATTAGTTGTACTTTTTTTATTATAAGTTAAATAAAATTTAATTATTTTACGCATAAATTCAGATTTGCTATTAAATGATTCTAACTCTTGCTCTAAACTCTTTATTTGACTACTAGAAAAAAATTTTTCTGTAATACGCACACTAAATAATAACTTAGTCATGCTAATTACTCACCACTACTAGCAGCGACTTCTTGTTGTTGCTTGTTTTTCTCTTTGCTGTTCTTTTGTTCTTTTTTCTGCTTTATTTTATCTTCTAATTTTGCTTCTAATTTACGTTGTAGAGCTCTACCTAATTTGACATAACCTCGGCAATTACTAAATTGAGGTTCAACATCTATTTGTTGACACGGAAAACCATCTAATTTTTCGTTAAGACTCTCAAACAATAATACTGAAGCACCACCAGTAATTAAAATCTTATCAATCATTAAGTATGATTCCCACCGATTTTTAATCTGCAAAGCAATATCTCGAGCTAATTTTTCAATTTCTTGTTCTTTAACTTTTTGGAAATCATGAATTTCACCTCTAACTTCAATATAATCTTCTCCTTTTAAAATTTGTTTTTTAATAATATCTTGTGATACATCTATATCTAAATAATCCTGTATCTTTTTAAATATTCTCTTTCTAATTCCTTCGCTAAATGAAATCGGCGAACCTTTAATCAACTCACCTTTATTAAAGGCGACACAATCAATTGTTAATCCTCCTAAATCAACTATTCCTAAACCACCTTCTATATTAGCTGTAACTTCTCCCTCTTTATTCATAATAAAATCATAATAAGAAGCTAACCCCTGTGGAATAATAGTTGTTTTCTTAATCTCAATCTTTTTAGAAACAAATTGGTTCTTGATATTTTTCAATTTCACTTTAAATGTATTAGTCAATTTTTCTTTAAAAGATTCCTTGTGGCTTTCGTAGTACTTAATTGGTAAACCAGTTACTAAGTGATCAATAGTAATCATATCTGCCTTAGGAAATAGCAGACTAATCCCTGATAACAATTTAGCAAACTCCTCCGGTTGCTCATACTTATCAATAGCTAAAGAATAGCCTACAGAAGAAGAATTCTGGTTTAAAACATAATCTCCAACTCGATAAGTCTTAAATTGCTTACTATCTTCTCCATTAATTAAATCAGATTGAATTTTGACTATCATTTTTGTTGGATCAAATTTTTCTACTAGATTACTCTTCTGTTTTAAAACCTTAAAAGAAGTATCCGATAAAACTCCTTCATCCTCCACTTCTGCTAAAGATGGAAACAATAATTGTTGGTCATTTGCCAATATTTTTACTGAATCATAACCCAAATCTACGCCAATTACATCAATCTTTTCTCCCCGCATCAAAATTACCTCCCTAAAATTAATTGTAAATTAAAAACATACAAGCAACTTCAAATATTCCAATCAATTATTAGTCTACATTGAACTTTGTTGATGTTGCTCAGCCATTTTATCATCTAAAAAGCTATCTAAATCTTTTTTTCTTACTATCCACTTACCACCTAATTTAATCCCAGGAATTTCACCTTGGTTGAGCATATTATAAATAGTTGTCTCCGACCGATTTAAATACTGCGCTACTTCTCTAACTGTAAGATTTGAATTTTCCATATTAATTCCTCCTAATTGTTTTTTTATTTTCCTGCACAATTATATAATATATCAAATTGGTAATTTTTTCAATACATATTTGGAAAAAATTTCTTTTAGGCACTATTATGATTAATTATCTATCAAAAAATAGAAAAAGACTAAGTTCTACTTAGCCTTTAAAAAAATACTTATTAACTATTAGCTAAAGCCTGTTTGATTTCAGACCTTACTCGTTCTTCTTTTTCAGTTACTAATGCTTCTTCTAAACCTCTTTTAGCTACTAAAGAAGCAATTTCACCTAAAGCCCAAGCACAATGACCCCGAACTATAGCTTGTGGGTCTTCTTTAAGAGTAGCAATTAAACCTGGTAGCGCAGCAGTAGATTGCAAATTACCTAAAATAACTGCAGCATTTCTTTTCAACGGCCTTTTCCCCCGCCAATTCAGGGCTGTAGACCCAAATCTCTTCTTAAATCGATCATTTGTTAACTCTAATAGAGGTAACAAGTCGGGATAAGCCTCGCCATCATTTTCTCTAAATTCGAGATGGTTCCCTGCTTTAACATCTTGATTATAAGGGCAGACATCTTGACAAGTATCACAACCCCATAATCTATTATCAATCTGTTTACGATGTTGCTCTTCTAAATAACCTTTACTTAATGTAATATAGCCTAAACATTCTTTAGCATCTAGCAGATATTTTTCCTGCAAAGCTCCGGTTGGACAATTATCTAAACAGCGCGTACAATCACCACACTTATCTTCTATCGCTGAATCAGATTCTAATTCTAAATTAGTAATTATGCCCCCAATAAAGATCCACGAACCATAATCAGGATGAATAATACTACAATTTTTCCCTTGCCAACCAATACCTGCTCTGCGAGCCAAAGCTCGGTCAACTGTTGGCCCTGTATCAACAAAACGATGCGTTTCAACCTGTGGCTTTAATCTGCTTAAAAAATTTTCTAATTGCTCTAATTTAGCTCCTAATACCTGATGATAGTCTTGGCCCCGAGCAAAACGGGACATTTTCCCTTGCAAACCATTAGCAGATGCAGAATCTCCTCTATTATAATAAGACATAGCCACTACTATAATCGATTGAGCACTAGCTAATACTTCAGTCGGACTAGTAATCGCTGCTAAATCATCCTTTACAAATTTAGATAACTGTCCTTCTTTCTTACATGATTCCATAAACTCACGTACTTCAATTAAATCATTAGCTGTTGTAATTTTAACTTCATCTAAAGCAATTTCTGCTCCATAGTCTTTAATTTTGTCTGCTAACTTCACAAAACCACCTCAGTTTGACACCTTTTTCTTTTCTATATTTAACCTATACCACCAAAAATTATTCCTAAAACTAATACAACAACTGCTATTCCAGTAAATATATATTTAGCAAATGGTTCCCACCAACTACCAATAGGATTTTTAGCGCCTCTATTAATCGCCTTTCTAGCCGCTTTAATATCATAAACCCAAAAGAAAGTAATAGCAGCCATAACTGCACCAATTGGAATTAAATAAATAGTTACAAAATCTGCAAATTTACCAAAGAAACTCATATTTAAATCGAGGGGTATTCCAATCAGAAAAGTTAAACCTCCAATTAGTAGTACACTCTTCTTTCTAGTCCAATCAAAACGGTCCATTACTGCTTCTACTGGAACCTCCATCAAGTTCATTGCTGAAGAGATAGCAGCAAAAATAATACTTAGAAAAAACAGGATTCCAAATAAATAACCCCCTGGCATCTGCTGAAAAATCTTAGGCAGAGTAATAAATAATAAAGGTGGTCCTGCCTGAGGGTCTAATCCAAAAGCAAATACAGCGGGAATAATTACAAAAGCAGCTAAAAAAGAAGCGCAAGTATTAAATATAACTGTCTGCACTGCCGAAGCTGGAATATCCGCATCATCTCCTAAATAGCTGCCATAGACTAACATAGCTGCTCCCCCCAGGGATACAGTAAAGAAAGCTTGTCCTAACGCCATAACCCAGGTCTCTAGATTGGCTAATTGCGACCAATCAGGAATTAATAAAAACTTAACTCCCTCCAGGGACCCCGGTAGAGTGAGCGATCTAATCAATAAAATAAATAGAATAATAAATAAAGTAGGCATCAATACTTTATTAACCCGCTCAATCCCTTTTTTAATACCTAATCTTAAAATAGATACTGTAATTATTATTGCTAACAGATGCCACAAAATTGTTTCGGGACTACCAGAAAACGAACCAAAATAAGCTGGCAAATTGCTAATTGTACTAAATTTACCTTGCATGGCAAGCAGAAAATACTTTAATATCCA
>JBNJDB010000052.1:0-13278 GCA_051744465.1 Bacillota bacterium | reverse complement strand
CCATAACTTCTCTTCCTGAAATAGCAAACACACTTGTACTAGCCACTATAACAATTAACACAGTTAATAATAAATTTTTCTTCATCATTAATCCCCTCCTAGTTTTAATTGAGAATTGACAATTAAAACATAAAGTCAACTTCAATTCTTAAAAATAAATTTAGATTTTAAAAATCATAAAACCCTATGTGTAGTCCTAGTCGCTTTTTTTATTGCTAGTTGCTCTGGGCAATCTACATACTTAAGTTATTGCTTGGTTGCTTACTTGTTATTAATGAACTTAGGCTTAAACAGATTCAATAAAGCTGGTAAAATAGTCATTGCTGCGAGTGAAGAAGTCAGCATGGTAATTGTTACTAATAATCCTAAGTTGACTAACGGATAAAAGTTAGAGAATAACAATACTGCAAAGCCTGCTGCTACTGAAGCGGCATTAAATATAATTGCTTTTCCAGCTGTCAGCAAAGTATTTTGACAGACTTCTTCTAAATCATCACTTTTCTCTCGTTCATGGCTATAAGCAGATAAAAAGTGAACTGTATAATCAACTCCAATCCCAATCGCAATTGAAGCTACCATTGCTGTTCCAATATCAAGTTTAATTCCTGCATAGCCCATAATCCCAAAGTTAATCAATAAAGAAATACTTAATGGAATTATGCCATATATTCCGGCTAATAAAGACCGATAATTGATTGCTACTATTAAAAATACAACTATTAAAGAAATAATGATACTCATAATTTGACTTGATACAATCAAATTATTAACTGATAAAGCCATATCAGCATTCCCAGCCATAGATACTTGATACCCTTCGGGAAAATACTGGTCTACATAGCTTTTTATATCATTTTCAATTTTATTAGTCATAATATTACTCGCTGTTTTCATTTGAACCATCATTCTTCCTTGCGTTGGCTCTAACTGTTGATCAATTAAATCATCTAGGCTACCAGAGTACATTAATAAATACTGAGAAATAAGATTCTTTAATTCTTTTTGATTTGTAGCAGGATACTTATCTAAGTTATAAGGGATCTCCTGGTAAGCAGCTCCTTTATAATTCAATTCTCTACTAACAGCATCTATTAACTCTTCTCCTGTCAGATTCAATTTATCTGCTTTAACAACAGCTTTATTTAATAATCCAACTAACTCACTTTCCGATAACTCTTGGTGGGACGGTGCTGGAGAATCACCTAGCGTTGATTCACTTTCCTGACCTGATTCTGAATTATCAGTTCCAAAGTCTGATGTGTTTTCTTCCCCACCAAAATCACTTGTGGTTTCGTCTCCACCAAAATTGGATGTATTCTCTTCAGACTCAAAGTCTGATGTATCCTCTTCCTCACCGAAGTTACTAGTTGTCTCTTCACCAAAACTATTTGTGTTTTCACCAGTAGTTTTGCTTTTTTCCTCAGAATCAAAACTAGACTTTTGATTCTCTTCAGGATAATGTAAAACTTGATTCATCCGCTTAATAAAATTAGCAACTGAAGTAACCTGTCCTACTTGATCATATTTATCTGTTAAATAATTTTGTAAACCTTCCATTTCCTTTAAAACTTCTGGGTCAGTCATACTTCCTTCTTCAGAGCCATCAATCATTACATTTAATATATTAGTACCATTAAAATTATCATTAATAAATTTATCGGCCTGCCTAATTTGAGTATCATCTTTAAACATTTCAACCATAATACTATCAATCTTTATTTTAGACATTCCAAAGCCTGATATAATTACTATTACTAGGGCCAAGGCTAAAATTCTAATCTTAGCTTTAGCAAAATAATGATATAACGACAGCAAAATGCTATTAAGTCTACTTTCCTCTGCTCCATCATTATCTTTACAACTCAAACTACTATGTCTGACTAATAAAATAGCGGGAATTAAAGTAATAGCCACAATCACTGCAGTAAAAACTCCAATTGCAGTAAAGATACCAAACTCTTTAATAGGAACAATATTACTAGCTCCTAAAGAAGAAAAACCAACAATCGTTGTTAATCCAGCTAATAAAACTGGTTTTCCAACTTTTTTAACTGTATTAACTACAAGTTCTCGATGACGTTCTTCACTCAAATCACAATTATTTTCTTCTTTCAATTCATCATAATAATGACTAATAATATGAATTCCATAAGCACTTCCTACTGCTACTAATAAAACTGGTATAACAGTAGAAACCATAGTTAATCTAATCTCTAATAAAGCCATAATACCTAAAGCCCAAATAGTACTGATGAAAACTGTCAACATCGGCAGAATTACTCCACCGAAATTTTTAAAAGCCAGAAATAATGCAAGTAAGACTACAGCAATTACAATTGGCACTAACCGCTTTAAATCAGACTCCATATTCTCGCCCATCAACACATTAATAGCAGGGCTTCCAGCTAAATAAAAATCCAACTGCTGGTTTTGATAACTATCCAATTTCTTAGTAATCTGATTATAAACTTTTTCCTTAGTTTCAATCGCTAAACCTGACTTTAATTTAAGGCTAATTTGGGTCGACTTCAAATCTTCCGAATATAAATTGCCCCGATACATATCCCAAGATAATAGCTTTTCTTTAATCTTTAATAGTTCTTTCTCATTTTCTGGCAGATTCTTAACTAATTCCTCTACCGTCATTCCCTCAGAAGTTCCTTCAATATAATCAGCATTAGTTAATGAAGTAACCTCCTTTATATTCCTCATCGTTTCGAAATCATCGCTTATTTCTTTAATCTGACTGATGTTTTCTTCTGTTATTAGATTACCCCTTTTACTTTCAATCGCTATTGCTATAACATCCGAACTACCATATATTTCTTCCATCCGCTCATTAGCTAATTTAGATGGATGCTCTTCTGGCAAAAATATTTTTACCGCATTATTAATCTTTAAATTAGGTAACTGAAATGCAAAAAAGACTGTTATTACAGCTATAATTGCAATAATTACCCACGGCCATTTTAATATTCGTTTCATTTATTATATGCCTCCCTTAGTTATAATTCTCAGAACTGACCGGTCAGTTCTATTTATATAAATTATATCCTTTAGAAGTATAATTGTCAAGAAAAACATATTTTTATTGTTTAAATTCCAATAAATTCTAATTTGCACCTGATTTTGCTTGCTCTCCTTGTGAACAATTATAACCCCACCGTGCTAACAACTGATCATTCTGTTCAATATTAATTATTTCACAGCGATTAGGACATTGTTGACATTCAAAACTAGAAGCAGAATAATCAAAATCGGAAATATCAAATCCATTAAAGTCAGTTGTAGCACCTTCAACAGCCTTTTGTGCTAATAAAGCCGAGCCAAATGCCCCCATCACATTATAATACTCGGGAACAACTACTTCAGTTTCTAACTCAGTTTCAAAAGCTGCTTTAATTCCTTTATTAGCAGCTACTCCCCCCTGAAATATAATTGGCTCGGTTATATCTTTGCCCTTACCGACATTATTTAAATAATTACGCACTAATGACTGTGATAAACCAGCAATAATATCTTCTAAACTATGTCCTAACTGTTGTTTGTGAATCATATCTGATTCAGCAAACACAGAACAACGACCAGCAATTCTAACTGGATTATCTGATTTTAAAGCTAAGTCACCAAATTCTTCAATAGGAATATTAAGTCGACTAGCTTGTTGTTCTAAAAAAGAGCCTGTTCCTGCTGCACAAACTGTATTCATTGCAAAATCTGTTACTATACCATCACGCAGAATAATAATTTTTGAATCTTGGCCCCCAATTTCTAAAATTGTGCGAACCCCCGGAACTAAATCAGATGCGGCTATAGCATGAGCTGTTATTTCATTTTTAACCACATCTGCTCCTACTATTTCTCCAGCTAATTTGCGTGCACTACCAGTAGTTCCTACCCCTGAAATATCAACCTCTAAATCTTCTTTTATTTTTCGCAACCCAGTTTGAATAGCATCAATTGGTTGACCACTAGTTCTAAGATATAATTTTTTAATTAAGTTATTATTTTCATCTACAACAACTAAATTAGTACTAACAGACCCTACATCAATTCCTAAAAAGGCTTTCATGAAATTACCTCCTGATTTTTTTCTAAATTCTGACTATTCTTTTGTGCTAACAAATCTATAAAGGCTTCCATGCGGGTAATAACACCCGCTTCACCTGTATGTTCATCAACTGTTAAAGATAAAACTGCTATATCTTCTTCTTCACTTACTCGAGGTAAAATACTTTTAGCAATAATTTCAGGCATACAAGTAAACGGACTTAAATGGACAACACCGTCATATCCTTCTCGAGCATACTTGACTGTTTCACCAATTGTTTCTAAACCATGCCCCCCTACTTTATGAGCCAAATAAGGTTGGGCCAAGTCTTTTATTTTTTTATGTTTAGTATCATCTCTAAAAAAACCTAAATAAAGATGCTCTCTAATCCACTCTGTTAAAGAAATCGATTTATCAACTACTATTCCCCGCTCGCCTAATTTTTTTTCTATTTCAAAATTAACAAATGGTTCTAAAACAACATAAATTTCTCCTACAACTCCGACCCGTAAAGGTTGAAAGTTTTCGCGTTGTGGTAATTTATCTAATTGCTCTTTATAATTTGCTACAGCCTGTTTTATCTGCTCAATCTGAGTTAGATTATCTATCTCAGATAATCCAGCTTTATAAATTTGGCTAGCTTTTTTTCTATCTCTAGCATAAGCTCTAATCTGATTAACTTTTTCTGTTAAGGCATCTACTGCTGTTGCCTTGGCCCATCCTTTCTGCCAAGCCTCCTTTAGAGCAAACCAAGAAATATTTGTCAATAATAATTTCAATTTCTTATAAAAGCCCAACCAATCATCTTGAATTGGCTCTAAGACAATCATTTCAAAATCATAGTCTAAATCTTCTAATATCTTCTCCTGAACCTCACCATAATAACCAAATCTGCAAGGCCCTGCTCCCCCGCCCATAATAATAGTATCAGCTCCTTTTTCTAGGGCCTCAATATAATTCCCAATATTTATTTTCAAGGGCAGACAAGCAAGTTCAGGAGCATGTTTAACCCCTAAATCTAAAGTTTTTTGCGTAATTTGGGGCGGAGATACCACATCTAACCCTAATTCTTGTAGGAGGGTTTTAACAGCAATCTCCATTGTTCCCATATGAGGAAAAGTTACTTTCATTTTAATTCTCCTCTCCATCTAATCATATCTATAAAGGCCTCTATTCTAGTAATCAAACCTGCTTCTCCAGTGTGTTCATCAAGATTCAAAGTCATAAATGGCAAATCTGTTTTATCTTTAGATTTTCTAGAAATCATCTCTCCGACTAATGAATCCGGACCACAACCAAAAGCAGTTAATTGAATAATCCCATCTATATCTTGAGAATTAAAAAAATGATGTGCTGTTCCTAACATTCGTTTACTAAATGTCCAAAACATATCCTGAGATGATTCAACTATACCAGCATTTAACTCTTTTTTAGTTAACATTTCTGTTGTAACAGCTCTAACTCCCATTTCTTTTAACTTATCTACAATACCACCACTAATATAATCATCATAAACAATATATTCATGTCCTAAAATCCCCACTTTATATTCAGCTTGCTCATTCTTCTGTTGGAGGAGATAATTTGAATTCTTTTTAAAGATAATCAGAGCTTTTACCATTGCTTTTAGTCCTTGATAGTAACTTCTATCTAATTGCTGAGTAATAGCAAAGACTGCTTTAATAAAATTAACTTTGCTATTTCTCAAATTGATTGTTTTATCAATTAATTGCGGTAGATCTTCTATACTAGATTCCACCATTTCTGGCAATCCTAAAAATTTAGGACACAGGAATTCATTCTTCTCTATGCTTACTACTCGAGGTACAAATATATAATCAACTTTATCCTTTAAGTGTTCAACATGCCCCAAAAATAATTTAACTGGTAAACAGGCTTCTTCTTCGGCAATTTTATTGCCCTTATCAAAAATATCTTTAGTAGAAGAATTAGATTCAACTACTTTACAATCTAACTCTTCAAAAAATACTTTCCACCCTTCATAATACTTATGATACAATAAAGCTTTGGGAAATCCTATTGTCGTTTGGCCCACTTGTCTCATCTCCTTTTTTTATTTACGAGTTTCATCTTTCATTTCTTGTGGGGTTTCTCTTCTATCATTTAAAGTTAAAATTGACTGACGAAAGAGATAGGTCTTCAAAGCGTCCCAATTAAACGGAATCAACGGCCATAAATAATGAGTACCAAAAGATTTACTAAAAGCAAATATCAAAAAGACTATCAAACTACCAATTATCAATCCAACACCTTTAAACATTATTACCATGATTAGCAGAAATATTCTGAATAATTTAATGGTCAAAGCAAATTCAAAACCAGGTATAGTAAAACTACTAATTGCTGCAATTGCCATATATAATATTACTTCTGGAGCAAACAAACCAACTTTAACGGCAAACTCTCCTAGTAATAAAGCTCCAATCAGACCTAAAGAAGTAGCAAGGGAACTAGGGGTTTGAATTGAAGCCATTCTAATCAAATCTATTCCTATACTAGCGAAAATAAACTGCATTCCTAACGGAACTTTACCTAGTTCTTTAGGGCCAATAATTTGTAATACCTCAGGTAACCAACTAGGGTCATAGGCAAATAACAACCATACAGCTGGCAAAAACAAAGAAAGAAAAACAGATATCAAACGCAATAAATTTAAATAACTACCTGGAATTGGAGGTTGCCTATAATCTTCTATAGTTTGCGTATGATCAAATACCGTAGCTGGTAAAATTAAAACTGTCGGCGAGTTATCTACTATTACACATATCTTCCCTTCTAATAAATCCGAAGATACTATATCAGGTCGATTAGTATATCTAACTTTAGGTAACGGATTTAATTTATCTCCTACTAAATAATCTTCTATTGTTCGATCTGCCAGAGGTAAACCGTCTATATCTATTTTATTCAATCGTTCTTTTACTTCATCTACTAAATCTGAACTAGCAATATCATCAATATAACTAACACAAACATCTGTTTTAGATCTAGTTCCTACTTTAACTATTTCTGCTCTTAATTTAGAATCTCTAATTCTCCTTCTAATAAGTTGTAAATTAAACAACATTGTTTCCACAAATCCATCTTCTGCACCTCGTGTTGACTTTTCTAATTCTGGTTCTTCAGGTGAACGACTCATCCAAGTTCTAGCATCAAGAATAATAGCTTGGTCAATACCATCAATTAATAAAGCTTGTGGTCCGGATAAAACTTGATCCATTAAATCATCAATTTTATCTACTAATGTAACTTCTAACATTGGCAGCCGATTATTAATTAATTTTTCTATTACATCTACGCTTAAATCCTCTCGCTTAGTTCTCATCAAAAATTCCAATATCTTATTTAATAGATTTGACTTAGCAAAACTACCAACGAATACTAAACTTACTTCTTTACCTCCAATTTCAAAATCTCGATTAATCAAGTCAAATGTTTTTTCACCATCTACTTGTTTCTTAATTTCTGTTAAATTTTTCGATAAATCCTTACTAATATCCAAGCTCCTATTCACTCCTTTCTAATATTTCCGAAATTGCTCTAGTAGTAATTGGAGCTCCTCTCTCAGCTAGATCTTTGTCATCCATTTTACCTAAATCACCAATACCAATAATTAATCTATCAGAAAAAGAATTAAGTATATCAATAGTGTCACCTTCTAAAATACTATGTCCTTCTACTTCTTCTTGACCAGCTTTATCAACTGGCTTATCTGTTATTTCTTGATTTTGATTAATTGAAAAATCAGGTTTGATTCCTTGTACATCCTTCAAATTAGAAGCAACTGCTAAAACACCTATTACTTCAATTTCTGAATCTGATAGAACCTTTGCTAAAGCTTTTTCTCCTAAACCAGTGCCCTTTTCTCCTTGGTCATCAAACATTACTATAACTGGTGTAGATGAAGATTCTTTAATTCGAATTAGTAGCTCAAACCCCGTACATGGGGTTGGATTACCAGCTGATTCATAAATGACATCCAAATCTAAATTATTACTAGCTTCTTCCACTGCTCGTGTGGCAGTTGCATCACCATCAGTAACTGCTATAATCTTATTTTTAACCATTTGAGTCTCCTTTATTCTTTAGGTTTGAAAATCACAGCTATTAAAAAACTGATAATTATTGCGGCACTAACACCGGCACTAGCTCTTTCTAACACTCCTGTAAATAATCCTAAAAATCCACTTTCCTCTATTTCCATTAAAACTCCTTTAGTCAAAATAAACCCAAAATTCATTACTGGAACTGTAACTCCAGCTCCAAATAGATCTTTTAAATTAGAATATATTCCTAAACCAGTTAAGGCACAGCCAATAACCACTAATAACACTAATAAATGGGCTGGGCTATAATCAGTAAAATCAAGCATTAGCTGACCTAAACCACATATCAATCCCCCCGCTAAAAAAACTAGTACATAATCAATTAACATCAATCCTCAACTCCAGACAAATCTTCAATTGAAGTAGCTAAATCATTTCTAATATTTTCTCTACCAATTCCGGTACTTAATTTACCATTATTCTCTATAACTACAGCATGAGCAATACAAGGAATTGTTTCCCCTTGTAAAGAAATTGTTTTATTCAGTAATGCCCCGGTTCCTAAAACTAAAATCTTATTATAATTATCATGCATTAATCGGGGTAATAAATAAGAAGCTGTAACAACAGCTGAACAACCACATCCACTGCCCCCAGCACCTACTTTTTGATTTGAATTATAAATTAAAACGCCACAATCATCATAGTTATTCTTAATATCGCATCCTTCTTCTGCTAATAAATCAATAGTTAATTCCTTCCCCACTTTTCCCAAATCACCAGTAACAATCAAATCATAGTAATCAGCATTTCGTCCAGTATCCTCCAAATGTTGCAGGATTGTATCTGCTGCTGCTGGGGCCATAGCTCCTCCCAAATCTCTTGGGTCACTAATTCCTAAATCAACTACTTTTCCAAATGTTGCTTCCCTTAATTGGGCTCCACCTGATTGATCAGCTAACACAAATGCCCCACCGGCTGTAACTGTCCGTTGTTTATAGGGGGGATATTTATCACCATATTCATTTGGTGTTCTAAATTGCCTTTCTGTAGCTTGATAATGACTAGAAGTAAAAGCAAGTGCCCTTTTGGCTGCCCCGCCATCAATCATTACTCCAGCCAATCCTAAGGCCTCAATCATAGTTGAACAAGCCCCATAAACTCCTAGAAAAGCTGCTGGGAAATCACGAGCTGAAAAATTAGAAGAAACAAGTTGATCTAACAAATCTCCTGCTAGCAGATAATCTATATCTCCTTTAGCTAGATTAACTTTTTCTAAAGCTTTATTTACTACATCTTCTGTCATTTTTATCTGGGCCAACTCCCAAGAGCTTTGACCATGTCGTGGATCTGTTATTACTTGATCAAAATATTCTCCTAATGGCCCCTCAAATTCCTTATTACCTACAATTGAAGCAGAAGATATTATTTGTGGTAGATTATCGAACTGGACTGTTTGTTGACCAAGTTTTTTCAATCTAACACCTCTTTTCTAAATTATTAACAATCTTAACATCCCCACTAACATAGCTGTTAACATCCCATAAGTTAAAACAGGACCCACAATTGAATAGACCTGTACCCCAGTTCCCATTATATAACCCTCTTGGCTATATTCTAAAGCAGGTGACACAACTGCATTAGCAAAACCAGTAATTGGAACAATTGTTCCCGCTCCTGCTATTTGGGCAAGTTCATCATAGACTCCTAACCCAGTTAATAAACCACCGATTAAGATTAAAGTCATTATCGCTAAAGTTCCCGCTTGATTTGTTTCAACATTTAATAATAAAAATAAATTATTAATAATTTCACCTAATACACAAATACTCCCACCAAATATATAAGCTAGCATAAAGTTCTTAACTTTTGATTCACTAGGATGATGTTGTTGAGCGAACTTCTTATAATCTTGTGCTTGTTTATTAATCTGTGCCATTTAGACCCCCCCTCTATTATTAATCAAAACCAAAGATTAGGAGATAGCCAATAAATTAATGAACCTACTACTTTTCCAGAAATAATTGCTAATAATAATATTTTAATCTGTTGGTCAAAACCTAGTCTTCTACTCAAAATTGGTAAAACCTTTAAAGTTTCGGTTAAAGCTGCTGCTATTAGCCCTACAAAAATACCAAAAACAAAACCTACTATAATAACTACTAATCTATTTAAAAAATAAATTTGGGCTAAGGACCAATCATAAAACTGAATATGACTAGCACTGAATGCTCCTAAAACAACTAATAATTGATAAGACTTAATATATTCTCTCGAACTACCAAACCTAATTAGTCTAGGAATTATATCTAAAAATAATAAAAATGCTAATAAAGCTGCTCCAATAATCACTCCTTCGGCAAAACCTAATAAAACTACTAAGAATTTGGTCATTGCAAACCACCTAACCTAATTACTATCTGTTTCTTCTACTTTTGTTTTTTTATCCGCCTGATATATCGCATATTGATTTACTTTATCCTCATAAAGAAACATTTCGATTTCTAAGGGACTAGGATCACTATCAAATTTATAACCTAATAAATCATTAAAAAATACTATCATACCACAAGCAATACCAAAGGAATACGGTATATTTAATAATAAAGGTTGTTCTGTTTTTTTCCCAGTAATTAAATAATATACCTCTTGGTGCATTCGCTTAATATTAACATCAGCATGGAAGTGCATAATCGCCATTCCAGAACCAATAAAGAGCATTAGACCAACTAAAAAAACAAACAAATTGGAGGGATTGTTATTCGATAATAAAGATGTTTGCTTTTGTTGATTATTAGTTACAATATCAACAACTAAATTACTTTTGCCTAGTTGATTAATTTGAGCTTTGGGGTATTCTTGTTTGATTGCTTCTATAATTTCTAAAGTAGTGATTATAACTGATTCTTCTGCCTTTTTTTCTACTTGTTTTATCTTTATCTCCTGTAGTCTGTTTTTAATCACTTCTGGTGCCACTATATCAACTATATCCCGCAATAATAAAACTTGATTTTCTCTCGCAGTAATATTTTTTTTGAGCTTTAAAAAAATATCATTCTGGATATCACTCCCCATAATAATCCCTACTAGACTGGACTGGTAAAAATACCTTTTTCGCTCGTGATGAAACTTTATCTTGGAAGAAAATATCACTCTCTACTACTAACAAACCTAAGAATAAAATAATTATTAGAGAAAATATTATTAAGATTCCTTGTTTATTAGACTTCATTAGCAAATCTGGTCATAGTAATAATTATAACCAGATTCTTCACCCCCCTAATTTTATTTTTTTTAAAACCTTTTGCTTATCTTGTTAATTTATTATGTGTCAATTTGATTTTTTAATACAAAAAATTTAAAAAAAGCCGAACTAGCCGGCTTTTTAGATACTTTTATTCTTGATTTTTTCTCTTATCATTCTTAATATTTTCTTCTCTAACCTTGATACTTGGGCTTGAGAAACACCAATTATAGTAGCCACTTCTGCTTGGGATTTATCAGCAAAGTATCTCATCTTTATAATTTTTTTAGATCGGGGCTTTAAGTTTACTAGTACTTCTGCTAAAGTTAGACGATCAATCTGTTTTTCATATTGATCATCTGTAGTAGTTAATTGATCAATTAATTCCAAACTATTTTTTTCCCCATGATAAACTTGCTCATAGATTGAAGTCAAAGTCTGGGTTGCTTCTAAAGCCCTAACTATTTGATTACATGATAAATCCAATTCTTGGCTTAACTCTTTGATCGTTGGTTCCCTATTTAACTCTTGCGTTAGAATTTCTTCCATCTTTTTTATTTGATTAGCCCGTTGCTGTAAAGTTCTACCTACCTTCATTGGGTTATCAGCTCGTAAATGAGATTTTATTTTTCCAATAATTACCGGTACAGCATAAGTCGAAAATTCAACATCTCTAGTTGTATCAAACCCCTCAATTGCTGTAATCAATCCTAAACTCCCTACTTGAAAAAGTTCATCTATTTCATATTGCTCAGTCTTAAATCTATGAGCTATTTTTAAAACTAATCGCAAATTATGACGTACTAATTTATCTTTAGCTCCTTGTTCCCCCTGATTTGCTTTAATTAATAATGCTTTTGTTTCTGCCGAAGACAATAATTTCTTTTCAGAAATATTAATTCTTTTAAATTTGCTCATACATGATACACCTAGTTTATCTGTTTCTTTATTTCTTCTGGTGATTTAATCATTTTTAGTTTTGTCCCGGCCCCAAGCTCTGAATCTATTTCAACTTGGTCCATAAAAGAATCAATAAATGTTAATCCCAGCCCCATTCGGTTGTCCGTAGTCGTATAAGAAGCTTTAATTGCTTCTTCAGCGTCATCTATTCCTGCCCCTTGATCTTCAACTAGCAAAACTAACTGCTCATGCTCTAGTTTCATATCAATTATAATTTCGCCAACTTCTTCTTGGTAGCCATGAATAATAGAATTTGATATTGCCTCTGAAATAGCTACCTTTAATTCTTCAATTTCAGCCACAGTAAAATCTAATTGTGAAGCAAACGATGCCGTAGTTACTCTAGCTAATCCCAAATTATCAGTTCTACTTTCAATAATTAGTTTAGCTCGATTATCCATTGAAATTCCTCCTCTGAATATTTTTCACTGCTTCTCTTCTATTATCATAAACATCAATTACATTTAAAACTCCTGATATTTCAAAAACTCTTTTTAAAGTAGGACTTATATTTATTATAGCCATTTTTCCTCCTCTTTGCTCTATTTTTTTATAAATACTTAAAATTGCTCCAATCCCTGAACTATCTATAAAATCAATAGTTTGCAAATTTAAAATCAAATTATTAACTTCACTATCTAAATAATTCTCAATTTTTTCTTTAAAATATCCTGCAGTATGTAAATCAAATTCACCAGTCAAATCTACAATTAAATTAATATCTTCTTTTTCAAATGATAACTCCATTATATTACCTCCTCAAATTACAATTTCACGATTAACCATATTTTTCCTTTATTTTTTTTACTTTAATTCCGCAAAAATAAAAAGCCAATCAGATTGATTGGCTTACCCTCCTGTTACAAATTTAGTAATAAAACTACTTAATAATTTAAAAATTATCCCAAAAACATTATCTTTTTCTATATCATTTTTAGCAACTAAACTTACTTCCC
>JBNJDB010000051.1:0-13420 GCA_051744465.1 Bacillota bacterium | reverse complement strand
GCTCATTACTCTTTTTTTCAAATGCCATGGATAGGCTCCTAACTTCAGCATTTCTAAATCATGATTGGACTCTAAAATTACTAAATCAGCTCCTAGTACCCTTTCTTCGACTTGCTCAGTAATTTCGCCCATATCAGTTGCAACAGCAATTTTAGCAGAAGAAGTTTCAATAGTATAGCCGACTGGTTCCTGAGCATCATGAGAAATTGCAAACGGATTTATTTTACAATCACCAATCATAAATTCCTCCCGACTAATCACTCGCTTTTGCTCTTGTTCTATTTTACCTACTTTTTTTTCTCCTTCACTCCAAGTTCCTGCTGTAGCATAAATAGGAACATTACATCTACGCGCTAAAACTCCAACTCCATGTAGATGATCACTATGCTCATGAGTTACTAAAATAGCATCTATATCTTCTACTTTCTGATCAATCTCTCCTAATCGTTTATTAATCTCTTTCCCGCTTAAACCTGCGTCTATTAGAATATTTTTTTCTTGTGAGCCGATATAAATCGAATTACCAGAACTACCACTTGCTAGCGAACAGACTTTTAAACTAATCTTAATCACTCCTCTTCAATATTCTAGTCCCTAAATGAAATACCAAAAAAAATATAAATCAAATAACTATTCTCTCTCTTTCTATATCATAAAATAAGATGCAAAAAATAAAAAAAAGATTTATATCTTTAAATTCAAATCATAATGTAATAAAATATACTTGTATATCCATTTTATTAGAATTTTCTAGGTTTAGCAAATCAGATGTTTAAATAAATTTTATAGGAGGATCTCTATGGCTGATATAACTTTTGAAGATTTCAAAAATAAAGTATCAAGATTAATCAATATTGACTTAAGTAGCTATAAAGAAAAGAGAGTAGAGAGAAGAAGTAAGAACTTAATGAGAAAGCATAGTATTGATAATTATAATGACTATATTAGTAAGCTAAAGAACGATAGTGACTTTGAAAAAGAATTTATTGAACACATGATGATTAACACTTCAGAATTTTTCCGGAATCCAGAAAATTATGAATTTTTGAAAGAAGAGATAATCCCACCGTTATTTGAAAAAAATAACAACGTAAAGATTTGGAGTGCTGCTTCATCTAATGGGTGTGAAGCTTATACACTAGCAATTATTCTGACTGAATTAGGTATTAGGTCTAATCGATACCAACTAAAGGCTACCGATATAGACCCAGGAATTCTTAAAGAGGCTAGAGCTGCCAAATATAAAAAGAATGCTCTTAAAAATGTAGATGATAAATTAATAAGTAAATATTTTGATAAACAAGGTAAATACTATCATTTAGATAATAAGATTAAGCAAAAGGTTAACTTCAGCAGAATTAACCTCTTAAAAGATAGCTATGATTCTAATATAAACCTAATTCTATGTCGTAATGTATTTATTTACTTTACTAAAGAAGTTAAAAATCGTTTAACCCAAAAACTAAGCAATGCTTTAAGCGACAATGGAACTTTGTTTTTAGGCAACACAGAATATTTATTACAGCCTAGTAAATTCGATTTAAAAAAGATTCATACTTCATTTTATCGCAAGGATTAAAGTAATTGATTTTGCTCTACAATATAATCATTCAATTTATTAGCTAATTTTTGCGAAATTTTAGCTTCAAGTTTTATCTTATTCTGTTTATATTTTTCGCTAGTTACTTGACCTCTTTGATGTAACTTATCTACCCACTGTGCTTCTTCATAGGGTAAAGTAGCAGTCACTTGCACCATATCACGTGCTATGATTTTAGATATTTCAGTAAGTAACTCTGCTTTACCTGATCCAGTTAAAGCAGATAAAGCTATACTATTTGGAGTCTGTTGTTTTAATAATTTTAATTGATTAGGCTCTACTAAATCAGCTTTGTTAAAAACAGTAATAATCTCTTTATCTAAGACTGCTAAATCTTGCAAAACATCATAGACAACTTGTAGTCGATGCTCTAAATTATCATGGCTACTATCTACCACATGAATCAATAAATCAGCATCTTTTATTTCTTCTAAAGTAGCTTTAAAAGCTGCTACCAAATCGTGAGGTAATTTATCTATAAAACCAACTGTATCACTAAATATTACCTCTCGACCAATAGGTAACTGTATTTTGCGCAAAGTAGAATCAAGTGTAGCAAATAATTTATCTTTAACTTCTACTTCTGCAGCAGTTAATAAATTCATCAATGTTGACTTACCAGCATTTGTATAGCCAACCAAAGAAATCACTGGATCAGATCTATCTTTGCGTTGAACCTGGCGATTTTGCCGAACTTTTTTTAATTTTTCTTCTAAACGATGAATCCTTTTTCTAATTCTTCTCCGATCAACTTCAAGTTTGCTTTCACCTGGACCACGTGTTCCAATTCCGCCTGCCAATCTTGACAATTGCTCTCCTTTACCGGTCAATCTAGGTAATAAATACTCTAATTGAGCTAACTCAACTTGCAACTTTCCTTCCTTAGTATTGGCATGGCTAGCAAATATATCAAGAATTAGTTGCGTCCTATCTATCACTTTAACTTCTAATACTTCCTCTAAATTACTACTTTGAGCTGGAGTCAATTCATTATCAAAAATAACAACATTAGCTCCTTGAGCAAAAATAGCCTTATTAATCTGATCTAATTTCCCGTGCCTAACATAATAACCAGCGTCAATATCCGTTCCTCTAATACTTATTTTATCTAATACATCAACATCAGCAGTAGTTGTTAGCCGAGCTAACTCTGCTAAGCTAGAATCACTCTCACCCACTAAAATTGCTGCTTCGTTTTGCTTACTGGTAACTACAGTTTCTACTTCTGATAATTCTGCTTCTAAACTCTTAACTTGCTCTAAATAGTTGAATTCTAATAAAAAATCTAAATCATGATTTTCCTTATTAACTCCAGTTATTCTACCTTGCTCAACTGCCGGAAAAATAACTATACTTTGGTCTGTATCGAGATTATAATAAGTTAAATTGTCCAAGCGATAATTTAATAATATATCTATCTTTTCAATTTCAGGCAAATAACTACTACAACTTAAAACCCGCAGACCAGCTAATCGCTTATTGCTCGTTCTTCTTCTTAAACCAGATAATAAATCTGCGCTTAATTCACCTGTAGTATAGTCTACAATTTCTCCTTTACGATTAATAACTAAATTAATTTGACCTGCAGTTAATCTTTTTATTTCTACTAATAACTCCCTAGTTACTAATCTATCATTTTCTACTTTAATCTCGCTTAATTTATCAAGTTGTTCACTAATTAGTTATCCCCCCCAAAGAAAAAAAGAAGGCAAATGCCCTCTTTTTCTTAAACTTCAAATTGTGATACAATCTCTTCTAACTGCTGTGACTTCTGGTCCACTTCTTCATAAATTTCTGCTACTGAATCAGATACTTCTCCTAAGTTATCCATTACACCAGCCATCCGGCTAGATCCTTCTGCTAATTCATGAGTAGCTTGGCTAGTCTCGTCCATCTGTAAAGCAGTTTCCTTAGTCGCTTCTTTAATCCCTTCAAAAGCTTTACCTGCTTTATTAATAACTTTTTCTCCTTCTTGTACTTCCTTAGTTCCTTTTTTAATTGATTTAACTGCTTTATCAGATTCATTTTGTGTCTCTTCAACTAAGCCTCTAATATCTTCTGCTGCTTCAGCAGATTGCGAAGCTAAATCTCTAATTTCATCTGCTACTACTGCAAAACCTTTTCCTGCTTCACCAGCCCTAGCTGCTTCAATAGCAGCATTAAGAGCTAACAAATTAGTCTGTTCAGAAATAGCAGTAATCAAATCTACAATTTCACCTATTTTAGCTGATTTTTCATCTAAATTATCGATTACATCTACAGAATCTTTAACCGTTGTCTTGATTTGATCCATCTGACTAACTACAGATTGAATAGCCTGATTTCCTTCTTCTACAATCTTATTTGTTTCATCAGCCATATTAGCAACCTGTTCTGAACTCGCTGACACTTCTTGAGTAGAAGCAGACATTCTATTAACTTCATCTAAACTTGATTCCATTCCTGTTGTAAGGTCTTCCAAAGAAGACTCTAAAACAGCACCTGAATCATTTAAACTAGAAATCACTTCTTGAATTTGGTCTACCATAGCTGATTGTTGGTCAACCATTTGATTAAAGTCACCAGCTAAATCTCCTAGTTCATCACCACGATTAATATCTAAATTAAAGCTAAAGTCACCATCTGCCATCCGTTGCATCCCAGAAGTAACTTTCTTAATTGGATCAGCTAAATATTTAGAGAATAAGACAGCGACAACTGCTGCTAATAAAACACCAATAATTGCAATCGTAATCACTAAACCACCAACTTTTTTAGCTTCCGAAACAATAGCAGCCCTTCTAGCTTCAACAACAACAATCCATTCTAAACCAGCTATTTTACTATAGGCCCCAATCCATTCTTCTCCATCTAGATTGAAACTAGTGTAACCACTAGAAGAAACCTGGACTAATCCTCCCTCAGAACCATGACTCATCTTTGAAGTCTCATCGTTAAGAATTTTCTTGAAATAATCCTTTTCAGAATAATCCTCATCTTTTTGTTTTTCAGCATCACGCTTTTCTTCCTTATCATCTGTTACTCGCTCATACATTAAAACTTTTCCCTCACTATCAGTTAAATAAATATTCCCCTCAAACAAGGGAGCAAAAATTTCATTTTTAGTTGCTGCTAAATTCTGTTCTAAATCAGTTTGAGCTCCCATTAAAATACTTAACGGATTTGCATCTGATAAATCCATACCAGAAACATTTCTCTTAATAATTTCAGACATACTCTGGGCAGTCTGGCGGGTGACAATATTTAATTGTTTTTTAGAGATGTCCAATAGCGAATCCTTAAACGTATTATAAGAAAAGAAACCCACTACTGAAACAACAACTATTATCATTACAATCATTATTATAGATAACTTATTAAAAATACTATTCAATCTAAAATTGTCTAACTTATCTTTTAGATTATCGAGATTAAATTTACTAATTTTAAATCCCTCCCTAGCAAAACTAGTCTACTTAGTCAAGTTTAACAATCTGATTACATTGATTAACTAAGTTTTGTTTTTTTAGCAAAAAATAATTTTTTTATAACTATTATAGGTCTTATTACCTTATTATGTCTTATATAAATAATAACAATTGATTTGTATATTAATTACTTCTACAAATTCTTTTGATTTCCTGCTTTTTCGTCATTTTTTTTATAATATTTTAATTTGATAAGTAATACGTTAAACTAATTAATCCAATTGCTAAATCTTCATTTCTAACTTCTATCTCATCAGGTACATCTAGTCTAATTGGGACGAAATTCCAAATCGCTTCAACGCCAGCAGCCACCAATCTATCTGCTACTTGCTGGGCATTTTCATCTGGTACAGCTAAAATAGCAATATTAATATTATTAGCCGCAATTATTTCTTCTAACTGATCTAGTTGGTGAATCTCTGCCGCTCCTAAATTATTGCCAATTTTATCTTGGTCAATATCTAAAGCATAATTAATATTTAGCCCTAACCTTTTAAAACCACCATAATTGACTAAAGCTTGGCCCAAATTACCAGCACCTACTAATAATAAATCCCAACTTTCATCCAAACCTAAAATTCTTTTTAAATTCTTAACCAAATTCTTTACTTCATAACCGACTCCCCGTCGACCAAATTCACCATAATAAGATAAATCTTTGCGAACTTGAGTCGATGGAATTTCAATCATAGCACCTAATTCTTTAGAAGATATCACATCAACCCCCTTAGAATCCAACTTTTGTACACAACGATAATAAAGCGGCAACCTCTCAATTGTCGTAGCTGGTGTTCTTATCTCTGCCATAATAATCGTTCCTTTCTGTTTAAATTTAATAATTATTTTTATAAGTCCATAAATTAAAATCTATAAATCAAAATAAAATAGTTGCTGATATTACTTAGTATTCTTTAAAATCATATATATTACCTTTTTTAAATATACTATAATATTAATTAATAAAAATCCAAAACATAATCTTGACTATTAATAAGCTTTATTATAAGCTTAAATTTAGATGGGAATATTTTTGAGATTTCTCACTTTTTTAGACATGAATGACAATTAGCAATCTAATTTAATACTATAGCTATAGTATTAAATTTAGCTAAGATTATTCTAGATTATACAGGAGGTACATAAAAATGGACTCAAGTTATTTAGACCCTATAGCACTTAAATTTGGCTCATTTGAAGTATATTGGTACGGAATTATTATGGCTACAGCAGTCTTTAGTGGCCTTCTACTAGCTATGAAAGACGCTAAAAGACGGAATCTAGACCCGGATTTGATGATTGATTTAGTCATCTCCACTCTACCTTTAGCTATTTTAGGAGCCCGCCTATATTATGTGATCTTTGAATGGAACTATTATGCTCATAATTTAGCAGAGGTACTCGCAATTTGGCATGGTGGTTTAGCAATTCATGGTGCTATAATTGGTGGCTTAATTGGTGGTATTCTATTTGCCAAAGTCAAAAATCTATCGTTTCTAAAATTAACTGATATTGCAGCTCCTAGTTTTATTTTAGGCCAAGCTATTGGTCGATGGGGTAATTTCATGAACCAAGAAGCTCATGGTGGACCAGTCACTAAATCTTTTTTAGAAAATTTATCCCTACCACACTGGATCATAGAACAAATGAATATCCAGGGTACTTATTATCATCCTACTTTCTTATATGAATCTATTTGGAATCTATTAGTCTTTTCCTTCCTGTTTTTCTACTGGAAGAAACAAGATTTTTTGGCGCCTGGTGAAGTGTTCTTAACCTATATTAGTCTTTATTCAGTTGGCAGATTTTTTATTGAAGGAATGAGAACAGATAGCCTCATGCTTGGTCACTTTCGCATTGCTCAAGTAATTAGCATCGCTATTATACTAGTATCGATCAGTTTAATAGTTTATAATCGCAAATTTAGTAATCAATTATAATTAGTAATCAAAATAAAACCGGCTGCACAGTCATAATTAACGAAAAAAGGCCACCAGCCGGTGTAGAAATCAGATGTACTACACCAGAAATCAATTCTCAATTATCAATTCTCAATTGCCAATTATTTTTTTATCTCATGACAGCGACGACAACGAGCTTCATAACTTTCATCTGCTCCTACTACAACTATTGGATCATCAATACTTGCAACTTGTCCATCAATTAGCCTTTGAGTTCTAGTAGCCGGGTTAGAACATTTAACACAGACTGCATGAAGCTTTGTCACATATTCAGCCCGCGCCATTAACTCAGGAATGGGAGCAAAACCACGACCAGCAAAGTCAGTCTCCAAGCCAGCTATAATAACCCGATAACCCTCAGCAGCTAAATCATCTGCTAACTCCACTAATTGTTGCCTGAAAAATTGGCCCTCATCAATTGCTACTACATCTAATTCATGGTCTTGCTGATACTCTTTAATTTTATTTTTTATAGCAGCTACATCATCAACAATTTTAGCTTCAATCGTAATTCCATTATGCGTTGCTATCTCAGTATCACTATAACGATTATCAATACTAGGTTTAAAAACAAGCAGTTCTTGTTGAGCAATCATCGCCCGCTCTACTCGCCGAATTAATTCACTACTCTTCCCCGAAAACATTACTCCAGTAATTATTTCAACCCAGCCTGCTTTGACACTTCCATAATAACCATGCATGATAAATACTCCTTTCACTACTTAAACTTATATCAAAAAACCCCTGGAATAAAATCCAGAGGTTTTAGTTGTTTATTCTTTTGTAGCACCTGCACTAAGTCCAGAAATAAAGAATTGCTGCATTGATAAGAATAAAGCCATAACTGGAATAGCTGACATTACTGCTCCCGCTGCAAATAATGTCCAGTCATTAGTAAACTGATTAGCAACCATTCGATACAAACCAACAGCTAAAGTCAATCGATCTGTTGTCTGTAATAATAAATTTGCTAAAATAAAGTCACTAAATGGCTTTACAAAATTAAACATAGCTACAACTGCTAACATTGGTTTAGCCAACGGTAACATAATCTGCCAGAAAATTCGCCATTGACTAGCACCATCAATTTTAGCAGCATCCACAAGACTAGTCGGAATACTATCAAAATATCCTTTTAACATCCAACTAGCAAAAGGAACTGCACCACCGGTGTAAACAATTAATAATCCCGTATGAGTGTCTAATAGACCAAACATATTCAACAAAACATAAATTGCAACAATAGACATCATCGGTGGAAACATTTGAATAATTAAGAAGGTCATCAATCCATAATCTCGACCCCAAAAATCAAGTTTAGCAAAAATATAACCTGACATTGCTGTTAAAGCAACTGCTAAAGTAGATGAGAAAATCCCCAGCTTGATACTATTCCAATACCAAGTAAAGAAAGGATAGTTATCATCAGTTATCAATTCCTTGAAATTATCTAAAGTAGCTCCATCAGGAATCAAACTTGAACTACTCAACGAGTTGTTGGGGTTAATAGAAGCACTCAGAATCCAAATTGTAGGATACAAAGCTATAGCAATCATCATAAATACTATAGCATAGGAAACCACTAAACCCAGCTTGGACTTTTGATCTTTAGTTAATAAATTATTCTCTTCTCGATTTGCTTGAGGCTGTGCCATTTATCTCAACTCCCCTTCTTTGAAAGCATCAGACTGTCTAAATTGATAAATACTAAATCCTGCTACTACAAAGAATATAATAATTGAAATAGCTGAGCCGTAACTATATAAACCTTTTCTAATTACCAGTTTATAGACCCACGAAATTAAAATATCCGTATGTCCTGCCGAACCAGCACCCCCAAATATTGGTGGATTACCATCATTCAACAGGAATATAATCCCAAAGTTATTAAACTGAAAAGCAAATTGCATAATCAATAATGGAGTTACTTGCCGCAAAACTAATGGCAAAGTAATATGGAAAAATTTCTGCAAAACAGTAGCACCATCAACAATAGCTGCTTCATACAAGGCTTCAGAAATACTCTGTAAAATACCTGAGCAAACAGCCATAGCAAATGGAAATGACAACCATAGGTTAACCAGCAACAGAGCTATCTTAGCATAGAATGAATCACTCAGCCACTGTACTTTATTAAATCCAATTAAAGCTAACATTTGATTCATATGCCCAAAATTATAATTTAGCAGATAACGCCAAATTAGAATTGATACAAAAGCAGGAATAGCCCATGGTACTAATAAAACTGTTCTAAATATATTTCTGAATTTAATATCTTCATGATTTAAGACTACCGCTACAAACAAACCTAAGCCATAACTTAATACAGTAGAGGCCACAGACCAAATAACAGTCCACGTAAAGACCTGAATAAAAGTACCTCTCCACTGTGAAAACATAATTAAGTCTTTAAAGTTACTAAGTCCAACCCACTGTAATAATTGTCCCGGTGGTAAATGTTGGCTATCATAATTAAGAAAAGCTAGGCAGACTGTAAAAATAACTGGGAAAATAGTTGCTACAAATAAGAAGATTGTTCCCGGAGACATCCCAATATAAGGAAAACCAGCTTCAGAAAAATACTCTAGTGATTCTTTAAAGTCTGGTACTTCTTCTCCTTGGTCAATTAACTTACCGTTCTTATAAGCATCAGTCACATTAAAAATGTGAATTCCGATTAAAATCAGTACAAAAACAATTGCCATTAATCCTTCAATTAAGAAGAATAACGAGTGATGTTCACCGGCAACTGTTCCTAAAGTATAAACACCATAAATTTTTTCTTGCAAAAAACTTATAACATAAAATGGTTGGAACTCAACACTAATAATCGGCAAAGCTCCTTCAATAACAACATCAAAATTTAAAAACCAGAATATTGATTGATAAATAGCAAATATAATCCCTTTTGTATATTGTCCATTTTTCAACTGGCCAAGACCCATATATAATAAAGATAATAACGCACTAGTTACCTTATTATTTTCTTGGGGTTTAGTTGCAGTATTACTTTTCGGTTTCACAAAATAACCTCCTTGGTTAATTAATTTAACATTATATAGCCTTAGACTTTAACTAACATCTAAGGCTATATTTTTATTTACTTAATTAACAATTATAAAATTAGTCTTATCTATTCATCATTTTAACATTCTGCTGAATTTGATTTACTGTCATTGGCATTACTTGTGCTGGAGGTGCTTTACCATCTAATACAAATGTCATTGCATTATTAGCAGGATCCCAGAAAGCATCCATTTCAGGAACACTAGGCATTAGTGCACCACGTTTAGCCTGTTCAAAGAATGGATATAACAATTCATCATTCTTGAATTCAGAACTAGTAACTAATTCTTTATGAGGAGCAATAATTGTATTTTCCTCATAGTGAGATTTAGATCCTTCCGCATCAGTTAAAAACTTAATAAAGTCAGCTGCATCATCTTTTTGCTCACTGAACTTACTGATATAATATCCTTTAACTCCTGTAAACTGTTGTGGATAATTTCCATTAGGCAATTTAGGTAATGGTGAAACTCCTAAATTATCTTTGCTCAATGCTTGTGAATCAAGAAAGTCAGCTAAAGTCCATGGACCAGTAATAACAGCAGCATTTTTACCTTCCATAAATAGACCTTCAGCAGTATCTCCTGTAGTTCCTTTAGGAATAATACCCATATCTCTAAACCTTTTAATGAATGTTGCTGCTTCTACAGCACCTTCAGTACCAAAACCAACATCACTAGTATCATAACTTCCATCAGCTTGCTTCTTAAATGTATAACCGCCATAGCCATAGAAGATTCCACCAGTAAAGTAGAAATTACCTACATCAAATAATAAACCATACTCATCATTAGAGTCATCTGTCATACTTTTAGCTTCTTTCATTAGACCCATCATTGTCTCTGGGATTTCATCATATTTATCTTTGTTATAAAGTAAAGCAGTTGTCTGATAAGCATATGGTAAACCATAAGTCTTACCATCAATTGTTAATGCTTCAATACTATGATCAACAAAATTATCCTTAGCATATCCATCAGATATGTGATCTTCAATTGGTACTACTAATCCTTGCTGAATAGTTTTACCTAATTTATCATGTGGCCAACCTACAACATCAGCACCCTTACCAGATGGACCATCTAATGATAATCTTTCTGGTTGATCAAGTTCTTCAACTACTCCTACTTCAACTTTAGTTCCTGTCTCGGCTTCATACTCTTCAGCCATATCTTTCATCCAATCTTCTTCAGGACCACTAGGAACCCAAACTTCCAATTCGCCTGCAGCTTGAATTGCTGGAGTAACTAAAATACCTAGTACCATAACCATAAGTGTAACCAAACCAATAACTTTTTTGTTCATAATTTTAACCCTCCTGTTTTTTTTAGTACTTCATAATTTAACAACATACTAGTAGGGAAAGAAAAAATACAATACTTATAAAATTATATGACTTATAATAATTTTTAAAACTTAAACTTTATTTCCAACTCCTAGCTAGTGTAATAAACTTAAAACCTCTTATATACTTATGTATTCTTTTATCCCTTCTTTTATTAAAGGGCTCTTAGCTTAATATTCTATGCCTAATCTTATATTCCTGCTCCAATCCAGAAAAAAATAACTCTATAGATAGATACTATTAAATTAATCTCATTGTTGTTTCAATTATACAACATAAAAAGCAAATTGTAAATTAATTAATTGCAAAAATCTAAAAAAGAGCAGAGATGGCTCTGCTCTTAATAAATTCTACTTTGTTATTCTTTTCTATTTCTTAAAATAATCTACTCCTGATTTAAATAATTGTTGCTCTTGTTTTCCAATAATATTTTTGGCTAGATTAGTTCCTATTCTTTCAGAATGACCCATTTTACCTAAAACTCTACCATCTGGACTTGTAATCCCTTCTATTGCTCGCACTGAACCATTCGGGTTGAATTTTATATTAGATGTTGGTTGGTTCTCTAAATTTACATACTGCGTTGCTACTTGACCATTATCTAATAACTGCTGGACAACATCTTCACTAGCGACAAATCGTCCTTCACCATGAGAAATAGGAATTGTATGTTGTTCCCCTAAATCAAGATTAGACAACCATGGCGATTTATTAGAGATTACTCTTGTTCTACTAGCACAAGAGACATGACGACCAATTTGATTATAAGTTAAAGTAGGATCATCCGCACTTAATTCTCTGATTTCCCCATACGGTACTAAACCTAATTTAATTAACGCTTGGAATCCATTACAGATACCAATCATCAACCCATCACGATTATTCAACAAATCACTAACTGCTTCTTTTATCTCAGGGTTTCTAAATACTGTAGCAATAAACTTACCTGCACCTTCTGGTTCATCTCCAGCACTAAACCCACCAACTAAAGCGACAATTTGTGAGCTATTAATTGCTGCTGCTAAATCAGTAATAGACTCTTCTATTTGCTGAGGACTTAGATTCTTAAAGATCAAAGTCTCTACTTCAGCACCTGCTTTTCTAAACTGTTCTGCCGTATCATATTCACAGTTAGTCCCAGGAAAGACTGGAATTAAGACCTTAGGCTTATCAACTTTATTGCTAGAGCTAAGATTTTTATCAGCATCATATGTTTCAAGAGGAAAAGTCTCTAGCTCTGCTTCTGTTGTAGTCGGATATATTTCCTCTAAGGGCTGTTCCCAACTTTTTATTGCTGATTCAAGATCTATTTCTATACCATTTACTTTAATCACTTCTTCTGCTATTGTAGTTCCTAATAATTGATAATCTGTTGTTCCCAATAGATCATCTAAATTCTGTCCAGCTTTAACCTCAAGCACTACAGCACCATAATCTGGGCCAAATAATTCTGCTTGGCTAAGTTCAGAAGCAAAATCAACTCCAATCTTATTTCCAAAGGACATCTTGGAAACAGACTCTGCTAAACCACCAACAGTTATAGCCCGAGCTGCTAAGACTTGACCTTCAGCAATCAACTCAGTTACTTGTTGATAATCTGACGTCAACTGCTCAAAATCAGGTAATTCTGCTCCATCCTTGTCCACTGGAATATAGACTACTCTACTACCGCTTGTCTTAAACTCTGGTGAAATTACATTATTAACATCTACTGTATCTACTGCAAAAGATACCAAAGTCGGCGGCACATCTATTTCATGAAAAGTACCGGACATACTATCTTTACCACCAATTGCTGGTAATCCGAATCTCTTTTGAGCATGATAAGCTCCTAATAGAGCACTAAATGGTTTTCCCCACCGTTGATAATCTTCTCGTAAACTTTCAAAATACTCTTGGAAAGTAAACCTAATTCCTTGATAACTGCCTCCACTAGCAACAACTTTAGCTACTGATGAAACTACAGCATATAATGCTCCATGAA
>JBNJDB010000050.1:0-13509 GCA_051744465.1 Bacillota bacterium | reverse complement strand
TTAGTAGCAGGTAGGGACAAGTTTATGAATCAGCTAGTAGAGGTAGAATTAACGAATAAAGATGGTAATTTACAGGGATTATTATAGAGGAAATATGATTAAATTTAATTGACATTACTCTTGCAATAAATTAAAATTAAATTACTAGTATTATTAGCAGTAGTTAATATTGTATTTTACAATTTATTATGTATTAATTAGGCATTAGATTGATAAAATAATGAGAGGGGGTACAGTATGGACGATTGTTTATTTTGTAAAATAGTTGCCGGCGAGATTGATAGCGATTTAGTTTATGAAGATGAGCAAGTAATTGCATTCAAAGATATAAAGCCACAGGCACCAACCCATATTCTAATTGTACCTAGAAAACATATTTCTACATTATTAGATTTAGAAGAAGAAGATAATCAATTGGTAGGACATATTTATCAAGTAGCAAAGAAGCTAGCTAAAAGAGAAGGAATTGCTGAAGATGGTTTTAGAGTAGTAAATAATTGCAATGATGCTGGTGGGCAAGTAATTTATCATTTGCATTATCATTTGTTAGGTGGACGAAAAATGGCAACAGAGTTAGGATGAAAAAATTAAGGAGGCAAATTAATTATGTCTTTACAAGAAGAATTGTTAGCAGATATGAAAGCTGCTATGAAGAATAAGGAGAAAGAAAAATTGTCAGTAATTCGGATGGCTAGAGCAGCAATTAAAGATGCTGCTATCAATGAAAGAAAAGATTTATCTGATGATGAAATAATTAAGGTTATTTCTAAATTAGTAAAACAGAATAAGGAATCTTTAGCTGAATTTGAAAAAGCTGAGCGACCAGAAGAAATAGCAAAATTAAAACGAGAAATTGAAATTTTAGAGGATTATCTACCAGAACAATTGAGTGCTAATGAATTAGAGGAGATAGTAGAAGAGACTATTGATGAAGTTGGTGCTGGAGATATGAGTGATATGGGCCAAGTGATGGGAGCAATTATGCCTAAAGTTAATGGAAAAGCTGATGGTAGTGAAGTTAATCAATTAGTTCAAGAAAAATTGCAGTAAAAACAAATAAATAATAAAAAGCCTGGCGGTTATCGCTAGGCTTTTTACTTTCAGTGGGCTTTTATGATGATTGTTATTTGGTCTTATCATTTTTTTATTGTCAATTTTCAATTGTCCATTCTCAATTATTTAAGCCCCTTCTTTCCACTCTCTTGTAATTTATAATGTTTCAAGAACATAATATTTAGAGAGGTGAAAATTTACTGAGAGTATTCTGATTATGTAGGGAGGAGGTTCTATGGAGCAAGATAAAATAAAAAATAGGCTTGTAGAATTTTTTGATTTGCCCTCAGACGTAGTTTTTAATTTACCAGTAATTTATTTGACCGGATCGTTAAGTATTGTATTAGAAAATCATCAAGGGATTTATAAATATACCACTGAGTTAATTGAAATCAAGGTTAAGAATGGTTCGGTTTTAATCAGAGGTAAAAATTTAAAAATTGATTATTTATCGGAAAGGAAGATTGCAATTTTAGGGCAATTAAAAGAGTTGGACTTAGATTGCGATTGAGGAGGATATCATGTTAAAAAAAATAGATTACTGGTTAAGAGGGTATCTAAGAATAAAAATTAGGGGTAATAAATTAGAAGAGTTGATTAATTTATTAGTCGACCAGCAAATTGAACTTTGGAATGTAGTTCGGAGTGAAAATCAACTGTATCTAAACATTGAGTTGGATAATTTGGAGCGAGTAGAGAAATATTTAGAAGAAGAGAATTGTGAGTTGTTTATTATAAAGCGGTTTGGTCTTCCTATTATAAAAAGTAAAATCATTAATCGTAAATTTATAGCTATAGGATTAATTATTTCTATTATACTTATTTATTTATTATCTTCTTTTATATTTTTTATTGAAATTCGGGGTAATGATAGATTAGCAACTAATAAATTAATTGAGCAGTTAGCTAATCTGGAAGTAAAAAGAGGTGTTTTAAAATCAAGTATTCCTCAAGAAGATTTAGAAGAGATAATTGTCCAAAACAATCGTCAGATTGCTTGGGCAAATTTATATTTTGAGGGGACAAAATTAATTGTAGAAATAGTAGAGAAAAAATTAATTGATAGTGAAGTTGAGCCTAGTGATATAATAGCAAGTAAAGCAGGTGTGATTACAGAATTGATTGTAATGCGGGGTACGCCAAAAGTTGCTGAAGGTGATACTGTTAAGCAAGGGGATGTTTTAATTAGTAAAGAAGTGACAAATACAGAAAATTTTAGCGAAGATAGTTCAGAAGATGCTACAGAAAATATTAAAACTGAGGAAGTAAAAGCGGCAGGGATTGTTAAAGCTAAAGTGTGGTATGAAGGTTATGGAGAAGCAACTACAGAGAAATCATTTAAACAATCGACTGCTAAAGAGGTTGAAAGTATCATTCTTAAGTATAATAATAAGGAAGTTGCTATTACTGGTCCTAATAAGAAACCATATCAGTACTTTAAAGTTGAAGAAACTGTGAAAAGTTTACCACAATGGAGGAGTATTAATCTGCCTCTAGAAATAGTTACAAGAAAGTATATTAAGCAAAAAAAGCTGCACAGCAAGAGAACTATAGAAAGAGCAAAAGAGATTGCAAAGGAAAAAGCTATAGAAAGTATCTTGCAGCAAGTACCAAAAGAAGTTATAATAATGAATAGTGATTTAAAATTAATCAAACTCAAACAAGAAGAAAAATTATTTAGAGTAAAAGCAGTTGTTGAAGTAGAAGAAGATATTACAGCTAGGAGGGAAGAGTAGTTGACTAAACAAACTAAAGAAATTACAATAGATAATAAGGTAGCTCAAGATTTGTTTGGAAAACAAGATAGTTATTTAGAAACAATTAAATCTGATTTTGGAGTTCAGATAGTGGCGCGGGGCAATCAGATTAAAGTAACTGGTAGCTCAGAAAATGTCCACGAGGTTATTAATTTATTTGAAGATTTAAACCAAATTTTTAATCGGCAAGGTCGCTTGACAGAGAAAGAAATTGAATATGCGATTGAATTGGCTCGCAAGGATACGGTTTCTATAACTGATTTATATTCTGATGTTGTTCAGGTTACAAACAGTGGTAAAAAAGTTCGACCTAAAACTATAGGACAAAAAATATATCTTGATGCTTTACGGACTAATGATATTGTTTTTGGAATTGGCCCAGCAGGAACGGGAAAAACATATTTGGCTGTAGTAATGGCAGTTAATTCTTTAATGAGTAAGCAAGTGAAGCGGATAATTTTAACTCGTCCAGCAATAGAAGCAGGAGAAAATTTAGGGTTTTTACCTGGTGATTTGCAAGAAAAAGTTGACCCTTACTTGCGTCCTTTATATGATTCATTATATGATGTGTTAGGTTCTAAAAAGGTAAATGAATTATTAGAAGAAGAAATTATAGAAATTGCCCCTTTAGCTTATATGAGAGGCCGAACCTTAAAAAATTCGTTTGTTATTTTAGATGAAGCACAAAATACTACTAAAGAACAAATGAAGATGTTTTTAACTCGCTTAGGTCCCAATTCTAATGCAGTAATTACTGGAGATATTACTCAGGTAGATTTGCCCCATCGAGGTCAATCTGGTTTGGCTCAAGCTGAGGAGATATTAAAGAATATTGCTGGAATCAATTTTACTTATTTAACTAATAAAGATGTAGTACGTCATCAATTAGTTAAAGATATTATTGATGCTTATGAAGGAACAAAATAAATCAGCCATGATTAGAGGTAAGTAGTGCAAACCTGATATTTAGGAGTGGGAAATATGTCTTTTTTAGATAATTTAAAAGATAAATTTGATTTTAGTAACTTTAATTTCTATCAAAATAAAAAGTTCCAGCAGATTATTTGGTTAGTTGTAGTACTAATTCTTTTAGCAGGTATTGTAACTATAGATTTATTACCTAATAAATTGCAAGTAGGACAAGTTAGTGAGAAAGATATTAAGGCACCAAAAACAGTAACTTATATTGACCAAGACCAAAAGGCTAAACAAGAAGCTAAATTGGCAGCAGAGATTGATAAACAATATCAAAAAGATGAGGTTATTTTAGAGCGGATAATTGCTAAAAATAATAATTTTTTTAGTATAGTTACTAAAATAAAAAAAGAAGATTTAAAGATGAAAGAGAAAATAGCTAAAACAAAAGAACGTAGTAATTTAGATCTAACAGATAAAGAAATTAAATATTTGTTAGATAGTGATTTGCAGGTGATAAATAACATTAAAGAGACCTCTAAGCAATTATTAACTAAATATTTAGATAAAGGAGTTAAAAGTGACCAAATAGACACTATCAAATTAGATTTAGCAGAAGAAGTTCAAGAGTTAGAGCTACCTGAATTATCTAAATCAATTATAACTTCTTTAGCTCAGCAATTAATGGAACCTAATTTACTTTATGACCAGCAAAAAACAGAAAAAAAGAAAAATCTGGCAAAGGAAAGTATTGATTTAGAACAGGTAACTAAAACTATTCATAAAGGTGAAATTATCATTCGCCATGGGCGGGTCGTAACGGCAGAAGATATAGAAAAGTTAGAGGCTGTAGGTTTATTGAGTCCTAAAAATAATTATTTGAATATTGTAGGTTATATTATTATTATATTAATTTTAGCATTATTGACTGTGATGTATATTTTACAATATCAACCACAGATGGTTGAGGATAATGGTATAATAGCCCTATTAGGCTTATTGCCAATCATAATTCTTCTCATGGCGAATATAGCTAAATATTTACCATTAGATAACCCTGGTTTTTTAGTTCCTGTAGCAGCCTGTTCAATTATGATTGCTGTTTTATTAGATACTGATTTAGCAGTCTTATTTACTGTAGTTTTATCTTTTATGGTAGGTTTGATTACTAATGGTGGAATTGCAGGTATTGCTGTGATTATAGTTAGTGGTTTAACAGGTATTTATAGTGTTTCAGAATTAAGTCAACGGACAGATCTAGTTCGAGCCGGGTTTATAGTAGGGGGCGTTAGTTCTTTAGCTATCTTTGGTTTTATGTTAATTGATAGTTCTTTTGATTGGATCCAAATTTTAAAGATTGTACCTTTAGGAATGTTAAATGGAGTTATTGTAGCAATTGTAACTAATGGTTTTTTGCCTTATGTAGAAAATATTTTTGGAATTACTTCACCAGTTAAACTATTAGAGTTATCTAATCCTAATCATCCATTGTTAAAGAAATTATTATTAGAAGCCCCAGGAACTTATCATCATAGTGTTATAGTTGGTAATTTAGCAGAAGCTGCAGCAGATACGATTGGGGCAGATTCTTTATTAGCTAGAGTAGGAGCCTATTATCATGATATTGGCAAAACGAAACGAGCGTACTTTTTTACTGAAAACCAAATAGGTTCAGAAAATCCTCATGATAACTTATCTCCTAATTTAAGCACTTTAATTATTACTTCGCATGTTAAAGATGGGGTGGAGTTAGCTCAAGAATATAAGTTGCCTTCAGATGTAATTGATATTATTAGACAGCATCATGGAACTAGTCTGGTATCTTTTTTCTATCAAGAAGCTGTTCATGATGACAAGTATAAGCGAGTTGATGAAGATGAATTTAGGTATGATGGTCCTAAACCCAAAAGTAAAGAAGCAGCTTTAATAATGTTAGCTGATATGGTTGAAGCAGCAATAAGGTCGAATCCAACCGCCCAAAGTAATCCGGGCAAATTAGAAAAATTAGTGCGTGATTTAATCAAACAAAAACTTGATACAGGGCAATTAGATAGAAGTGATTTGACTTTAAATAACTTAGATAATATAGCAGAATCATTTGTTGATATCTTAAAAGGTATTTTTCATAATCGAATTGAATATCCTGATAATTTAGCGCAACAATTTGATAAAGGGGGACAAAATAATGGCAATTCTAATTAATGATTTACAAGATGAGTTGACAATAACTTCAGAAATCAATGATTTGATAAGAACTGTTAGTCAAGAGGTTTTAAATCGTGAAGAAATTGATAAAGAAGTTAGTATTGCTTTAGTTGATAATCAGCATATTGCAAAGTTGAATCAAAAGTTTCGTAGTAAGGATGAAGTCACTGATGTTTTGTCTTTCCCGCAAGAAGATGAAGAATTATTAGGTGACATAATTATTTCTATTCCCCGTGCTCAAGACCAAGCTGAAGAATACAATCATTCTTTAGCTCGAGAAATAGGCTTTTTAATAGTTCATGGTATGTTACATTTAAATGGTTATGATCATCATAATCCGACCCAAAAAAAAGTAATGCGCCAACTAGAAGAAGAAATTTTAACTCAGTTAAATTTAACTAGAGATTAATGCGATTATTTAAGGATTTAGCTGATAGCTTTAATAATGCGATTGAGGGAATAGCAAAGGCGATTATTTTGGAACGAAATGTAAAAATTCATTTTTTGGCTGCAATTATTGTTATAATTTTAAGTCTGGTATTAGATATATCCAAATTAGAGTTGTTAATATTATTATTAACTAGTAGTATAGTAATTGTAGCCGAAATTCTTAATACCGCTATTGAAAAAGTATGTGATTTGATAACTGAGCAGTATCATCAACAGATAGAAATAATCAAAGATATTTCAGCAGGAGCAGTATTAATTACTGCCCTGAATGCAATTGTAGTTGGTTATGTGATTTTTTCTACCAAATTAGATTTAACTCTTAATTTACTTTTTAAATTGAGAGAAAACATAATGCATATTACTTTTATTGCAATAGTTATTGTAGTGGCTATAGTTTTTATTATTAAACTGTATTTTAACAAAGGGACTCCTTTGCAAGGAGGTATGCCTAGTGGGCATGCTGCAACTGCCTTTTGTTTATTAATTATTATTATTACTATAGCTGATAATGCTTTAGTTGTAGCTTTAAGTTTGATTCTAACTTTATTGGTAGCACAAAGTAGGGTAGAAAGTGGTATTCATAAATGGGAAGAAGTTTTTTGGGGAGCAGTATTAGGACTAATAATAGGAATGGTTTTATTACAGTTATTATATTTGTAAGTAAAAATTCTAAGGAGGAATTGTTGTATGGGAATACTGAACTGGTATGAACCAGTAAGTTTTGTATTTTTACTTGTATTATCAGGATTTTTTTCCGGTTCGGAAACAGCTTTAATGTCAGTAAATAAAGTTGAAATCAGACATTTAGCACAAGAAGGAAATAAAAAAGCTAAAATTGTTGATGGTTTATTGCGAAAGCCTGATAATTTATTGACTACTATTTTAGTAGGTAATAATTTAGTTAATGTTGCAGCTTCTGCTATAGCTACTAAAGTTGCTACCACTGTTTTTAATAATTTTGGAGTAGGAATTTCAACTGGTGTTGTTACTTTGTTATTATTGATTTTTGGTGAAATCACTCCTAAATCTTTAGCTACTAGAAAAGCAAAGCAGTTTTCTATGACTGTTGCTCGACCGATTGAAATTTGTTACTATTTATTTTTTCCGCTGGTTAAAGGGTTGAGCTTTTTGGTGCAAGTTGTTAATAAAGATGAACATTCGCTAGGAACTAAGCCCTTTATTAGCGAAGATAAAATAAGAAGATTTTTAGCAGTTGGAGTTCGAGAGGGAGTTATTGAGACAGATGAGCGACAGATGATTAATAGTATTTTTGAATTTGATGATATTACTGTGAAGGAATTAATGGTTCCTCGAATTGATATGGTTTGTGTAGATATAGATGATTCTATAGAGGAATTGCGAGATATAGTAATTGATAGGGGTTTATCTAGAATTCCTGTTTATAATGGAACAATTGATAATATTGTTGGTATTGTGTATGCCAAAGATTTGTTACCATTACTTAAAGAAGATAAATCTGATATAACAATTCAGAAAATCATGCGTCCGGCTTATTATGTTCCTGAAAGCAAAAAAATTGATAATTTGTTTAGTGAATTGAAAAAAGAAAAGATACATATGGCTATTATTTTAGATGAGTATGGTGGAACAGAAGGATTAGTTACAATTGAGGATTTGTTAGAAGAAATAGTTGGTGATATTCAAGATGAATATGATGAAGAAGAAAAATTAATTAAAGAGACTACTGATAATAGAGTTATTGTAGATGGTCGAGTTGATATTGATGAAATTAATTATGAATTAGGAATTTCTTTGCCTGAAGAAGATTATGAGACTATTAGTGGTTTTGTTTTGAGTATGTTAGGCTATGTACCAGCTGAGGGAGAAAAAGTAGAATTTTCTAACTTGGAAATTATTGTAACTGAAATTAGTCAGCGGAGGATATCTAAAGTAGAGATTCAAAAGGATGATGCTACAGCTTTTAGTGAGTTAGAACAGGAGGAATAAGTGATGTTGAAAAAAATACGTAATTATTTTATAGCAGGATTAGTTGCTTTACTTCCTCTGTGGGCAACTGTATCAATAATTGTAGCAGTAGTTAATCTAGTAGAGAATAAATTTGGTCCAGTAGTCAAATTGGTTTTTGAACATGATAGTTATGGAATTTTAAGTTTATTATTAACCTTAGCTATAATTTTAGCTGTAGGAGCTATAGCTCGGAATGTAATAGGCAAGAAATTGATTGAGTTAGGGGAAAAAATTTTAGATAAAATTCCGATAGTTAGAAAGATTTATTTTACAGTACAGCAATTAGTTAGTGGCATGTTTTTAAGAGAAAAGACTGCCTTTGAAGATGTTGTTTTAATTGAATTTCCTAAAGATGATGTCTATCAGATTGGGTTTTTAACGAATAATAATACGGGAGAAATTGATAATAAAACTGATTTAGAATTAGTTAACGTTTTTGTTCCTACTACTCCTAATCCAACTTCAGGTCGTTTAGCTTTGGTGCCTAGAGATAGAGTGATCAATTTAGAAATGACAGTAGAAGAAGGTCTGAAATATGTAGTTTCAGCTGGAACCGTTATCCCAAAATTTAGAGGTGAAAACTATGGATATAAAAATTAAAAAATTAACTAATAATTTTCAAGGTATTATTAAAGATTTGATTGAAATTGAAGAAGAGGCTTTTGGTGAAGGTGGTTTAAATCGGTGGGGGTTTCCGCCTCTGATTTACCATGGTGCAATATATATGGCAATGGTGGATAAAAAACCAGTAGCTGTTATAGAATATATGCGAGATTTTAACGAAGTAGGAACGGCTTATTTATATGGTTTAGCTGTTGATAAAGATTATCGGGGGCAAGGGATTGGGAAAAAATTATTAGATGACTCATTAAATAAGTTAAAAGAGCACAAAATAAATAGAGTAGAATTAACAGTTGAGCCCGATAATAAAGTTGCCATTGATTTATATCAACAATTTGGTTTTGAGAAAATTGCTTATCGCAAAGCAGAATATGGGGCAGGAGAAGATCGGATAATTATGAAATTAAGTTTATAAGGGGAGGCATTTAATAAATGAATGATTTGCAAGGAAATGAAGAATTTAAATCAGGTTTTGTAAGTGTAGTAGGCCAGCCTAATGTCGGTAAATCAACATTGATTAATAATTTGATTGGTCAAAAGATAGCAATTACTTCTCGTAAAGCTCAGACAACAAGAAATAAAATCCAATGTATTTTGACTTTAGATGATGCTCAGTTGATTTTCATTGATACACCTGGTGTGCATCGGTCTACAGATAAGATGGGGCAGTATTTAAATGAAGTTAGTTATAATGCTTTAAAGGAAATTGATTTGGTGTTATTTATGGTTGATGCTAATTATGCTCCTAATTCTGATGATAAAAAAGTAGCTAATAAATTAACTAATTTAGATGCTCCAGTAGTATTAGTAGTTAATAAGATTGATAAAAAACCTGACGATTTAGAGCAAAGAATATCGCTCTATCAACGTTTGGGAGATTTTGAAGATGTAGTGGCTATTTCTGCCTTGCAAGAGAGAAATTTGGATTATTTATTGGATACTATGGTTGATTTCTTAACTACCGGTCCTCAATATTATCCTGATAATATGATAACAGACCAGATTGAACAATTTATTATTACGGAACTAGTACGCGAACAAGTTTTGAATTATACTCATGAGGAGGTCCCTCATTCAGTAGCAATAGAAATAATAGATTTTAATGAGCGAGAAGACAAAGACTTAATTGATATTCGAGCTAATATTTATGTCGAACGAAGTTCGCAAAAAGGAATATTGATTGGGAAAAATGGAAAAATGCTCAAAAAAATTGGTAGTGAAGCGCGAACTGAGATTGAAGAACTCTTAAATACTAAAGTTTATTTGGATTTATGGGTCAAAGTAAAGAAAAATTGGCGTGATAAGGAAGATGCGTTGAAAATGCTAGGCTATCGGGGGTAATATAGATGGGGGTTTCAGATGTAATTAAGAAAGTAAAAAGAGCAATTGATAATCAAAACAAAACTAAAATTAGGAAAATATTTTCTAAATTATATCCAGCTGATATGGCAGAATTAGTTGCTGAATTATCTGCAGAAGAGTTAAAATTCATAATCCCAATTATGTCTTTAGAAAAGTTAGCCTTTTCCTTTACCGAATTAGATAGCACTACCCGCAATAGTTTATTGAATTTTTTAACTCCTGAGCAAGTAAAAGCTGTTTTAAATGAAATGTATGCTGATGATATAGCAGATTTGTTGGAAGAATTAACTATTGGTCAAAGTAAAGAATTATTAAAATTAATGAAGAATGAAGATGCCGAGCAGATTCAAGAGTTATTAGGTTATGACCATGAAAGTGCTGGCGGCATTATGACTACTGAATATTTGGCTATTAAAGATGATAAAACAGTAAATGAAGCACTTGATAAGATTAGAGATGTTGCAACTAAAGCAGAAATGATTTATTATATTTATATAATAAATTCCAATAAAGAGTTAGTAGGGGTTATTTCTATGCGGGAATTAATTACAGCTGACCCACAGACTAAATTAAATAAAATAATGCATAGAAAAGTTATTAAAGCTAAAGTAAACCTCGATCAAGAAGAAGTAGCTCAGCAGATGTCTAAATATGATCTGTTAGCTATTCCCGTGATTAATAAACATAATCAGTTAGTAGGGGTCATTACTGTAGATGATGCTTTAGATGTAATGGAGGAAGAGGCTACAGAAGATATCTATAAAATGGCTGCTACTTCTGATTTTGAATTAAAAACTACTACTGATGGAATTATTAGTGGGGTTTTAAAAAGATTACCATGGCTATTAATTTTATTATTTGCTAGTATGTTATCAGGAACTGTAATTGGAAGCTTTTCTGCGGCTTTATCTGAAGTAGTTGCTTTAGCATTTTTTATACCAACTTTAACTGGTACAGGTGGAAATGCTGGAACGCAGTCATTAGCTATAGTAGTTCGAGGCTTAGCTACAGGTGATTTAGATGTTTCTAAGATGTTCCAGCATATTTATAGAGAAGTTAAAGTAGGTGCAGTAACCGCCTTTATTTGTGGTGTGGTCATTAGCTTAATAGCTTTTTTCTGGCAAGGAGGCTATTTTATAGGGGCAGTAGTAGGATTGGCAATGTTCTTTACTATTTTGACTGCAACTTTAGTGGGGACTACTACTCCTTTTATTATAGATTATTTAGGTGCTGATCCTGCAGTAGCAGCAGGGCCATTTATAACGACTATGATTGATGTTTCAGGTTTGTTTATTTATTTTATGTTAGCTAAGTTTTTATTAAAATATTTAATGTAGTGGGGTGATTTAGAATGGCAATAAAACCAAAGAATATGGCAAAGATAGTTGATCATACTATTTTAGATCCACAGGCTACAGTACATGATGTAAAAGAAAAATGTGATGAGGCTAAAGAGTATAATTTAACTGCTGTATGTGTGCAACCTTGTTATGTGCCATTAGCAACTAAATTATTAAAAGATAATTCAGCTAAAGTAGCAACAGTAATTGCTTTTCCATTAGGGGCAGAGACGGTAGAGACTAAAGCCTATGAAACGAAAGATGCTGTTCGAAATGGGGCACAAGAGATTGAAATGGTAGCTAATGTTAGTGCAATTAAAGAAGGTAACTGGGAATTATTAAAAGAAGAAATAAAAGCAGTAATTGATTCTACTAAAGTAGCTGGTGTTACTAAAGATATCATAACTAAATTAATTATTGAAACATGTTATTTAACTGATGAAGAGATTAAAAAAATTAGTAAAATAGCTAAAAAACAAGGGATTGGATTTATTAAAACAGCAACTGGGTTTGCTCCTGTTAATTCTCAGCCAGAAGAAGTAAGTATGATTAGAAAAGTAGTTGGTCGTAATACAGGAGTGGAAACCTTAGGAAATGTTGAAGACTTCAATGATGCAATTGTGATGTTAGATGCTGGGGCAAATCGAATTGGTACAGAATATGGTGTAGAAGTAGTTACTGGTAAGGGATTAGAAGAAGATGAAAAGTAGGGACTGATTAGTTATGGGACTTTATGATACAGATGCTATTGTATTACGTCATTATGAATTAGGAGAAGCAGATAAAATAATTGTATTATTTAGCAAACAACGTGGTAAAGTTAGAGTTGTGGCTAAAGGGGTTCGCAAGACCAAAAGTACTTTAGCAGCTGGTTTAGAACCCTTTACCCATAATCATATTTTAGTTTACCAAGGTAATTCTGATCTCGGGAATTTAAGTCAGTGTGATATTGAAGATTCTTTTGCTGAGTTAAGGAATGATTTTGCTAAAATGTCTTATGCTTCTTATGTGTCAGAACTAGTTAATGAGTTAACTGTTGATGAAAATCCAAATCCAAATTTATTTAAGTTAGTATTATTAACTTATCGGTTATTAGCTAGTTCTGATAAAAATGATTTGATTATTAGAACTTTTGAATTAAAAGTATTAAATTTGCTTGGTTATCGACCTTATATAGATTCTTGTGTGAAATGTAGTGCTGAATTAGATGTTAATTTTAATTTTTCTACTTCAGAAAGTGGATTAACCTGCCCTAGTTGTTCCAGAAAGTGGAATCAGAAGATTAGTTTAGGGACAGTTAAGTTTATGGAGCGGCTGTTAAATTTAAATTATAAAAAAATCATGAAAGTAGATCTACCGGAGTACGCTAAAGATGAGTTAGGAACTATAATCCCTGCTTATATTGAAACTATAATTGATAAGAAATTAAAATCTGTTTCTTTTCTTGATATGTTGTAGTGGTTGTTGTTACTTTTTCTAGGTTGTTGTTACTTTTGTCTTGACACAAAAGTAACCAAAAGGTCAGTGGATGATTCAAACTCACTTCGTTCAAACAAGAATCATCCTGGTAATTCAAGATCAAAACAATTTATAAGAATAGAAAAGAATAAGAAGAATAGAAAAGAATAGAAGAATAGAAGAATAGAAGAATAGAAGAATAGAAGAATAGAAAAGAATAAAAAGAATAAAAAGAATAAAAAGAATAAAAAAACTAGAGTAAAAACTAGAGTAAAAACTAGAGTAAAAACTAGAGTAAAAACTAGAGTAAAAACTAGAGTAAAAACTAGAGTAAAAACTAGAGTAAAAACTAGAGTAAA
>JBNJDB010000049.1:0-13761 GCA_051744465.1 Bacillota bacterium | reverse complement strand
TATAATCTTAAATTAATGTTTACATATTGCCTAAATAATGTTAATATTAAGTAGCAGATTAAGGATAAAATAATTTTTGATTTACGAAAGGAGATTAAATAATGTCACTAGAAGAAAAAGCAGAAGAATTAGCAAATGCTATTTCAGAATCTACTGAATTTGAGGAATTAAGAGAAGTTGAAAAAGAATTAGAAAATGATGAGGAAGCACAAGATATTATGCAGAAGTTTCAGTCTAAGCAACAACAATTACAAATGCTACAACAAGCTGGTCAAGAGATAGATGAAGATATGAAGACTGAATTACAGTCTATGCGTTCTGAAATGCAAGAAAATGAAATCATTAGCAAATTAATGGATAAGCAAAAAGGTTTTAATGAAATTATGGAAAAAGTTAATAATGTTTTAAGCACTGCTATTCAGGGTGAAGAAAGTGGTTGTGGATCTGATCATGATCATGGCTGTTCTGGCGGTTGTTGCTAACAATAACTAAAAAGCCTTTTGGGTCTAAGACCCAAAAGGCTTTTTTTAATCATTGCTTGTATAAATTGGAGCAATATTTGCTATTCTAGTAATAATTTTGGGAGCAATTATTGAAGCAATAGTTGCTTTAATAAGATCCCATGGTAAAAATATTAAAAAGCCACCTACTATAGCTTTATTAATTGAATAAGTTTTTCCTAAATAAAAATTCATGATTAGATATAAATAAGTTGCTCCTAGAATATAAAAGATTAGTAAGCCAATTGAATTAGCAATAAAAAAGTTCTTAATAGTTTTGTCTCTATTTTCAATGATTTTTCCTATTACATAAGCTCCTACAGCAAATCCAAGTAGATAGCCAAAACTAGGTTGTAGGACATAATGAATCCCGCCTCCTCTAGTAAAAATAGGAAACCCAACTAATCCTGTAAAAATATATACTAATTGACTTAGTAGTCCTAATTTGGCCCCTAATAAACTAGCAGCAAACATTACAAATAATGGTTGCAAAGTAAAAGGAACTCCAAATGGTGTAGGGATTTTAATAAATGCTCCAATAGCTGTTAAAGCTGCAAATAAAGCTACTAAAATTAAATCTTTAGTTTTAATAATCATCACCCCTTTGTAAACTGTTTTTATTAGTGGTTAACTGAATAAATTATAACAAATTAAGGCTGGGCTATCAACTGTTATTTTAAAATTTTTTGAAATTAATTATAAAGTTTATTCTGAAAAAAATATATTTTTTAAAAAAAGAGCAGGAATTATTATTGTTATTGATAATAATAATATAATAGAGGTATTTTAGATATTTATATAAGTTATTATAAGGAGGAATAGAAAATGAAAGCAGTAGAAATGAAAGAAGATGTATATTGGGTTGGAGGAATAGATTGGGACTTGCGAAATTTCCATGGTTATTTGACACAAAAAGGGTCTACATATAATGCTTATCTAATTGTTGATGATAAAATTACTTTAGTTGATACAGTAAAGCATTACTTGTATGATGAAATGATTGAAAGAATATCTGATATTATTGATCCATCTGAAATTGATTATGTAGTTTCTAATCATGTAGAAATGGATCATTCTGGTGGTTTGCCTAAATTGCTGGAAGTAGCTGAAAATGCTACTGTTGTTACTTCACCTAAGGGAAAAGAAGGGTTAGCTAAGCACTATGAGCAAGATTGGGATTTTGAGGTTGTAAAGCCTAACTTCAGTCTTGATTTAGGAACTAAAAATTTGGATTTTGTATTGACGCCAATGGTTCATTGGCCTGATAATATGGTTGCTTATTTGCCTGAGGATGAAATTTTATTTTCTAATGATGCATTTGGGCAACATTTAGCCTCTTCAGAGAGATTTGCTGAAGATTATGAATTAGGTATAGTCATGGAAGAAGCTAAAAAATATTATGCTAACATTGTGTTGCCGTATGGTCAGCAGGTACAGCGAGCTCTGAATGGAGTAGCTGATCTTGATATTGATATGATTGCTCCTTCTCATGGTTTAATTTGGAAGTCAAATATTGCTGAAATTTTAGATAAATATAAAAAATGGTCTGCTAATGAAACTGATGAAGAAGCAGTTATTGTCTATGATACAATGTGGGAATCAACTAAAAAAATTGCTTATGCAGTAAAAGATTCTTTTGAAGAGCAAGGAATTAATACTAAAATGAGAAAACTAGGTATCACTCATATTTCTGATATTATGACTGATATTTTATCTGCTAAATATATTTGTGTAGGGTCACCTACTTTAAATAATAATATGTTACCTACTGTTGCTTCGTTCTTAACTTATTTGAAAGGTTTGGCCCCGAAGAATAGGACTGCTTTAGCATTTGGATCCTATGGTTGGGGTGGTCAGAGTGTTAAACAAGTAGCAGAAGTATTAGAAGATGAATGTAATTTTAATATGCTAGATCAGATTCAGGTACAATATGTACCTGGTGAAGATAAATTAAAAGAAGTAACTAATAATTTAAAGGAGGAGATTAATTAATGGGAATAGAAAAGAGAGATATTTATAAGTGTGATATTTGTGGTAATGTTGTTGAGGTTGCTGAAGCTGGACAACCTGCTTTAGTTTGTTGTGGTGAAGATATGAAGAAATTAGAGGAGCAGACTGAAGATGCTGCTAATGAAAAGCATGTTCCAGTAGTTAATGAAATAGAAGGTGGAGTTGAGGTAGTAGTAGGAACTACTTTGCATCCAATGGAAGAAAATCATTCTATTAGGTTTATTGAAGTATTAACTTCTGATCAAGTACTAAGAGCTGAGTTGAACCCTGGTGATGATCCAAAAGCTGAGTTTGCAGTTGAAGCAAGTGAAATAGTAAAAGTTAGAGAATATTGTGATGTTCATGGGTTATGGAAAGCATAGCTTTAATTAAACTAATCACAGGTTAGCTCCTGTGATTAGTTTAATCTTTTTTTAAAATTGTAGTTTATTTTAATAAATAGTTTGCTATAATTTATTTAGAGATGGTGGAATTAATTATGAAAAAAACATTTAGCCATAAATTTGATCGACCTATGGTAGAAGTTTTTCCTGGAGAATATCATATTAGTAATCAAAACAATATAGTATTGACAACTTTATTAGGCTCTTGTGTTGCGGTTTGTATGTTGGATAGATATAATCAGGTAGCAGGTATTAATCATATTATGATTTCTAAAAGCGCTAATACTGAAAAAATGTTATTAAATCAGGATTCACGTTATGGTATTCATGCTATGGAATTATTGATTAATGGGATGTTAAAAAAAGGTGCTCAGCGGAGTAGTTTAAGGGCCAAAATTTTTGGTGGAGGCAAAGTTCTTAATCTTAATGATAAAGGTGTTGGATATGCTAATATTGATTTTGCAGTATCTTATTTAAAAAATGAGAATATTCCAATTTTAGCAAGAGATACTGGCGGAGAAGAAGGGCGGAAAATATATTTTTTTCCAAATGATTTTAGTGTTTATTTAAGAAGAATTGGAATGAAAAGTTATTTGCAAAAAACTAAAGAACAAGAAAGAGAGTATGTTAGTAAGTACAAAGAAAAAAATAAAAATGATAATTTAACTATATTTGATTAATTTGGAGGTGTCAATAATGGAAGTGAAAAAAGATAATCAAACTCAGGCTACATTAGTAGCTGATAAAAAGATTGATATTACTAATTCACAAAGTCTTAAAGAAGAATTACTAGAATTGATTGAAGAAGGATATACTGAGATTATTATTGATTTTGATAAGGTACAGAGTGTTGATAGTTCAGGGTTAGGTAAATTATTGTTAATTCATAAACGTTTAAAAGAGAGAAATGGTAAATTGAAGATAATTAATGTTAATAGTGAATACGTTCAAAAAATGTTTTCTATGATCCATTTAGATAAAGTTTTAGATATAGAAGGATTAAAATAAAGTAACGGGTCTGATAGCTATCAGACCTTTTTTTATATCTTTTATTTATAAAGGGGACTTTATTATGGAAGCAAAATCAAGTAAAAAAATATTAGAATTGATTATGGGTTTCTTTTTAATATTATTTTTTTCTTATTTGGCTGTAAAAAATCAATTATTATATTATAGTATTATGGAATTAATAATGTTCATATTAGCTACTAATATGTTTATTATTTGTATTAGAGTTTATAATATCTATAAGATTAATCGGGATAGCTATTTCATATATTTAGGAGTTATTTATGGATTTGTAGTATTTTTTGATGTATTATATTTTTTGAGTTATCATGATATTATTATTTTTAATAATTTTAATATTGATATAAATAATCAACTGCGTATAGCGTCTAGAATTATTGAATCATTTTCGTTATTATTTTCTTTTGTTTTTCTGAAAAGAAAATTAAAACTAGTAAAGTTTGTGAGTTTTTATTTTATAGGATCTTTGTTATTATTAATATCTATTATTAAATTGCGATGGATTAGTAATTTTGAATTTTTATTTGAAGTTGCTATTATTTTTGCTTTTATAACTGCTATTGTAGTATTATTGAAAAAAAGAAATGAATTTCATAGTGCTAATAATCAACTATTATTAGCAGCAATTGTGATGACAATTATTTCAGAACTATTCCTTATTTACTATGGAGAAATTGAAGTTTGGTCGCATCCTTTGGGATATATGTTTAAATTGATATCAGTTTACCTGATTTATAAGATTATTATTAAAAAAATAACTGAAGAAGTAAATAAATTAAGTCAAGCAGTTGAACAAAGTCCTAGTACTGTAGTGATTACTGATGATAATGGTAAAATTGAATATGTCAATCCCAAATTCACTGAAATAACAGGTTATCAGTATCGAGAAGTAGTAGGAGAAAACCCAAAAATTTTGCAATCTGGAATTCATTCTGATGAGTTTTATAATGATTTATGGCAAAATTTAAAAGCAGGTACAGAATGGAGAGATGAATTTTATAATCAAAAGAAAAATGGAAGTTTTTATTGGGAAGATGCTTCTATTTCCCCAATTGAAGATAATAATGGTGATATTCATCATTATTTAAAAGTTGCTGAAGATATTACTGATAGAAAAGAATATGAACAAGAGTTAAAAGAAAAAAGTGAACAATTAAAGGAAGCTAATGATAAGATTAATCGTGATTTGAATAAAGCTAAACTATTACATGATCGATTTTTACCTAGTCAATTTCCGGAAGTAGAAGATTTAGAGTTTGCTACTTTTTATAAACCAGCTAAAAAAATAGGAGGAGATTTTTATAATCTCATTAGAATTGATAATTTATTAATTTTCTATATAGTCGATGTGACGGGTCATAGTTTAGATGGCGCAATTTTGAATATTTTTGTTCGGGGGGCTATTGATAGTTTTTTGTTATTAAATCCTGTGGGAAAAGAGGAAATTCTACCTAGTGATATAATTAAGTTTGTAATTAAAGAATTCAAAAAGGAAAATTTTCCAGATGATTATTTTATTTGTTTAGAAGTGGGAATTCTAAATTTAGATAATATGAATTTAAAATTAACTAATGCTGGGATTCAGGTGCCACCTTTAATTACTACTAATAATGAAATTAAAGAGGTTGATTGTATTGATTTACCTATATCTGCTGTAATTGGTTTAGATAAGTATGAGTTTACAGAGAAAGTTATAAAGTTGCAACCAGGGGATAGTTTGTTTTTTTCCACTGATGGTTTAATTGAACAGACTAGTAGTGGCGAAAAGTATGGTATTAATAGATTAAAAAAAATAATAAGTTTGCAACATTATATATCACCTGAAGTAATTTTAGAAGAAATTATGAATGATTTTTATAATTTTAGTGGAACTAGAGAAGGGAAAGATGATCTTACTATATTCTCTTTTCATTATAACCAACCTGAAAGAATAGAAAAGAATTGGAAAATAGAAAGTGATTTAGAAGAAGTTTATACTATAAAAAATAAAATTATTGATATTTTAAAACAGAATTTAATTGATTCTAATAGTAAACAAGAAATTATGATTGCTTTTCAAGAGCTATGTATTAATGCAATAGAACATGGTAATAAATTTGGAGAGGATAAACAAGTATCTATCAGTTTGCTCATTAGTAATTCTCATTTAGAATTAACAATTCAAGATGAAGGACAGGGGTTTGATTGGAAGTCGGCCTTAGAAACGGAAACATTAGATTTGGATGGGTCATCTGAGCGAGGACGAGGCGTTATAATTGCAAATATGATTGGTGATAATATAACTTACAATCCCCCTGGAAATAAAGTTACATTTTCAAAGAAAATCAATTGAATTTATTTATAAAATTGATAATTAAAGATTAAAAGATGAAATTAATTTTTCGGAAGATTCTAATTTTGGACGCCAAATTTCAATTGCTTTAGCAGTTGTTGAAATTTGATGAGGAATACCATCTAAATTTAGACATAGTTGGTCTAGATCAAATTTAGGAATAGGGTTATCGGCGAAAAAATTACTAATTAATGTAATATGATATTGCCATTCCTCATAGTTTTCTATAGTTGAGATGTTTTTTTCTGCTAATTGATCGTGGATTGAATTTGCAACTTCTTCTAAAGATAGAGTAGGTGCTACATCTAAAATTAAAAAGTTATTAGTGTGACGAAAACATTTTAAATTCTCTATCTCAATCTCAATTGGTGGAGCTTGTTGAACAATAGTACTAACTATTTTTTGTGCTGTATCTACCTTTTCTTTTTTAATTCTATCTAGAGTTATGTGTAATTCAGGATATTCATTATCTTCGTATAAATTATATTTTTCTGCAACAATTTGTTGGATTTTAATAGCTGGTTCTAAATCTTCATAATTCAAGGTCAAGACTACAAAAAATTCTTTTTCTAAGTCAGCAGGTTTTACCATAAGTTTCAGCCTCCATTACTAATATTGTTCATATAAATATTTTAATATATTAGCAACATAATAGCAAATTAATCTTTAATTTGATAAAGAAATACTTAATTTTTGTTAAAAGATTGACATTGAGGTGAGTATTTATTATACTATAGATAGTAATTGTTATTAATTAAATTGAATTATATAAATCTACTAAAGGGGGCATAATTATGAGTGAGTATCATGAAGATGATTTACCCGAAGAGGCAAAAGACTTTCATAGGATGATTAAAAGTGTAATGGAAGAGTTAGAAGCAGTGGATTGGTATAATCAACGAGCAGCTGTAACTTCTGATGAGTCTTTAAAGGCAATTGTTGAACATAATCGAGATGAAGAAATTGAACATGCTTGTATGGGATTGGAATGGTTGCGTAGAAATTATCCGCAGTGGGATGAATTCATGCGTGAATTTCTATTTACTGAAGGAGATATTACTGAATTAGAAGAAGGAGAGGAAGAAGGTACAGAAGAATCTGATGCTAGTTCAGCTGATGATTCCTTAGGGATTAATAGTTTAAAGTAAAAAAGAGAGGGGGAATAATAATGACTAATCTAAAGAGACATTTAGCACCAATTACTGAAGAAATGTGGGCTTTTATTGATGATGAAGCTAGAGAAATTTTAAGTTCAAAATTAACTGCTAGAAAAGCAGTTGATTATAATGGCCCAATGGGATCTGATTTTGCTGCTGTTAATACGGGAAGAAGAACTGATATTGCTGATACTTCTATTGATGAAGTTTCTTATTCTAAGCGTCACGTATTACCATTAGTTGAACTTGAAGTGTCATTTGAAATAGAACTTGATGAATTAGAATCTCTAACAAGAGGTGCCGAGGATGTAGATACTGATCCATTAATTGAAGCGGCGGAAAAGATTGCTCAAGCTGAAAATGAAGCGGTACTAAAGGGATTGGATGGAGCAAATATAACTGGTATAGTTTCTGCTTCTGAACATGAAGTTGTAACAGTTGGTGAAGATCTTGTAGAACCAGTAGTAGAAGCAACTAAAAAACTTGTTGCTGAAGGAATCAAAGGTCCGTATAATTTATTATTAGGTTCTGAATTATATTCGTTAATTTATGAATCAGAAAGCAATAAGGGATATCCAGTTAAAAGAAGGTTAGAAAGCTTATTAGAAGGGAATATCATCTATTCTCCTAGTTTAGAGGGGCAAGGATTATTAGTACCACAAGATAATGAAGATTTCGAATTTGTTTCTGGTCAAGATATTTCAATTGGTTACTCTCAACAGAAGGGATCTAAAGTAGAATTTTTCTTAACCGAATCATTTACTTTTCGAGTTAATGCACCAGAAGCAGCTGTTGTTTTAACTAAATAAGTTTAAAGACAGCGATCATAATTGGTCGCTGTTTTTAAGTTTTAGCAATAATACTATTTTAGAGGGAGAGAAGAAAATGCTATTTAATAAATTTTCATTAGAAGAAATTTATCAAGGACGTTTAGAGACTGGGGATGATTTATTAGAAGAATTAACTGATTTTGTGCAAGGGAAAGAGATTAAAGCTGGTAAGATTTCTGCTATTGGTGCTGTTCAAGGAGCTACTATTTCTTACTATGATCAAGAAACAAAAGAATATTATAGTAAAGAGTTAGATGAATCTTTAGAAATTATTAATTTAGAAGGGAATATTTCTTTAAAAGATGGTGAGCCTATTGTTCATGCCCATATTGCTTTAGGTGATGAAGATGGTAACCTGTATGGTGGACATTTAGAATCCGGAACAACCATTTTTGCTTGTGAATTTGTAATTCAAGAATATGAGGGTGAAGCTTTAGAACGTGGACTTCATCAGCCGACTGAGTTGCCGCTGTGGGAATAAAGATTAATCTATATAAAGTGTAACTTTTAGAAATTGATATAAAATAATTTCTTCGCTCAAAAATATAGTTTGATTCGTCTAAAACTCGTATAATAAAAAAAGATTTAGTTTAATTAAATTTGAAATTAAACTGGCAAAATCTTTTTTATTATACTGCGTTAAGACTCATTGACAAACTAGATTTTAGAGATGAATTGATTCTGGTTTTGACTTTTAACTGTCAATTGTCAATTATAAACTGTCAACTAATAAAAGGAGTTTATAAATTGTGAAAAAAACAATTAAAAATCTAATTATAATAGCTGTTACGCAATTAATATTACATGGAATTTGGGAGTATGTACAGTGTGGAGTTTTTTATACTATGGAAGGGCAAAGTTCTTTTGAACATACTAAATTAATGGTTAGTGCTACTATTGGTGATGTAGGAATAGCAGCAGTATTATTTCTAATCTTAGCTGTTGGTAATGATTCTATAAATTGGTTAGTAGATAAGTGGGATCGTAAAGATAAATTTATAATTATTTTATATGCTTTATTTACGAGTTTCTTTTTTGAAGTTCATGCTTTATATATTGGAAGATGGGGCTATAGTTCGGAAATGCCCTTATTCCCTAAAACTAATATTGGTTTATTACCTGTAATTCAATTATTAATTTTATTGCCTTTAGGATTTTTAATAGCACGATCGATTATAATAAAGAAAAAATAATAGATTTTAAGGAGCTATGCTCAATTTAGAGCATAGCTTTTCTTTATTTAAATTATAAAGTTTGCTATAATTAATAAGAACAATAGATTAGTTGCTAATTATTGAAGGAGTGATTATATGTCAAATTTATTAAAAAATAATAAGTTTTTTGCTAGTCTTGTAGATGAAGAACTACAAGAGATAGAAAAGATAATGAGGAGTCGTACTTATAAAAAAGGTGAAATGATCTTTTTTGAAGGGGAAGATGGAGAGGGTTTATTTTTATTAGAGACAGGAAAAGTTAAGTTGACTAAAATGGTAGAGAGTGGAGATGAACAGATTCTAACAATTATTAAACCGGGGAATATCTTTGCAGAGGTTGTTTTATTTGGTAATGCTGATTATCCTGCTACTGCTGTAGCCCTAGAAGATTCTAAATTGAATTTGATTCGCAGCCAAGATATGGAAAAATTAATCAAAGATAAGCCATCAATTGCTGTAAAATTATTAAATGTAATGAGTAAAAGATTACGTCGAGCACAAAAATTAGTACGAGATATGGGTTTGAAAGATACTACTTGTCGAACAGCTAATTTGTTAATTTATTTGGCGGAAGAATATGGACAGGAACAGAGCGGTAAAGTAAGGATTGACCTCAAATTAACGCAAGAAGAATTGGCTAATATGATTGGTACCACTAGAGAAACTATTTCTCGAGTTTTAAATAAACTTAAGGATGAAAATTTAATTACTATTTCCAGAAGGAAAATGATAATTAGCGATTTAGATAGATTAAAAGATTTTACTTAAAAATATAGCTAATTGTGATATATATCAAAGTAATAAAATCCAATATGTACTATACTAATTATTGCAAGTCAAATATGATTAAGAGGAGTGATTTGATGAGTCATAGATTAGGAAAAGTACATCATTGGTTGTATAATCAAATTAAATTGGCTGAAGATAGAGAGCTAGAGCTCATAAAAGATTTTAAGGAAAAGTATAATAGTAATGAATTAGAAACAATAATAGAACAAGTCAGAAGTGATTATGGTGCATTAAAAGGAGACGAATCGTTAAAATCATTAATTGGTGATAGCCAAATTCATCCTTGGTTAGAGGAGACAATTATTGCTACGCAAAAGAGAGAAGCAGGCTTAGTTAAGCTATTAATGGAAAAATATGATGATAAGCAGTTATTATTGGAAGTTTATAAAATACATGGTGAGCAAGTAGCAGAAGAAGTTTCTGGAGGGGAAAATAACCTACAGTCTACTTTTGAATTATTAAAGAATAATTTTTTAAAAAGAATGCCTTGTGACAGATTATCAGGAGTAGTTAGTGAGGAAAAAGATAGAATAGTTTGGCGTCATGAGCAGAAACTCCATACAGAATTTTGGCAGCAAGTTGATGTAGATGTAGAATTAATGCATCAATTATATAGCAATTGGATTGAAGGATTTCTGACTGCAATCAACCCTGAACTTAATTATCAGCGGGATATAAAAGATGGATTCTATGAGGATGTATTGACTACTTAGATTTTTAGAGCAAGATTAAATTTTATATTCATAATGCTATGGTAACTAGTGGCATTATGAATATAATTTTATGATATTAATTAGTGGCTTAAAAAATTTACCAATTAATGAATGATAATTCATTCAAAATAATAATAGGAGGTAAAAAATATGGAGAAAAAAGAGCTATTAAGAAAAGAAGCAATTAATATTTTTGCACAAGAAGGATTTCATAGTACTACCGTTAAAATGATTGCTAAAGAAGCTGGTGTAGCAGTAGGAACAGTCTATAATTATTTTTCTAATAAAAACGAGGTATTGAATTATATTTTTGAAGTTGAATTCAATAATAAGATTAATTTATTAAAGAATATAAAAGAAAAAGATATTACTTTAAGAAATAAGCTAGTTATGTTTCTTAATCGTCATTTTGCTGATTTAAAAGATAACCCTAATTTAGCAACTGTTTTAGTACAGGAGAGTGGAATGCCCCGAAAATATTGTTTGGAAGCAGTTAATAATTTTAAGAATGAATTACCCCAAATATTTGCTGAACTAATAGATCAGGCTAAAGCTAAAGATGAAATTAGAGATGTCGATTCTAAATTGATTGCTAATGCAATTTTTAGAACTGTTAGGGGGATAGCAATTACTGTGGTAGAAGATGAAAATTATAGTTTTGCTGAGGCTAAAAGAGAATTAATTAATTTCTTTTGGTTAGGACTAGGAAAATAATGAAGATAGGAGGAGCACTAATATGTTTTATGGTCTAACAATTATTATCATTATAGTTTTGTTATTAATGGATGCTCAAAAGACACAACAGGGATTGAAGTTAGGTCTAAAAAAACTTCGTAAGAACTTACCTGTGTTTTTGAATATGATTATTCTAGTAGCTATGGCATTGTACTTTATTTCCGATCAAGTTATTATTAAATATTTAGGCAGTGGTGAACCTATAGTTAGTATTGGAATAGCAGTTTTATTTGGTTCAATTTCTTTTATGCCTGGCTTTGTAGCTTTTCCGTTAGCGGGAATTTTATTAGAAAAAGGTGTATCTTATATGGTCCTATCGGCTTTTACTACAACTTTGATGATGGTTGGAATATTAACTTATCCAGTTGAAAAAGAATTTTTTGGTCATCAAGTGACTATTATTAGAAATCTAGTTGGACTCGCAATAGCTATAGTAGTTTCGTTGGCAATAGGTTTAGTTTATGGAGAGGTGAGTTTATGGATTTAGAAGAGATTAAAAAATATATGTTAAGTTTTGTCTTTGCTAGTTTTTTATTAGTTAGTTTTATTTATAATTATAGACCAGGAATTGAAATTTATGATAATTTCGTTGAGTTTTTATTGACTATGATTAAATTTATTCCCTTAGTCTTTTTATTAATTGGTCTATTTGAAGTTTGGATTGATAAAGAAACTATTGAATATCATTTAGGTCATGATTCTGGTTTTATAGCTTTTGTTTGGGCTATATTATTGTCTGGAACTACTGTGGGTGGATTATATGTAGCTTTTCCAGTCGCTTCTAGTTTGCATAAAAAAGGGGCCCGGTTAGCAGTTATTTTTACTTATTTAGGGGCTGCTGCTGTAGCTCGAGTGCCAATGACGCTTTTTGAGGCTTCATTTTTGGGAATTAAGTTTTCGGCAGTTAGAATCTTATTGTCTATTCCGTTAATAATAATTAGTAGTATTGGATTAGAAAAATATTTAACTAGCAAAAATTATGAAATAAAAGATGCTAAAAATACTTAAGAAGGATTCATTTGCAATCCCTGGTTAACTGGAAGTAATTATTAACGATAATCGTTTGTTAGTTAAATGATAATGACTATTGATTGACAAAAGGAGGGAAAAGTAGTATAATTTATATATTAATAATGATTATCAATTGTGACATGGATTTAAATTCTAATCAAAATAAAAATGTGTGATATAACTCATAGAAAATTTAAAATTGAGCATATATAATATAATTGTAGTAAGTAAGAAATAATAAGAATGATACGAAATATAAATAAGGGAGTGATAAGAATGAATGAAGAAAAGGATTTAAATAAAGAAGAAATGAAAGAGAAGTTCAAAGAAGAGTTGGGGTTTATTCCCCCTGGTGTATTTACTGGTGAAGAACTAGGCGATGATTTCCAACAAATTATTTCTGATTATCATGATATTGTTTGGCGGGATGAGGTTATTCCTTTGAAGTATAAATATTTAATTGCATTATCTACTGCAATTTTTGATGATCATGAGCAACGGGCCAAGCTTGAAATGAAGAAGGCAATTAAAGAAGGTGCTAGTCGAGAAGAAATAATTGAAGTATTACGCCAAGTGGTCTGGCTAAAAGGGGCACCAACTATAGTTAAGTTAACTCCATTACTTAAGTTTATGAATAAGCAACTTGATGACCAATAAAAGGAAGTGATAGAAATGGATCCAATTGAATTATTAATTAGTGAACATGATAATATCAAGAGAATGCTGAAGATAATGCGTCAATTAGCAATAAAAGTTTTAAATACTGGGGAAGTTAATTATGATGCATTTCAAGATGGAATAGATTTTGTCAGAGAATATGCCGATAGTCATCATCATGGTAAAGAGGAAGATATTTTATTTGAAGAAATGGTAGCTGAACTTGAGCAAGATGTTGAAGATGGTCCGATTGAAGCAATGTTTTCTGAGCATGATTTAGGAAGATATTTTATTAATAATTTAGAAGAAGCCTTAAAAAGAGTAAAGTTAGGGAATAATGATGATAAAGTAGATATAATTGCTAATACTGTAGCATATGTTGATTTATTAGAGGGGCATAT